>DGTC01000065.1 GCA_002394205.1 Lachnospira sp. UBA4346 | reverse complement strand
CAATAAAATCAAGAACAACAACATACTCTTTCTCTTCTGCTTTTCGAAGCCCTCTTCCTAATTGTTGAATAAATATAATCGGAGACTGTGTCGGTCAAAGCATAATTACCTGATTCACTTCCACAATATCCACACCTTCATTTAAAATTTCTACCGAAAAAATATAATCTAACGGCTCTACGTCTGTGGATTCTCCGCCTTCCATCGCAAGTCGTTCAAATGCACTTTGTCGCTCTTCTTCCGATGCACTTCCATTTAAAGCCAATGTTCGAAAATACTTTCCAGTTTCTGGGTTTATTGTATGATTAAATTGATTCGACAATACTATAGATTCATCAACACGGCTGCAAAATATCAAGCCTTTCACGCGTGAACCACTATATCCATAATATGCTGCCTGTTCAACAATATGTTTCACCCGCTGTTCACTTGTAAGTTCATTAAATGCAGCAGCATCTATCTTTTTCGATTTCAAATCAGAATCTTCTATCGTTGATATATCCTGTATTCCAAAGTAATGAAATGGACATAGCATATCTTCTTCCATCGCCTGCTGCAAACGAATTTCATATGCTATTTCATGATTAAAAATTTCATAAATGTTACGCCCTTCAATATTATCATCTCTCTTATCCGGCGTAGCTGTCATTCCCAACCACAAACGTGGCTTGAAATAGGACATCACTTTCTGATAAGTATTTGCCGCTGTATGATGTGCTTCATCTAATATAATGCAGTCAAAATGTTCTGGTGAAAACTTACGTAAATGTTCTTCTCGGTTCATTGTCTGAATTGTTGCAAAAATATAATCACTCTCATAATCATGATTTCCTGCACCAACAAGCCCCATTGTTATATTTTTGTCAAATACATTCTCATAAGACACTTTTGTCTGTCTTGCAAGCTGTCCGCGATGCACCAAAAATAATACACGTTTAAACCCTAATTCTCGCATTGCAAATGCAGAAGCATAGGTTTTACCGGTACCCGTTGCCGAAATTAACAGTGCCCTTTCTTCTTGCCGTTCTAGGATTTTCTTCAGGTTTGCAATAAATTGCACCTGCATACGATTGGGCTTTAGCGTATATTTTTCAATAGAAGGCACTTGCTCCTTCTTCGCAATTTCACGCTGATGCTTGATAATCTCATAATTTTGCTGATACTGTTTATAAAACTCATCAAAATCAAGCGTGAATGGTGATGCCCAGAGTTGCCTGAATTCCTTTACAATCTCCTGTGCCATCTCACCTTGTGCTGTTGAAATCACTTTCGAATTCCACTCTTTGTTTAATGTCAATGCTGCACTTGTAATATTCGAACTTCCTATGATAATTCGATAAATTTCTTCTTTCTTAAAAATATATCCCTTTGTATGAAATCCTTCATTTGCTCGTTCTACATCGTACATTTTCAACGTGATATTAGAAAGCTCGTTTAATTTCTTTAATGCCCTAGGCTCACTAAAATTTAAATAATTAGTTGTAAGAATCTCCCCTGGAATTCCTTTTCGTTCCAGCTCTTTTAATGTCTGCAATAATGGCGTAATTCCACTCATCGTAATAAATGCAACACTTATTTGAAACTGGTCACACATACGCAATTCATCTTCAATTGCAGATAATACCTTCTTACCTTCTTTATAATTATTCGATATAAACTGTGGCCGATATATCATATTTGACGCTAATGTACCATCAACATATGCAGTCTGAAAACCTGCATATAGTTCATCTTTTTTGTTTGTATACACGTTTACTCCTCCGTTATTGCATTTAAAATATGCTCTTTATTCGATTCTTTAATTTCTTCCCTAATTATAACATAATCGTATTACATCTGCGACTTTACGTTACAGGTCCTTGTTAAATTTTTATTGGCATGTCTTATTAACATCGACGCATGATAAATGTTATATCTTTCAACTTCACTCTCTTCATCATAAACTGGCAAACCAAATCTAGAATTATAACGATATCAACTATTTTTACAGGATTGAAACTGCTGAAAAACGGCTTGATGATGATCTCTTTGCCGCTCTATGTAATCACTACTTAGTAAATCCAGACGAACTGATCATCCGCGCATGCAAAGCTCATATAAATACATTATCTAAAAATTTACCAGATAGCGATACAAAGGATTACTCTTCTCTTGTAGAACAGTTTTCTGGACTATCTATGGAGCATCAACATGAAATACGTACGATGATTCGTTTGTTTGCGTATATGGACAAATTCAAAGAACTTGAATTGAATTAATCATTTCATGTTTTTATCAGATAAACCATATATTTTATCTGACAAATTCTTCCCATAACAAATACTCTTTAAACTCATCATATAATGACATACTATTCCCTTTTATCACGCTTGATTAATTCTAGTTATACCAACATCATTAATCACAATATTCAATAAATTTCATAAGAATCTATTAATAAAAATTATTGATTCTTATAGAATCTATTGACATATCGTTTTTCATCTGATATTCTTCTAAAAAAGGAGAGTTTTATTTATGAATAATCAAATGAGTTTTTCAAACGCATCAATTCCTATTAGCACTGTTTTAAATAGTATCTCAACTGTAAATTTTGGTGGTCTTGACTTACAACCTATATATCAACGCGGATATGTATGGAAAGATGACTTTAAAGATAAATTAATTTATAGTATTATTAAACAATATCCAACTGGAAATATAAGTGTTAGAGTCTTACAAAATGCTAATAACAAAGGAGCTAAATCTGAGGTTGTAGATGGTCAACAACGATTGACAACCATTAAATCTTTTGTTGACGGTGATTATGTTATCAAAAGTATTTGGTCAAAAAAAATCATTCATCTCATCAAAGAATATTTCGAACAAGCAAATGTAACAGACGACAAAGTAACGAAACTTGTAAAAAAACTAGACAACAAAGGTGTTGTTGTCTTAAAATACAAAGATTTACCTGCCGTAATTCAAGGCAATATATCTTCTTATAATATTCCAATGACTTACATAGCAAATGCAACTGATTTACAAATCCGAGAATATTTTAGATTCTTACAAAATCAAGAACGACTTCGTGCGGGAGAAATTATAAACTCAATGCCTGCAACACATCTTGAAGCCTTTTTAGATTCTATTTTAGATAAAGAAAAGTTTTTAGACATTATTTCTTTTTCGGATAATCGAAATGAATTTGATAAAATATTTTATAGTATCATTGGACTATTTGACGATAAACTTTCTTTCGGTTCCACTGATAAAGCAATACAAAACTACGCATCTAAAGCTCCTAACCCAACGCAAGGGCTCACTTTAACGCAAAAGATGATTGAACAGATAAACGAAATTTCCAATCATGACGAAGTAAAAATCCCCCAAACTCGGAAGAGATATTTAAAATACCTTTTACTTTTATGCGGTTTGGGTTATGTCGATTTCAGTAGTAATACCGTTCAAAAATTAAAGACTCTAAAACATATAGATGATAAATTGTCTGTATTTTTTTCTGCTAAAGCAAATGTTGTGGATATAGAATTTTGCGGATATGCTCCTGCTGTAATAGAAGAATTTCGATATATTGCTTTAATAACAAAAGGAGCTCATAAATTTGTTCGAGTTCAAAATAGAATGCAAATTCTTGCCTATTATATCAACAAGCCTAATGAAAAAGGAGTTCCTTCTGGTATTGCTTTATTCGATTAACATACTCATTTTTTAATAACTACTTTGTGGAAACTATTTATGGTTAATCAAATAGTTTCCACCGTATTTTCAGACATCCTCACAAACATATCCCTTCAACTGACGTAATTTTTCTAAGACTTCTTGTCCTGTTGCTGTATTCGATAAATGTAATACTGTTTGTAACTTTTTTACATCTACAATCTTTGCCATAATCACAGCATTTTCCGGAAGTCCGGTATCTTCTTCCACATCCTGCATCAGTGCTGCACGCTTCAGTCGGTCAAGACGCATATATTCTTCATCGCGCAAAATATAATAATCGTAACTTGCCTGAATCTGTGTATAATCATCATATTCATCTGCTCGCAAACAGGTAAAATTACAAATTGTCTGATAGCCTGCTTTCTTATATACTTCTGGATGCACAGGCAACAAATATAAAAATGCCGCATGCTCCTGCCTGGCAACTTCTAGTGCTTTATCTAACAATTGCTGCATCATTCCCATTCTTCGATACCGTTCATCTGTAGCAACTGCAAAAATATAAAAACTCTTTATTCCTTGTCCACACATCTGAAACGTATATGGAATCATATGCACCATTGCAACAATTTCTTTGTTGATTTCTTTGACAAGAATCCTATTATCATTCTTACATTTTTCAAGATAATAAAAGTCTGTAAACGCCTTCGTATCCTGAAAAATTCGTTCATAAAGTGTGCGTGTCTGCTGCTTTTCTGGTATTGTCTTTAGAATTTTTATTTCATTTTTCTGATTCATTTTCACACCTTTCTCAAAGAATCATTCATTGGAATTGTCTGATATTTAACAATTAAATAATTTTTTCGCTGTATCTTATTTATTTTAATTTCATTGTTCATCAAAACATGATGATGAACATATATATCCTAAATTTTTTTTTGTAATATACTATATTTTCTGGCATATCCAATCGGATAATAGCTCTCCTTTGCTTTTCGAAGTCCCGGAAGTCCTAAATCATCTTCCCGATTTACGATTGCTACATTTGGAAATTCATGCTGCAAAAACTCCTGATTGATAACCTGATACAATCCTTCATATTCTGAATCTGCTTTTTCAATACTAATGACTGCCATATTTTCTCTCGGATTATATGAACCAACTGAAAACGCCTTCGGTTGCCCGTCAATATAGATACATCCGGCACGATATGGCAACTCCGTGCAATGATTGGCTATATATTTAATCCCCTCTTTTTCTGCACGCAATGAATACGCCGAATCATGTTCCTGATCTTCCCGTTCTGCAAACCACGTATCTAAGAAATTATGCAGTGCAGCCTTATCCTCACAACCAAGCGTCACATATTCATAACGGCCTTCATACTCCCTGCGAAACTTGTTCGCACGGTTGCGCTTTTTCTGCATTGCTTTTCCCTGTAATGTACGCAGTTCTTCTCCATCATAGAGATAATCCCTGGCATCTTCCTCTTCTTCAACAAGATATTCCGGATTATTTAATAAATCCAAAGCCTGAACACCTTCTTCATCCGCAAAATAGATTTTCAGCGGTTGCTTTAATACCTGATTAAAATATTCCTTTAACACACCAAAATAATAAGATAAATCTTCCTTAGCACACCATGGAAGCGATGTAAAATATCCTTCTTCATCCTCCATCACAAGCAATAATGCTTTATCATCGACCGTACAGCCACGCACTTTATAGTAGTCTTTCCACAAATACGTATCTAACATTCCACTGTCACAAGTCTTATTATCTCTCATATAAAAATATTTTGCCAGACGCAATGCATTTTCTGCATTTGGCAATTCAAATGTTAAATTTTCTACATTCACCATTTTCTTTGTCCTTTTGAATTCTCATTTATATTGTATACAATTTTATTTTACGATATTTTCATAAAAGAAGCAAGCGGCCTTGCTACATATCATATAAATTTAATAAATCCACCTTTTCTCAAAATATCTGCTATTCCCTCCCTTTGTACTGTTATTGGGGAAACTCCAAAACATTTGAAGATCAGGATGCACCAACAAAAAAGGTAAATGCAAGCGATTCCACCTACATTTACCCTTCTTAAATATTACTTAAATTGTAAATTTATCAACGCGTTCTTCTAAAGAAGATGAGTATTCCAATAATTCTTCACTAGAAGCCGCACATTCTTCAGATACTGCTGAATTATCTGTAACAACGTCTAAAACCTGCTTTGAATATGTCTGTACCTGACCTAATTGTTCCTGTCTGGCAATACTTAACTGCTGTACTTCTCCAATGATTTCATTCATCTGCTGTGTACTTTCTGTAATTCCTGATAAGGATTCCGCTGCAATGCGAACGACTTCCTTACCATTGTCAATCGCAGACAATGAATTAGCAATCAAATCCTGAATATTCTTTGTTGATTCCGCAGACTGGTCTGCAAGTTCACGCACTTCTTCTGCTACTACTGCAAATCCTTTTCCTAATTCTCCTGCCCTGGCAGCCTCGATAGATGCATTCAATGATAACAGACTTGTCTGATTTGTAATTCCCTGCAATGCTGCCAGAATTGATTTAATCTGTTCGGAAGTTGTACTAATGGTATCCATTGCCGCAACAACATTTTCCATCTGGGTACGACTCTCTTGTACACGCTTCATCGCTCCAGCACTTGCCTCAACGACCTGACTCATTCGATTATCACTTTCTTCATTCTGTGAAATCGTAAGTTCAATCTGTTCCTGTAACTGTTGGATATAGCCGGTCTGCGCCTCTGCACCTTCTGCAAGACTCTGCGATACTTTCGATACTTCATTCGCACTGACTGCTACCTGCTGTGCCATCTGACCGATGCTTTCGATTTCATCATGAAATGCGCCACGAATATGATTGATATTTTCCTGAATCGGAATGTATTCACCAATATATTCCGTATTTGTCTGTGCCACCAAATCTCCCTTTGCCATATTGCTAAGATTTTCATCAATATCACTGACATATGACTTTAAAGACATCCGAACATCATTCATATGCTGATAAATTGCACCAATTTCATCTTCACGGTCATAAGAAATATCCTCAGACAAATTTCCCTGTGCCATTCTGTCAAAACGCACCTCAAGATCCTTCAACGGCTCTGAAACTCTCTGTGAAAATACATTTGTTACTTTTTTCACATATAAGAGAACTACTACAACAAATACAGCCAATACTACATATAAAATCAAGGCCATCACATCTACAATGTGCTGTGCCCGGTCAACCATGGTATTTGTAAGCGAGAAATACTGCTCACTAACCTCTAATAGCTGTGTCGCATCCTTTGATGTACGATACTGTGTCATTGCAGGCTTCACAGATTTACTCCAATAATCCTGAACCTCTGACACACTCTTCTGATACTTTGGAAATGGTAACTTAATCAATCCCAACTCTGTGCTTCCATTTTCCAACCCATCCAAAATATTTTCCACTGATGTAACAACTTTATCCGGTGACTGACCGCCTAATTCTAATTTAATTGCACGCTGACTGCCACCACGCACAATACCGGCCTGATTTACGACTTCTGCACATTTTGTAAATAAAAACAGGCAAGCTGCAACAATCAGAACAACTGCAACAACGAACCAAATAATACGATTGAGCAACTGTTTGATAAGTTCTGAAATTTTCTGTGTTTTCTTCAAAATCTTTTCTCCTTTGCATTTTTCTTCATCGTATCATACTCACTAATTCTTAACAATGAACGTACTCTTATTTTAATTATCTTTTTATATACTGTTTATACTCTATACACATTTCCTTTGTTATGTAATTCATAGCAAAACAATATGCAAATAAGCCCTGAAACTAAGAATCTTCGTTCTCAATTTCAGGGCCTATTATTTTTCATAATTTAAACTTAATCTACAGCTTCTAACTTTGAAAATTTCTCTGACATTTGTCCCATATTATACTGACCTATCTCTGTATCCAATTTGTTATCTGAATAACGAATCGTATAATATCCATACTCAATACTCTGCGTATTTGTTGCAATGCACTGTACGTCTATAATTCCATTCTTTCGTTTGTAATATTTAAATTCTATAGACTGCGTTTGTTTATAACTCTTTCTTATATCCTGCTCAATCTTATCTTTTACATCTTTACCATTCTCATATGATAAGAACTCACTTTCAGATATTTGTGTCGCTGTATATTCCTTATAATTTTGGCCGTCAAAGTACAGATATGTATTCTTAAACGAATGTCCTATCATTCCTTTGATTGACTTATCATAACTGCCGTCATATGCTTCAACATTCAGACAAATATCCCCTTGTTTATTCATTCCCACAAGTCCTGTCATATTAGAAACTAATATTTTTATATCATTCTTTTCTAATCGCAAAATTGTACAGAATTTATCTGTTCCCATCATCTGTGCATAATTAATCGCAACATGTGTTTCATTATTTACCTGTAATGTCTGAATTTTACCATAATCGGTTGATCTGTCCGCAGTCGTAATTTCATGACATGTCTTACCATCGCTACTGCAGAACCACGAAACATATTTGTGAGAACGATTGCTATATACCCCGATAAGTTCACTTGCACCATCATGATTCATATCGACATACACATGTTCCGACATCTTCGTTCCTGCAGCAGATTCCATAATTGCTAACAATTCTTCTTCCGATAATGGTGTTATCATTTCTGGCTGTAACTTATCCAATTCTTTCTGTATTTCTGCAACATTTTTTGATACATTTTCAACGATTTCATCCGGCTTTTTTCCTTTTCTTTGTGTGACTGCTGCTGAAAGGGCTTTGTCAGCATTTCCAATGGTACACCAGCTGTATTCCCCTAAGATTCTGCAATCCGCCAGCAATTCAGACATTGTAATATATCTCTGTGTAAATTCATTTTCCTTCTTTTCATCACGAACCTGTGACAACTCTTTATCCGACATATCTTTTAAAATACCACTCAGTGTATTTCCGATAGCCTTAACTGTTACAACATCTGCAATTCGGTTTAGCAGCGTCTTCCCATCTTCAGACAAATCACTGACCAGAACCTGTGTGATTTTAGCCGCATCTGACTGACTCTGTATCTTTGCTGCTACTTGCTGTGCATAATCAATATACCATTTGATATTTTCATTTTTATTATATTCTTCTGTATTTTTACAATTCTGTAACAGATTCTCTGCATAAAAATAATTTCCCCATGTCTTCCAATCCGAAGCAGAACCCACAGCATATGTGTTCAATCTGCTTTGCATCATAAATTTCTGTGCTTCTTTTAATTCATTGGCAGCACTCTTCATTGGTTCTTCTGATTGTTCTTTTATATTCGCACAAAGTTGTGAAATATACGCATAATTCTCAAGAACAACCTGTAAATCAGCAATTGCTTCTAAACAGGCATCCGTTGATTCTGAGCTGTTCGCCAATCCATTCATTGCATCTGTAATATTGGATTCTAACGCATGCATCGAATCATTTATCTGTGTTGTCTCTGCTGCAATCTGAACTGCTGTTTTAGAAACATCTTTTCCATTGTCATGATATACTTTTTGAACGTATGCATTTTTTTGCTCAACATTTTTCATACTTTGGCTGCAATCATGAAGCATAAACAAATCTAATAGTATTTTTTTGTCGTTTTGCTTATTTGATTTTGCACTTGTATTTGTATAGATTTCTACAATATTTAAGATATCTGTAAATTGCTTATCATTATATGTGTTATCTACAAATCGGACATATTCATACAAATCATCCGACTGCAATGCACTTACAGAATCAGACTGTATATACGTTTCTAATTTCTTGTGCTGCTGTGACTGCTCATCCGCAGCATATACCGTTTGTGGAAAAATACAGCCTAACAGCATCGTCACACTGACTGCCTTACATAGCCATTTTCTCATGATTCATTCCCCCTCTCTGCGCCTTCAGCCTGCTTTAAGCCTTCTATTAACAACTCATATGTTACCTGTTGCTGAAATGCCTCATAAATGTGTTCTTCGTCTAACTGCTGTACCTCAATTGTATATTGTTTCTTATCATTTTTCCGGTCCTGAATCGCCTTTATAATTGCCTTTTCCGTAATTTTGTCTGCATCCTGCTTACCAGCTAATTCTAACAATGCCTGACTGATATCCGGTGCTTCTAAGGATACAACATACGTTCCATCTGATTTTTCTTCGACCACCTGATACTCCGAAATATATTTATGAATGGCTTTATCCAATGATTGTGATGACGTGTTAAATATTTTCTGATAAATAACAAATCCGGCCACTGCACCAATTCCTGCACACAAAATAAGACCAACTGCAATTAGCAGCCATTTCCTCCAGTTTTTTGTTTTCATATTCATCCTCCTGTCTATAAATAAAACAGGACCTTTCTTCTACATCATTTCATCTAAAAGAAAATGCCCTGCCATATCATTTTTATTTACACAAACTTTACAGCAGTACCATACGCAATCACTTCTGCTGCCCCCTGCATTACTGCTGATGAAGAATACCGTACATTCACAACTGCATCTGCACCAAGTGCCTCAGCTTCTGCCACCATACGCTTTGTTGCAAGTGCTCTCGCCTCATTCATCATTTCATTGTAAGCCTTTAATTCACCGCCTACTAATGTCTTAAAGCTCTGTGCAATATCTTTTCCAACATTCTTTGACTGGATAGTACTCCCCTTTACCAGTCCTAACATCTCAAGTTCTTTTCCTGAAATATAATCAGTATTTACTAAGATCATCTTCTTCTCCACTCCTTATCTCTCGAATTCTCTGCATACATACATAAATAAGAACGCATCCGGATACAAATGGAATGATTCCCAACAACCATGCTGCAACACCACCAAGCATTGCAATTATCCAACCAAAATAAACAATATAATATAGAATAAATAGTATCGTAATTACAATCGGGGCTACCATTTTCTGAATATGTTTCTTCTCCATATGCACTCCTTTCGGAATCGAATATCTCTATCCATATCCATTATACGTTATGTTAAAACATCCGTAAAGCTGATATTTTCACGAAATCGTATCATATTTCTAGGTATATTGTACTACAATTTCCTGACGATTTCTTCGAAATCTATCGTAGTTGTCATTCGTCGCTTACTCCTACTCACTTGCGCTCATGATATGATATACTCGCCCCACACTTCGTGCTTTCTTCCCTATTTCGTAGCATAAATAACCTCTTGAGTATCCACACAATATGCCGCCAAAACACCCGTACCCACACAGCCACAATCTAGTGCGATATGTCCATTCTTGCGATAAACTTCCGGCTTTGCCCAGCCTTCAATAAATGTTGTCGGCGTATGTCCTGTCACAAGATATATATTTTCATCTTTAAAATACCGTTTTGTATAATCTGCACGTTCCTCTACCAATTCAACCAACTCGTACGCTTCCATATCCTTATCTTCTGAAAAATTTCCAAGTCCGCCATGTACTAAAATGTAAGTCTTATCCTCATACTCTAACACTTGATATGTATCTGCTTCTGACAGATAATCCAACAAATCTGCCTGTGCATCTCTCGATAACTTTCGAAACTGTTCAATCGTCGTACTGCCGCCATCAGATACCCACCCCTGATACTGTCGAAGCAAATCTACATTTAACTGTGTCTCTACATTTTCATCCGTTACTTCTACCCATAACTTCTTCATCAACAGATAAAACGCAATATCATGATTTCCAAGAATATAATATACATTCGGACGATTCATAATATCCTGCAACACACGAACCGGCTCCGGTCCTCTGTCCATCGCATCTCCTAATATATACAATTCATCTTCATCAGAAAAATGTATTTTTTTTAACAAACTCTGGTACTCCCTGTAACAGCCATGAATATCTCCTACGATATATTGCATTCTGTATTCTCCTTTATTTTCATAATATTTATCATACCAATTATACAATATCTGTTATGATTTTCACAATAGACCAGGAAGTTATGCATTTACAGCCGTCCCTGCATATCCGAATTCGTTATCGTTCGCCAACTTCATCGACATAAATGCCTTTGATTTTTCCATAAGCATCTTTCTCTTCTCTTCCACAAACAGGATATTTATAAATTCTCATCCGTTTTAATATTATGATATTGTCTTAACTTCTACAACAACTCCATTCTGAATTTCAATATTCAATCCTAAGCCTTATGATGGGAATTCTGATTGGGCTGAAATACTTCCACTTCCCCTTTTACCTTATCTAACATATTTCCCAATTATTTTTCATAATTTTCTATATATCAAAATTTTTATTTATGAGACTATATTCTGCTCCACATGTTCGGCATTTGTTATGAAAGACGGTATATTTATTACAATTACTGCATTTGTTGCCTCTTCCTCCTTGTCCATTATTCGCCATCGTTTTCATTGTATAACCACACTTTGTACAAGTTCTGCCTGTTGTCGTCACAAAAAAAGTCTTTCGTTTACAATTAGGACAAACTTTACCTGCCATATAAACCTCCTATCTTCTGATAACATTCTACTTTTTTATCATAATTTTCTTACGATATTCAATGCATTTAATATCTCATCCTCTTCTTTTTTGAACACTTCTTGTATCTCTTTTTCTTTGATTAAAAAAGAACAATATGCCTGTTTTAATTGTTCTCCCATCTTCTCCTTTTCTGAAAAATCGGGAATTTTTAGATTTTCCAGATTGGTATTATTAATAACCCGAATCGTTGTTCCTGTCTGAATACTTTCTAAACAAATTCTTCCAATTTTCGATTTTAAAAATTCATACAATATATATGAATGTACTTGCTTGGCACGAATTCTTGTAAGATTTCCCGATATAAATACCTTCTCAACATTCGGCGGCACGATGCATATTTTGAATTCTGTTCCTTTCGACGTTATTACAATATCATCTTCTTGCAGTTCAAATTTATTAATCCAATAGTTATCTTTTGCTCGAATTTTAGAATCTTTGTCTAAAACAATTCGATCATCTTTGATATTTCTAATATTCATCCAATAATGCGTTGTTATTCCACTGGTTAGATTCTTTTCTTCTTCTTTTGTAATCTGTGCTCCTCTTACAATTTCTGCCACCTCTTTCAGTTTTACCTGCATTTGATATTTCTTTTTTAATTGATTCATTTGAACATACAAAAATGGATTCCAGGAACAATTCTTATCCAAAACATTTTGTATTTCTTCTATTGTAACTATAGATTCTACTGACTCAAACTGCCTATAAGCATCAAGCATTTGATGAAGTCTGGCGAGCTGTGTATCTTTTTTATCTTCTAACTGCAAATCTGCAAACAATATTTTATGTCTATGTTTCTTTTCTTTTCTTTTATCTAAAATGATAAGTGCAATTGGAATATTTTTATTTTTATAAAGTCCTTCTGGTAATGTAATGACTGCATCAACCCAGTCTTTTTTTATAAAAAATTCTCTTAATACTTCTTCTCTTTTCCGAAATAATGCTCCCTGTGTAACAACTAAAAATGCTCTTCCCGTATCATTTATTTGTTCGACTGCTTTGTAAATATATCCCCATTCACGAAAAATATATTGTGGTACATTTTCAAACTGGCTACTTAATCCAACCACTTCTTCTGACAAAATACTTTCATTATTTCCCTGTAGCAAATCCATCAAAACAACATCATATTTTCGTTTTTCCTTCATTCCCAAGATATGCTGATACGAAACTTGTGGATGATTTATTCCATGACAAAACATCCGAATAATTGTACTTGCACATAATTTTTGCTTTTCCACAATACTGTCCAATTGCAGTGGTCCGTCTACTTTGTGTTCTTTGCCTGCATCATATACATCTAATCCCAACCCCACAATACTGCTATTTAAGTCTAAAATTGAAGAATATTCTTTCATACAAGCAATTCTTGACACCAGATATTTCATATAATTTGGTGTCACTGTACTTCCATTCATTAACATAGTATCCATTAAAAAAAATTCAACAACTTCATCTAAATGTTCCAAACAATGGACATAGTTCTGTAATGCCATTCTTAGTGCATCCAATCGTTGTCCACATTGAAAATCACTTTCTAATTCATCCCAATGAATCTCCTTTTCCAAATCCCGTGCTGCCTTCTTAACCACCTCATTCCCATCATAAGAGCATAATTGTTCTAATATTTTCCACTGTTGGATGTTCTGATTATTTAAAATCGGCTGATCATAACAGTTTGATAAGTACACAACATAGGAAAAATATATACAAATTTCTGAACTTTGCTCTAGCGTTAAATAGTGACCTATCTCTTCCCAACATAACTTAATATTTTCCATTTTTTCCCTCCTTTATAATATGTATTAACATACATATATAAATTTATCAAGTATTTTTGTAAAGAAAAAGATGTCTGAGTTGTTATTAAAAAACCGATTTCTCAAACATCTTCTTATCTATTTTTTATTCAAAATAAACTTTATAAATTTTATCCAACTGCGCCGCAATCTCTTGAAATGGCACGCCCAATCAAGCGTTTTGACAACAATTTCATTTCCATCCTTCAAAAATTCTGATTGGACAGAAATATTTCATTAATTACATGGAACATTTCCCTGTAAAATAATGCATTTCCACCAAAGCATTTTGCAAGCACTTGAAATATTGACTCATTATGAACCTATACTTATTATTTCTCGATTACAAATCATTTCTTTAGGTTCCGACCATCCTTCTTTAATCCTGTCTGTAGCAAAGAATTTATCAATCAGCTTATATCCTCTCTCAATATTTATATCCTCTGAAAACCATATTTCCTTTTCAAAAGATAATTGCAATCCATTTTCAAGTTCTATAACGAATCCTCTTGTTATCCATACATCATAGGTTTGTTTACCATTTTCGTATAAACACTGATGCTCATTAACCACATCTATTCGAATAATTTTCTGGTTGATAGGCGTTGTAATCATTGTTCCACCTTTAATATATGAATGAATATTCTCTGGCTCATCTTTGCTTAGTTTAAATACAGCAACATCTTCATTTTCACCATAGTAATCTCGAATCTCTATTTTGTTCGTTACCTTATATGATGCGTCATCAATATTCAAGCCAGCAATTCCATATACAGAATTAGTATAAACAAATGGATCATGTGATATATTAATAAGTTCTTTACCTATTAACTCAGAAAAAATACCATCTGTGTTGTTTGTTATTCTATCATCTATATAAATCATTTTCTATCCTTTAAAATGAAATGTATTTTGAAAAATCTTACAGCTCACGTATTCATCTATCTCATCTCTAATCACCAACTTCATTCCTTTTGCCTCTCCCTCAAATACTCTACCAAATCATCCACATCAATATATACATTTCGTTCTTCTCCATCCTCTTCTCTCCATTGAAGTCGAAATTCAATGCTTCCCTGCGATTCCACTTCCACCTGTTGTTTGCTTTCTAGTTTCATCTGATGAATCGCATCGATGATACAATCTAAAAGCATACCTACCAGGATTCCTACTAAAATTTCAATAATAATCCAAGAAATAATCGGATGCTGCTTTGAAACTTCTTTTAATCGGGCATAAATCTTCTGCTCTGCCTGCTTTTCCTTTTCTAAAATTGTACAAATATTTGCAGTCGTTGTTTCAAATACACGCTGCTCTTGCGTTATTTCCGAATCTGCAAATGTCCGAACATCTTTGTACATTTTCTCTGATATATGATTGATTGACGCTGCGTTTCTCAAATAATAAATCATAATATCATACTTTTGAGGACTACGTTCCAGATTCTGCTGCAACCTGCCCCAATATGCACGATAATTCTGTTTCATCCATTCTGAAAACAGTGCATTGCCCCCTTCTAAATATATAGCTTCAAAATATTTTTGAAATCTCTTCTTCCATTGCAGACTATAAGTTTCTTGATTATAGTATTGAATTGAAAAATTTATTTCTTGCATTGTATTTCCCATCTAAATTATTCCCATTGACTTCTATAAAACAAAAA
Organism: Lachnospira sp. UBA4346; assembly: GCA_002394205.1. Classification (GTDB taxonomy): domain Bacteria; phylum Bacillota; class Clostridia; order Lachnospirales; family Lachnospiraceae; genus Lachnospira. The sequence goes on along the minus strand of DGTC01000065.1, from coordinate 52,730 downwards.
ATAGAGTAACCATACTCTTGTACATTTACTCTATTATAGCAATTCTATTATTCAAACTCCACGCAAAGATTTATATTTCTCATATTTTGCATAGTATTCCATTCGGATATCCTTTAAATTGTATGATAGCTTTATTATACCTACTATCAAAATGTCGGTTACTGTCGAAGCGAACCTCAATTTAAAATTCTACATATTAAGATCATATGTCATCTCATGCCATTCTTCATTTCCCCACGTAGAATCAGATACTCCCCTATCGTTGAAACCCATTTTATGATAAAATTTCACCTTACTTTTTAGGCATGTCAAGGTAATCATTTTTCTATCACGATCACCTTCTCTTCGCAGGTACTGATACATAATTTCATGTGCTAATCCCTGTTTTCTATATTCCGGTAAAACATCTAATCCCAACAACATAATATTTCTTCCATCTGGTTGATGTAACAAAGCATCTGTGAAGAACTCATCTCGAAACATATACTCATTTGTCGCAATGCCATTTAGGAACCCTGCAATCTGCCCATTCTCTTTATCCACTGCTACCAGGAACAGATCTGCAGCAACTTTGATACGTTCCCTCATATGTTCTGCAGAACATGCTTCATTGGGCGGAAAACAAATTTGCTCTATTGTAACAGCTTGCTCTATCTCTTCCTCTTTGATTGTTCGAAACTCAAACTTCTCCTGCATTGGTTTGTCTGAAAATCCATATTGTTCCAGTAATTCCTGTGCTACATTTCTTCCAGCTTCAGTAAGATATAAATACTTATCATATCCTCTGCGTCCTCTTGGTTGCCATAAAAGTTCCTCTTTCTCCAGCTTTTCTAAGACATCAAAGTCATATCCTTTCCAGCTTAATTCTCTATATCTGCAAAATTCATTGTTATCCTGTTGCCTTGTCAAATACATTAGCATTAAAGATAAATCTTTAATCGTTTTTTCATATGATTTTTTCATCTTAACAGCCTCCATCGTAAATATCTACCTATAGTTTTCTCAATTCATCCATCATCGCAGTCCGATTTCTATATTGGATTCGCCAATCATCAACTATACTTGCTACTATCTTTGTTCCCCCCTTTCTTTTCTGCATTCTGCGCAGTAAAGACACTACTTGTTGGTATTTTTTCTATCCCCCATGTACATTGCCATTTTCATAACTTCCATTTTGTACTTATCCAGAATTTCTTCCGGATAATACTTCTTTAAAATGTTTTCATATTCCTGCACAGCATATCGTCCTTGACTTTTAAGTACTAATTCCAACAATCTGTCATATAGTTTTTCTTCTTTATATAATTGTTCTATATGTAAATACTTTGGCAACTTCAAGAAAAGTTCTTCTCTTTTCTCTATCCATTCTTCTGCTTCATACTGTGATTTCAATTCTTTAAAAATATTTAAGTCTCCAGCTTTATACTCCAAGAGTAAATGATACATTCTTATAACCTAAAATTTCTGATATCGATTTAATATCAAAATCAGAGATTTCGATATTTCTTATAGCAAATATGTGTTGTATCTGTTGTATCTTATGAAATTTCACCTTCTCCAAGATTTTTCTTAATGCATTTTAAATCGCACTCTTGGTTAATTCTATCATAATCCTTAATATTTGCAGCAATTATTTTTTGTACCAAAATAAATTCCTCATCCCAAAATCTTTTATTCTTCTCTATTTCATCTTCACGGATACACATAAAGTCATCTATAAAATTTCTTTCCACTTCAAACCATTCGACTTTCTTAGGTGAAAACTCTCCACTCATTAACTTATTCATTTGTTCTTTATTGGCAACATACGCAGTGCAATCAAGTTTTTTAATTTTATGAGCCTCCCGCAAGAATCTGTAGAATTCAACCAATCGTTTTGTTCCCGTACCACCGACATTTGAATGTAAAATAAAATACTTAGGATACAATTCATAGCATGTTTCATTCTTCTGTCTGATAATACATGCATGTCTCCTTCCTTCTACTTCCCCAATAACAATAATAAATTTATTGATAACTTTTAAATCCTCTCTTCTCAATATATCCATTGGATTATTACCCCAAAAGGTAATATTTGATGCAAACGGAAATTTACCCCTTCCATATACAATCCACTCTTGATTCACTCCAAACACATCAACAAATTTCTTTTTAAAATCATCGTCAGGTTCTCTGTCTTGTGTCAAATAAATCTTTAACCCCTCTACATTATTTAATCCAATAAGTGAGCTTACATATTCGACTGTATATTCTTTTTCATTAAAACTTCTTGCATCATTTAATATTGAAAGCATAATTTTAAATCTTTCCGAAAACCAAGAATTAGCATTTTCTTTCATATTATGGGCATTATTAGTATAAATAATATTGTTCGTAACATTGTTTCCATTTCCAGCCACATTACCATTTCCTTCTACAGAAATCGGATTACTATTATCTTTCTGAATAATATAATTTCTCTTACCAATAACAATGTTTCCATCTGAAACATTGCTATTATCGCACATTATATATGTATCTGAATTTTCGCCCTTCTTTCTTCCAATTATATGTTTTCCAATAAAACTTAATATCATTACACCGACTCTACTAAAAATCCATTGTTTTCCTTTCCAAATCATACTAAAAATTTTATCTATGTCCATTTACATCATCCTCCCTGATTTTTACAAAAAATATTATAATACAGTATATTTATCTTTTTCCATTCTCTCTAATTCCAAAATTTAAGTGTATTCCATGACAAATCTTATTTTTTACATAGATGATTACTTTGCTCTATATTATTGTTAGAGCTTAAAGTAATATTATTCTTCATTTCATACACTTTAATCAAATATTGCTTGAAAAGGATGCATTTTTCGTCTAGATTCTTCTCCACTCTCTTTCTGCCATAAACTTTCTCCATTGTTGAGAGCAGTCTCATTCTTAATATATCTCAATATCTGAGTAATACTTGCATTCGATAAATATGCAATTTCATCAATACTGTACCCTTTCTCATGCATATTGTAAATTACACATCCTCTCATTTCCTGTGCAGTTATCGTTTTCCATCTAGGATGTTCCTTTTTAAAAGTATCTAAATCTTCTGAAAATAATACATTTACAACATCTTCTTTTACAGAATAATACCCTCCTGACTTTTTAGTTCCATAAATCAACCTCGCCGGAATATTATTATTTTCCTCATAACATTTTTTGAGTTTTTGCAACTCATTTTGTAAACTTTTTACCAATGGATACGATCTATTTCTTAATACAAACATATTTTCGTTGAACTTTATTTTTTTCCACGACATTGAAAGAAAATCTACAATCAGTTTACGATCAAATCCATAATATGAAACCAAAATAAAGATAATCGTCTTATGTGGTTTGTTCAAACTTTTTACTGCTTGATAAACCTCTCTCATATCCTTCTGCGTGATTTTTCTATTTATTGTCAAGTCTTCTTGATTGCCAGCCGCTTCTATAGAATGTTCTAATAATTTCTCCATCTTATTTTTACTAATATAATGATGATCATACAAAATTTGAAACATCATATAAATATGAGCACATTTTTCTTTTTGAACTCGTCCAGAATTTGGTCTTCCATTCGGATTATTCCATTGAAAAAATTTCATTACATCTCTTTCTTCAATTTCTTCTAAAGCTCTATACGGTGCTGAACTAAATGTTCTATATTCTCCTTTTTGACTGGCATAAAAATCAAAAAAATTATATAGTGTATTGCAGTATTTATCTCGACTAGAATCAGATAATCTCTTATGCAAATTAAAAAATATTGCTATATCTCTGTAAAATGTAGTGACCTTTGTATCAAAAATTTTTTCTTTTGAAAAATACATAAAATATTTTTCATTTTTTCTTTTATGAAATTTTGTTCCAATATCCACCCTCAGCACAATAGAACTATTAATATCATAATTTGCATACTGTATGCGATTGATAAGACAAAATGTACATCCATTTGTCACTAATGCCCAAATACACTTTTGTTCATCCAATAAATTATTTATACGCTGAATATTCTGTGGTAAATACATTCCAACATCATCGTAATCGTAAACCTCAACTATTAATTTATCTTTTTTTGAAATATCAAACATATAAGAAAGACATTCCTTATTTAAGTATATCGACTCCGTAATACTCATTTGTTTATCAATACTATATCCTAACAAATCCGGCAATACCGTTCTAAATATAACCTTATTATTTAAATCCATTGCACTCCGATTGATATTATTTTCAAATTGTTTTATAATAGTTCTCAGCTGTTCTATTTCATTGATTTTCACAAAAGTATTTTCCTTTCCTTTTATTGTGCAAATCATTATATCACGGAAAAATACCTTTTTCAAGAACCTCGCTCCTATTCTTTACCGCTATTGTAGGGTTACAATTGATGTGATACCTACAACTATACAAAACGGTTGAGTCCTATAGAATGTAATCACCACAAAAACATAGGTATTTATTCAAGTGCAAAGTTTGAATTTACAATATAAAATAGATATTGTAACGTGCTATAATTAATGAAAGATACGCTAGAAAAATTATAAACATAATGGGGCAAATATGGAGAATGAATTAGATGAAATTAAATTTTTTGACATTGTAAAAGAGATACAACGGATATCACTTTTTTCATGCACCGACATCACCAATCGCACCAGAGCAGATACTTCCACTTGTTCCTGACTCTTGCACACAAGCACCAGTCACAGAGCCAGACGAATATCGCAAAGTAATTCCAATGCCAATTCGTCCAGCAATTTAATCGGATACTGTGAAGCAGTATTCGATTATGAGCAAGTAGCAAAGCGGATTGCGAATATCCGCTTAACACAAAAAAGCGTGATAATGTATCACCGAATAATCGGATTTAACACTATCACGCAATATGATTTATCAGCAGAAAATCAAGCAGCACCAACGGTGACATTTGATTTTACCTGATAATTCAACGATGAACCGTAAGGTTCAGAGTGTTTTTCTACTAAGAACCGAAAAATCGGCTCAGTAACTTTTAGTAGCAGACGATTTTTAAAAGCCTCGGAAAACGCATAAACACTTGGTTTCAAGAAAAGTGTTTACTATTCAAACTCAATATCAACAACTATATATTGTGTCTGATTGTTCGAATTTGTTGGATATATGGTATGGATTTTCCATATATTCTAGTCATTCTAAAGCTCTTCACACGTTTTAGTAGACGAAATAGAGACATCAAATTAAAAATTATCAATCTAACTTTTTATAAGGAATTCATTAGTTCATCAACTTTTTTCAAAATATAACTAGGCACAATATTGAATTTTGTTATGTCCAAGTAATGCAGATAATCATTTTCTATATGATAGGTTTCATCAATATACTTATACCACCCTTCATCAAAAGCGTTCAGCTTAATCTTCTGGCTCTCAATTTCACACATTTCTCTAAATATTTGTATTTTAAAATATGCATTATCTTCAACATCATATAATCCTTTGAGTCCATCCACAGTATATATATTATTCATTAAATCTTCATAATCAAATGATGGAATAAATTCTTTTATTTTACCAAAACCTGCTTCTTTATTACCTTCAGACATCTCCTCATATACATCATTCGCAACTTTTCTTTTTATTTCCTTTACATGAACCAAGCATGATAAAATTTCATACGCATATCCCCATTCTTCCATCTTTCCATTAAGTTCACACAATTTTCTCAAAAATGCGATTCGGCTAACAATATTAACTGTCGTATCAGCTGCAATCTTTTCGCATTCTCTTAATATTAGACATACATCATTTTCAGGATCAATAGAACATTCGCTGACGATACCATCTTTATTCCAGATAAACGAAGCATTTGCTTTATCTGAATCCAATTTTCCTACTACAATAAAATCTGTTATTGGCTCGAAATCATGCGTTAATAACAATACTGTCTTACCTTCTAATGATACATCTTTCTTTCCAATATTTTTAAACATTCTATGCAATATTGCATATTTCTTATTACTATCGAACGATGATATTGGATCATCCAAAATAATAATATCCGCATTTTGTGTTTGCACATAATACATGAATAGGATCAATGCAAATGCATTTTTTTCTCCCCAACTTAAATGTTGCTTGATCTCAGTCACATCAGATTTTTCATCACTAAAACACTGCTTTAATACGGTTTTACTATTTGTTTCATCCTCACATTCAATTGAGATTTCGTAATTAATTCCTGCAGTCTTTAGAAAGCTATTGATGTCTTTTTGAGATGCATTAACCGTCGCCCTTAATACTCCTTTCAAATCACCCATCTCTTTTTTTAAGAGTGATACCTCAGACTTCATCTCGAAAATCTTTGCATTAATCCTCTCAAAAATTGTAGTAATCTTCGCTCCGCCAAAAATTTGAAAAAAAGTAATAGGGAATTCCATTTTCATCAAATCTTCTTCTAAATTGGCTATATCTGCCATAACTATATTTTTCCTACCGAAATCATTTATTGCATCAAATTTAGTAACAATTAATGTCATTTCTGCAACTAATTTTTCTATTTCAGCCTTTATAAGAGCCTCGTCAGTATCATTCTTAATATAAGATTCTAATTCAACAAATTTATCCTCTACCAAAAAATCTTTAATATCATATATTAATTCAAGTATTTCTTTTAAATTCTTTGAATCTGTCTTTGTGTAAGTCTTTCCAAAAACGTCCTTTCTTGCATTATGTACAGGTAGATCTAATTTTTCAGAACAATATGGACATGCCTCGATAGTATCAAATTTTTCACCCTTATTTACCCAATCTATCCAATCAATATTAATGTCCTTATTTTCCAAAAAAGGCCGGTATACATTTAACTCACTTGGTATATTGTATAAATTTTGCTTTGACATCAAACTTTTCAACACACCCGTGCTACTAAGCTTACCTGTACTTGTCCGTTTAAATCGCTGATTAATATCTATCAACTCTTGTCTTAATGTTGCAATTTCTGGATCTACGCTAAATATTTCTCGTAGCTTTTTCAAATGATTATCTAATTCATTCTTTTTCTGATCATAGTTAGGAGTTTTTAAAAAAACTTCAAATGAATTTTCAATAACTTCATCCTGAACGAACACAATTTGATTAACAAACGCTTCATTAAACACCATTATTTTTTGTATGGGAGGAGTAATGGTCGCTTTTACTGGATCATTTGAATAATAAGTTTGCAGATTTAATAATTTGCCAGCATCTAAAGAATACTCTATTGCCCTTGCAATAGTAGTTTTACCAGTACCATTTATTCCATATTTAATGTTAAGTTTCCCTTCCTCTACACTTACACTTCCATGTTTTATATTATTGCAATTTTCAATTTCAATAGTGTACATTTTATCTTCCCTCCGTTAATTCCCCATTAAGATACGTTTCTTCAATTACTTTTTAAAAACATACTTTCCTTTACCTTTCCCCGAAACTGGTTCAACAATCTCCAATGCTCGAATCTTTTTCATAATCTCCTTAGCCGAAGATGTTGAACACCCAAGTATATTTTCTACTTCCGGTGCTCCAAATATTTGATTTTCATCAATCGCTTCATATATTTTCAAAATATATTTTTTCGTTTTCTCACTATAAGTCTGACCATCTAATAAAATATTGATTTTTTCAATAGTCAGCTTTTCGCCTTCTAAATCCGGCTTTTCGTCCTCAATAGCCAGCTTTTCGCCTTCATAACCTGACTTTTCAACTCCAATAGCCAGCTTTTCGCCATCGGAACCTGTCTTTTCAGTCTCAATAGCCAGCTTTTGATGTTTGGAATTGAATATAATCGCCTGTAGCATAAAGTCATTTATATAATACTCCGGCTGGTTTAACCCAGCTGCTTCTAGCTCGTTGCACATACGATTTACGCCTTCTCCAAATTCCTTAACATACTTGTATGCTTTTAAAAATTCTGCGATTTTAGGATTCCTTGAAAAATGCGTATTTCTAATATTATGCGTACGAACTAATCCCGGTAATTTTCCCGGACTTTCTACCACGATACGATCATCGAACATTTTAATTTGAATATCTGTTCCTGTAATGTTGTATGCTCTGTGAGTGACCGCATTGACAATTAGCTCTTGTCTTACAAATTTAGGATACTCTTCTTCTGTCACAAATGTTCCATCTGGTCCGAGAAATGTTTTCTCCTGAATCTGCGTTTCCAAATAAGCAATGGAATCTCTAATCATTTTCAGAATAGTACCTTCGAATATAACGTCCTTGATAACATTCATCTCCGTGCCAAACTTTTCTTCCACACCATCATATTTTACAAATCTCACTCTTGCACGTGGGAAATACATCTGTGGATTCTTGCCAAACAAAAGAATTGCTGCAGAACTTACTTGCATTTCACCATTTTTTATTTTAACAAATCCTTTATTTTGAGTTAAGTATTCCATTACTGACTTTTGATATCCAATTTTTTCAATGTAATCTTTTACAAGATCCATATCAATATCATCAATTGTCGCATCAGGAATCATCTTATCTTCAAAGTATCTCTCTCCCTTGTCATAAGAAAGTTGCAAACGTTCCTCAAATTTTAAAAGTTTCGACTTATCTCCCACTCGAAGATACGCTTCATCTGCCTGGTTTGCATGTACATCTGGACTTGCCTCAATATGCATCAGTAAGACGTGATTATCCCTTCCCTTACTATCAACGCAAGGTACTCTCTCAATCTCCACTTTCACTGTAGGATTACAATAATCAAACGGAACACGTAATAGTTCATTTAACTTTTCAGTCTCAAAATCTACGCCTTCAATTGTTCTGGTTTTATCCGTGATACCAATCGCTATGGTTCCACCATCTGCATTTGCAAAAGCCACAAGAGGAATTGCTAGTGCCTTCGGATCTATCTGTATGCTCTTTCTGTCAAATATTTGTTTCTCATCATTTTCTATAACTTCTTCTATTGTCAAGATTTCACCTCCAACCTTAATTTTCCAAATTTTATAATAATGAATGTTAAAAACTCTTTATAACTTTTCGCTAACTTTAATTACATTATTTATCAACTACTACTCAATTTACCAAACTGCTATTACGAATAATCTTCATATAAAAGAGCAATATTTTTTGCTGCATAAATCTTCGCAATTGATTTTCTTATATAATCATCACAATTTGTGCCAATAATAATCTGTGATAATTTCAACTTGCAATAATCGTAACTCACATTTGAACCAACATACCTTGTATCTCTTTTTACATTAGGATATAAATAACCGTCATTCACCAAGCCTTCATCAAATGGCGAATACAAAATTCGTAATTCCTTCTCTTTGGTTGAATCCAGTTCTCCATTCATCGGATTCTTTGTAACGAATGGTAATAATGACATAGGACCAGAATAACCCCACCACTCATTATTGGCCTGTCGTTTATACGAATCAATCAACAGTTTACTGTAATTAATTTTCCATTTATCGATATAGTCTACAGGAAACAACATATCATAATCCTGTACTTCAAACACCAAACAAATCCCTCTACCATTATTTGCATAGTTTTTCCACATATCAGAGCTATACTCATAGGTAAATGAACAGACATCATAGATTTCCTTTATAGAATCAACAAAGAGTTTTATATTTTCTTTCCTTACTCCTGATTTGTTGGCAACTTTCTTAATATCATACTTGAGTTCAAACTCTGTTGGATCATTCAAATAAATATAATGTGAAAAACACAAGTTATCGCTTTCCAATGACTTCAACTTAACATTATTAAGATCAATATTGTCATCGAATAGTATGAATTTATATATCTTATCATCTTTAACAACAGCCTTTATTCGTTTAATTTTCAATTCTGTTGCTTTATCTATTGTTGTTCCGAAGTAATCCTTATAAAATGATAAATCTTCAAGCACTAGCCATACTACCTCCATTTGATATACTGTACTTTAATAACTATGCATCATTTTCTTCTGATTCCTTCAGTTTTTTATATTGTTTAGCCCACGCTCTTGATGGTCTCTTACATATTCCATCTTCTCTCACATACGCACAGACACCTTGTACAGAATTATTTCCACAAATATCAGGGTTATTTGCTCTACATCCCTTGGTCTGCTCAAGAGTATCTTCAGGATTTAATTTTTCTGAAAATGAAACTTTTAACTTCTGTTTTTCCATTAGTTTTCTCCTAAAATTAACCTTAATAAATCAATCGCTCGTTCATCATTACAATTATTTGTATCCAATAACCCTCTAAATGCTTTACTTAGAATTGACTTTTTCATCTGGTCAATATTATCTATTATTTTTTCTATCTCATCATAATTCTCAATTGTTCCTATTAGATTGTTAATAATTTCATCTTGTTCTGATAATGTTGGAATCATGATACTAAGTTTCTTTATATCTTTGATATTCATTCTAGGTGCAGTAGTACCCATTATACTGGCTTTAATATGATTTCTAATAAAAGGACTAGTTAAATAATAAAGCAAATATTGCGGTCTACATTTTTCATTTGTTCGCATTAACATCATCCTTTGCCCCATACACAATTGTACATTTTCTGGAACTATTGCGACATCTCCCACACTACCTTCTCTTGTAAAAATCAGATCTCCTGCCTTTGGAATCAAACGTTCAGTCCTTTCAACATATGTTTCATTACTCACAAACTGAGTTTCCGATAAATCTAAATAACCTTGCTTAATATTCGTTGTTCTTAGACATAACACCCCTTCTTCCGTCCAAGATGGTGTGCTATGAGGACAATCCACGATATTTTCGCAGATTTCTTCTATAGTGTATTTCTCCCAATTATTTTTACTATACCCATTCTGTTCTCTCCATTTTTTTGTTAATTCTCTAGACATAGCCTGAAATAGCATTGCAGATTTTCTATTATCAGTGTTATTTAATACAGACTCTACTTTATCCTTTGCTTCATCTAATTTGGCAAAGAGACTTTCAATCCTATCCACGATTCGCTGTTGCTCTGCTAGTGGTGGTAATGCAATAGGTGTATCTGATATTATTTTCAATGTCAAATTCGGTATAGATGTAACTTTTGTTTTGCCAAGTAAAAGTTCTTGCGTCATAGGTGATGCCAAATAAAGTCTTAAATATTTTGGATTGACTTTCGCTGTGTCCAATAGTCTTATAAATGCAACAGCTTGATTAGTATTTAGTGGTAATGATGTTTTATCAACAATAGCGGTTTTCCCAAGACTGCCCGCAATAGATACAAGCACATCATTTTCCAACAAGATAGATCGTTTCAACTCATTAAAATGCACATTCTCCGTAATATGTTTCATTTCATCTGTAGATATAGTGCCATCATCCAAAAAATTCTCCACTCTTAAAAAATTGACACCATCATCAACATATGCATCTTTTCCACCTTTGGGTGTCGTTCCCTTTGAAATAACTTCTGATAGACTGTCTAAAACAGCCCAGCACCAATTTTCTGGCACTTCATAAGGCTGCTCATCCACAGGTATTAATGCCTGTTCCAGCTTTTCTTCTAGTGTAAGCTCTTTTGTTTTTTTCGCCATAGCTTACACCTCCTGCAATGACTTTAATTCATTGATGACACTCTTAAGAAGGTCTGTTGCTTCTTCTAGCTGTGCAACTGCTTCTTCTGCACTTTCGATTGGATCTGGTAAATCTTCATAATCCACAATGGAATCATCACGGATCAGTCCAAGGTCAAGGCTGTTGTTCTTACCTTCTGCTCCGATCTGCTCTCTAGTGAATACACTCCATCTTTCATCATCTACAGCATGTCTATCTTCTGCGGTATAGGCTTTTACAAATCCATCAAAGTCTGATTTCTTAAGAGGACTTGTCTTACCAAAGGATGGCATATTGGTTCTAAGATCATAAATCCATACTGCCTTCGTACTATCAAGTTCTGTAGTTTCTCTAGTAAAGAAGAGAACGTTTGTCTTAACTCCCTGTGCATAGAAGATACCGGTAGGAAGTCTAAGAATCGTATGAAGATTACACTTATTCATAAGGTCATATCTGATACGCTCACCGTCACCATCTTGAATTATACATTATCTGGTAATACGACAGCTGCTCTTGCCTTGCCATCTGCCTTTAAGGAACGGTAAATGTGCTGTAAGAAGTTCAACTGCTTATTGCTTGTCTGATAGGTGAAGTCATCTCTGTTCGCACGCTCTCCACCCTTCTTCGTACCAAATGGTGGATTCGTAAGGACAACATCAAATCCATTCATAACCTTCCCCTGATTAGACAAGGTATCACATAGATAGATTTTACCGTCAATGTCGTGAAGCATTGCATTCATAAGAGCCAGTCTGTGTGTCTCATGCACAAGCTCACCACCAGTAAAGGCTTCGTTTTTCTGAAATGCCTGCTGGTCAGAATCCAAGGCAAACAAATCATCGGTATGTGCTTTTACATAGGCATCAGCAGCAATCATAAAACCGAATGTACCACATGCAGGGTCATTGCATCGTTCCCCAGCCTGTGGTGCTACAAGCTCTGTCATAACATCAATCAGAACTCTAGGTGTAAAGTACTGACCAGCACCAGATTTCTTCTCATTAGCGTTCTTCTCCAGGAGTCCTTCATATAAGTTTCCAAGACCTTCTTCTTTTGCAGAATACCAGTCAAGGTCATTGATATTTGTAATGATCTTCTTTAGATTGGCTGGCTCCTCAATATTGGTTCTAGCACCAGAATAAATCTCCTGAATACGTCCAGTACAGTTCTCTCCAAGCTCTCTAAGAAGTTCCTCGTAAAACTTTTTGAGTTCCAGTCCATCTTTACTATTAAGAGCATCCCAACGATACTTCTCTGGAATAGATCCTTCTGTACCAGTTTCTTTTGCCATCTTTAAGAATAAAATATACGTAAGCTCCGTAACGTACTGGTGGTAAGTGATACCATCATCTCTAAGTACATTACACAAGTTCCATAACTTTGCTACAATTTCTTGATTTGTCATATTAGTAATTCACTCCTTGTATTTTATGATGCAGAATACATGTAGCCATTGATTTCCTCAATCAATTCGTCAAGTTTCTGTCCAAATGCTTTATTCACTGCATTGTATCCACCTTTATTTTTAAAGGCTTCTGATTCAAAGGTCTCTTTATTAAGTACCACTTCTTTTAAAAGCTGTGCTTCAATACGGTCAATCCATCCCAGCTGAATCTTACTTAGTTCTGGATGAGCTGCTTTTGTCTTGGCTATCGCATTATGAATACGATCATCCTTACTGATTAAAGCATCTCCGATACTACGCTGACGGATAAAGCTGATAATATCAGCTGCGATATCTTCATTGGTCATCTCTTTCCATGCAGTCTGTAACATGGTTTCACTGAAATTCTCTCGATCAAGAATCAGCTTCAACTCTTTCAGAGACTTTCTAGTAAGCTCCTTAGGTCTGGTTGCTACGATATTAAGAGCAGCAATTTCATTCAAGTTGTGATCAATGAAGTCCCTAAACTCTTTCAGATAATCTTCTGGCTTGGTTGCATCACCATAACCTCTGGTGTGACCTGTAACCACATCCTTATCATCACTAATGAACTTCTCACGCTCTTTTGGCATTCTGCGTACATAGTCTAGTGCTTCTCTTCTCTTCTTTACTGTCTCTACTGCTTTATCTACAGGCATAGACTTCAAAGAATCAATGAACTCTTCCGGCGATAATCCACCTGATAACTGTTCAAACTGGTCTCTATACTCATCGTTCATCTCAGATTTATTTCTACGAATCTTAGCAATAATAAGATCAATCTGATTCTCTCTGGCTCTTTCTGAATCCAGCTGATCGATACCATCAATCAAATCATCAAAACTTGTAGTTGGATTTGCAACAACTGGTTTCATAGTAGATACTGGCAGTAATGCATTATATACGCCCACTGCATCGTAGATTCCAAAGTGAGTCTTTCCGATCTCTGGGCATAATCTGGTAGCTCGTCCAAGCATCTGTTCAAAAAGGATTCTGGAGCGGATTCTTCGCATAAATACAAGATTTTCAATTTCTTCTACATCAATACCTGTAGTGAGAAGATCCACGGTAACTACAATGTTTGGATATGTCTCATTCTTGAACCTGCGGATTGCTTCTTTAATTTTTACAGGATTACCATTTTCAATAGAGCCAGTAATCTTCATAACTGCTTCTTCTGCAATACCCTGATTCGTATAATAATCCTTTAAAATCTGAGTAATCATATCAGCATGGGCATCATCTACTGCAAAGATCAAAGTTTTACCCTTCTCATTTGGGTCGATATCCTTTGCAATTTCTTTAAGCACTTCCTCATTGAAGCTCTTGTTGACCACTCTTCTATTAAAGTCCTCTACCTCGAATTTCAAATCATCTTCCAGCTCATCACTATTCGTAATGGTATTAGTAACTGGATCATAAATTGGTGCTGTCGTACCCTTCTCAAACTTAATACCTTCCTCAGATAACTTCGTCTTAATAATATGCGGAGCATCATGATCTACTAAATATCCATCAATAACAGCTGTACGATAATCATAAGAATATACTGGCTTTCCAAAAATCTCTGTGGTATGAAGAGCTGGTGTTGCAGTCAGTGCTATCTTTACTGCATCGAAATAATCAATGACTGCTCTGTACTTACTACGGAAATCATCTTGATCCCTATAAGTAGCTTCGTCATCACCCATCTCTTTATCCAGGATATATCCTCTATGAGCTTCGTCCACGATGATAAGATCATAATCTGATACCCCCAGAGACTTATCAGACTCGTTGTACATAATACGCTTTACAAGGCTCTGTACCGTTGCAATATGGACTCTAGTATCCTTCTCGAAATCTTTATCTTCTAAGGACTTTACATCGTACATCTGATTCAAGGTTAAAAGTTCTTTCAGCTTAACCTCTTTGAATGTATCCATAGTCTGATCACCTAAGGATGTACGGTCTACCAAGTATAAGATTCTCTTAAATCTTCCTGCATCAAGGAATCTATATATCATGCCGAGCACTGTTCTGGTTTTACCAGTTCCTGTTGCCATTGCAAGAAGTGCAGTATTTTTATGTTCTGCTATCGCCTCTTCCGCAGCCTTAATTGCTTCAATCTGATAATAACGTAGGTTCAAGCCATTTGGATCTTGCAATACTTCATATCCGGTAGATGCCAGTTTCTTATCAGCCGCTACGATATCTTTCTCAAGTGCCTGCTCGATACCATCTGGTGTAGGCCATCCTGACAATGGCTTCGGAGCATTAAAAGACTCTCTTACATCAAGGAACCAGATACCAGACATCTGCTCATACTGTTTAATATAAGGACGACCATTAGTTGCATAGAGGAATGGTGCCATGTATGCACCAAAGCGATTTATCACATACTTCTGATGCTCTGACTTGATCATCTTGGCATAATCTTTACACTGACCATCAAGAACAGATGATATATCTGTATGTTTCTTCTTTGCTTCAATAATACCGACTAACTTTTCTCCGATGAACAATGCATAATCAGCATATCCATGATTGCCAACCTTAGAATCTGTAGGCCATTCAGCAATGGCAAGGTTCTCCCCCTTAGTCGGTCTAGCGCCTTTAGAGTATCGAATCTCTGTAGTATCGGCTTCCCAACCGCATTTACGGAGTTGGTCATCAATCAGCTCTCTTGTCTGAGCTTCGGTAAGTTTCAATGCTATAGCCTTAGAATATGCCACTGCTCTTCGATTACTATCTGCCTTGCCTTGCTTCTGAATCGTCTGCAACTCTATGAGCAAAGCTTTGTTACGCTCTTCAAGTTCTTTATTTTCTTTTTCGAGTTCATCCACATTTACAACATAATCAACAGGATCTTGATAAGGTTCTGGATTAAAATTGTAATCTCCATAAGTCTGCATATACCAAACACAAAGGTCATAGAGAAGGTGCAAGTTCGATAATGCCCTGTCCCCTTCCTCTGATCCATTATGAGCTGCGTCATTACGATCTTTTCTAAGTATATACAATGTATTTTTCACTTCGTATGGTAAAAGATCATTCTGCTTTAACAGACGGATTCTATTTGCATGCGTGTTATCATAATCTGGCTCTGCGATACCATCATAAGCAAGCATATACTTGACCATAATTTCAGCAAGCATACCCTGTTTTATAATGGATGTATTTGGATCTGAGTAGACATACTTCTCCGATAGATCACCAAGTTTCGCAAGGTCTGTCCAGTGCGATTCCAAAAATGTAAAATTCCCCATAACATCTACTCCTCCCTGCGGTTTTTCTTAAATCTAGCATCTAATGGCTTCACTGTATCTGATGGTATAAGCCATGTTTTTCCTTTCTTGATAGCACCTTCGATTCGTCCTTCTGAACAAAGAACTCCTATTCTTCTCGATGTGATACCCCAATTCTTTGACATTTCTACCGTTGTTAAATATTCCATGGCATAATCCTCTCCTAAAATACAATATAATTTCCTACAATATATAATATACTCTTATCTGAATAATATCAATCATTATTTATTTCTACTCCCAAACATCTTATATAAAATCAGGAATCACTCTTTAAAGTGGTCCCTGATTTTACACTAATTGAAAATTTTTTAATATTTTGCAAATACATATAGACTTACAAACGGAAGTATAAATAGAACAAATGGATTTGCTTTAACAATACACACAAGCACCACCATTATTATCACTTCTATCGTTATAACAATAGCTATATCTTTTTTCTTACCTGCGTCCATATCTTTCCAGCCCTCAAAAAAAGAACCTACAAATGGTACAATCAAAAACCTTATCACCGAGATTAATCCTTGTGTTATAATCCAGGAGATAAATACATTCCATCTGATACCAATAGCATTTGCTGCAATAACAATCATTGTAATTCCACTTGCTACCATCAACCATCTAGATACTTTATCAAAATATTTACTTTGAAAATACTTATATCCGCCATATAGGGCAACAACTATTGGCACTCCATAAAAAAGTACTGCCATAATTGCTCCAGACAAGATATATAGAATCCAATAACAAACACTTCTTACCATTCCATTCGTGATTGATAATGCAATGCTTCCAAGCTGACCTGCCACCTCTTCTATATTACCTGCTCTCGCAGTACAATAATTACCTATCCAATGACAGATCGAATCATCTAGCAAATTAGATGAGCCGCAAGCCTGAATCACAAGCCATACAATACAAAATCCAAAACACGCTACATGGAATGTCTCCATGACAGCATACCGATTTCTATAATAGAGTTTTACCCGATCCTTTTTGGTTGCGTAACTCTGCTCCTGTTCTCTGATTTTTCTATCAAACGTTGCTTCCAATGAAGCCTTTAAATCTGCAATCTTTTTCTCTGCCGACTCCGATATTTTAGCTTCCTCATCTTTCAAAAGCTTCCACTGCTGATTTTGGTAGTTTTCTGCCTTTTCTTTTGCAATCCTTGCCGTCTCATTATCCCTTGCACATCTTGTTTCAACCTCATCAATTTGCTTCATGGCATCCTCTTTTATTTTTGCTACCTGCTCCTGCATATTTATGACTTTTCGCTTTGCATCTGCACAGATGGATGCAGCATTTTTATTTGCTGCATCCACCTTTCTATCTGCCTCCTCGGCTATAGTTTTTGCGTCTGATAACATCTTTTCGCTCTTCTTCAATAGTTCGTCGCTCTCGCTCAGCCTCTCGAGCTGCTCGTTTAGCGATACTATCATATCGCTTTTCTTCTGCACCTCGCTCTTTAGCGTCAAGACTTGCGATGAAAGCGTTGATATCGTCTCCTGCTGCTCTAAGCTTGTCTCTTTCTCCCGTGAAAGTTCTTTCTGTAGACCTTCGATCTGTTCCTGCATCTCCTCCATGAGATCCAGAAGCTGCTCGTCGTTCTCTAAGACGTTGTAATCTTTCATTCCGCTCCTGCCCCTTTCTGTCAATTTTCTTCTTTAATTCTGCAGTTCTGTGATCTGTTTCTTCAATGTCTCGTTCTATTTCAGCAACTGCTCGTTTAATGTCAGCGACTCGTCGAGCTGCTCTGCCAACTGATTCTTCTCCCGCTTTAACTGTTCGTTCTCCGCCTGCATTTCTTCCATCAAATCTAACAGTTCGCCCTGTTTGTTTATCAACTGTAACACTTCTTCCAAGTTCTCTAAATCTGTCATATAGCTCCCTCACTTTCTGTAGAATTAATTCACTAATCTGGCATGATAGTTCTCGTATTTTTTCTTTCAGAGAGTTCTGCTCTCTTATCATACGATTGGTTTCACATCGGTCCGAGATATTGCCATCTCTTTCCATATTTCTCGCTGTAACACCCTCATGAATCGCTGGCTCTTTATCCACTCCCTGCCTCTCATAAGATCTGTGATCTATCTGATTCTCCGGAGATAAAAAATGATTGCAATAATCTGCCCAGGATGCTCTCCATTTTTCCGCCTGGCTGTGGTCATTCCAATCATTTAGTGGTATTGATATTTTTTCCCAAAGATATTCGCAACCTTTCCCCTTTCTGACTCTAGTTTTTTGATTCCCATTTTCGTCTAATACAGGGATTCGATACACTGCGGTAGTTTTCTTGTCCTTCGGATCATACACCGGCAGATTCGGATTATAAATTGCTCTTCCGTACTCATCTCTTGCATTGGCAAATACTGTTCTCTGTTTTGCCATCCACGCATGTCCTTCATCTAACTCTCTTACTGTCAGCATGATATGTGCATGAGGGTTTCCATCTCCTTTGTCGTGCAGTGCCCAATCTGCAATCATTCCCTGATTTATAAAATTTTCTTTTACAAATGCCCTGACACATGCAATCTGTTCTTCCCTTGTAAGTTCTACCGGAAGTGCGACTTCCACTTCTCGCGCCATCTGCGCATCAGATCTTTTTTCAATTTTCTGTACTTCATTCCATAAGGTCTCACGATTCTGATACTCCATCGGTGCATTTTTCGGCAATAGGATTTCATTCATAATCACACCACCCTTATGCGTAAAATCATGTATGAGACCTGTTTCATCATTATATAATTTCTCGCCTGCACGGTAAGCCGCAGATGCCACCGCAGATCTTCCACCGGTGCGTGAAATTATTTTAATGGAACAATGATAGATTGCCATTTGCGATTCCTCCTTTCATGATTTTTTGGTGAGCAACATGGCAGCCGTCCGCAGGACTCCATGCAAGTGAAACTTGGTGCTGTCTGCATAAGACCCGCCGACGGAACGCACCCGGCAGCTTTTGCTGACCGGTTCGACCATCGGGAGAAACTTATACAATGTGGGCTTCGCCCACATATAAGTGCGCCCTTAACAAGTTAAGGGACGTATGAAAATCATAACTCCTGCTCTACTTTTGCTTCGCTAGGTTTCATTCCCTCATTCATTGCTTTTGTGAAAAAATTTCCATTTCGTTCCTGCTTCTTTAGAAATTCCAGCAATTTGATTTTATCTTCCTCTGTGGTAGGTCTGCCTAAAACCGATTCCACAATTCCACCAAGTTCAATCAATCGTCTGGTTCTTTTCTTTCTCTCCTCTTCGGAGTGTCTTTTCTTCAATGCACGCTCCTGTGCCTTAAACTGTTCCTGCTTTTTCTGTAATTCTAATATCTTTTCTTCAAATGTTTTTGTTGCCATAATCTTCATCCTTTCCATAAATCTTATTTAATAATTCGAGTATCAATCGTAACGATTCCATCTGCTCTAAGGTCAGATTTTCAAGAGTTCTATCTTCCATTATCACATCTTTGATATCCGCAAGAGATGCTTTGATTGCATCAAAGGTTCTAATATTTCCTTTTACAAATATTGTCTGATACATACAGCTTTGAATAAAAAATTGTGATTTTGATAATCCGGACAATGTAATGCGCTTATCAATCAAAGACTTTTCTGTTGGTGAAACCCGGAAATTCATAATCGTATTTCTCTTTCTTGCTTTTTCATCTTTTTTCTTTTTCGGAGCGCCACCGGACTGTGTATTTCTACGATAAATCTTATCTTGCATTTTATTATTCCCCTCCCTCATTTTCTTCCTTAAACACCTCATCCAAGCGATTCGCCATATCCTGCTGAACCGACGGATACAGATGGGCATACCGCTCTGTGATCACGCTGCTTTCGTGTCCTAGTCGCTCAGCTATCTCTATTGGCGAATATCCAAGATTGATCAAAAGTGCACAGCTTGAATGTCTGAGATCATGGATTCGTATTCTCTTGACTCCGGCAGCTTTACTTCCTCGATCCATCTCATGATGAAGATAGGATTTTGTAATGGTAAAAATTCTGCTTTTCGGATTCACTTTGTATAACGATGCCAGATAATCCTCTATCTCATCACACAGGAATTGCGACAAATCTATGATTCGATTACCCTTTTCTGTTTTCGGTGTAATGATAATTTCCTCACCATGAATCACCTGATAGTTTTTGTTGATTTTTAATTTCCGGTTCTCAAAATCAAAGTCCTCGCTTGTCAGTGCAAGCAATTCTCCGCAGCGGATTCCTGTCCAATACAGGAGCTGGAACGCATAATAGGAAATAGGCTTGTCCTTCATCTGCTCTGAGAATTTAAGATATTCTTCTTTCGTCCAAAACAACATCTCTTTCGCCTTGGCTCTTCCTAGCTTTCTATTGGAAATACATGGATTTTTCGGTAAATCATAATATTTTACTGCATGATTGAATATTGCATTTAGCTGATTCTGTATCGTTCGCAAATAGGTTGGTGCATACCCTTTTCCGTTATCATCCCGAAGCATCAAAAGCTCGTTCTGCCACTGCAAGACATCCGTACCGGATATCTCTGAAAGGCTCTTATTGGAAAAGTACGGGCGAATATGCGCCTCTATGATATTTTCCTTGGTCACATACGTTGTAGGCTTAATCTGCGGCTTTAAATCTCCCATATAGATATCAATAAATGTGCCAAATCCCATATTAATATCCTTTGATCTCTTAGCAAGAAATTCATGTTCATAGGCAGTCGCTTCTTTCTTGGTCTTAAAGCCTCTTTTCCCATGCTTTTTCCGATTGCCCTGCCAATCTTTGTAATAGCAGGCGACACGCCATGTGTCACCGCTATATCCATTCCACTTATCTTTGTATACTGCCATCTTCTCATCTCCCTTCTAATACTCATATGGTTTTCCACGAAGCATTTTTAAATAGTCATCGTGGAGATTTGCCTGTGCCTCTAATGTCCCTACTGATGCTTGTGTAAAGAGTGTCGAAACTAGATAGGACTGCATATTTTTGATATGCAAATCTGCATCTATAATACGATCGAGCACGGCACAGATATGTTCATAGCGCAGTTTCATAAATTTAGACTTTACAACACTCCACGGATATTTTGTTTCCCTGATTACTACCGACTCTCTAGGGAAACATACCATGTCACAGATCACCTCATAGATTTCATTCACCATGGATACCTCATCTGTAGAATGTCTGCCTGCCACCTCATAGAGCCACTCCAAATGGATATTCTCTGAAATTAAATCTCTGTAAGCATCAATCTCTGTCTCTCCATCTATCTCACAATGGATTTTCTCTGATGGATTGATGGATTTATTATTTTTCGTTTTAATTGTCTGTCTTATATTGTCAGTATTATATTCCGTGGGATTATCCGTCACGGTTTTTCCGTGATGGTTTACCCGCGACGGTTTATCCGTGACGGTTTTACCGTGACGGATAATCCCACATGGTTCTTCCTTATCGCTTCGCTCTGTAAAGACTTCTATTTCGCTAATATACTTTCCATCGCTTCCTCTCGACTTGGTGCGATTCATATATCCAAGCTCTTCTAACTTTGTGATAGATTTCCGAATAGAATCAACTCCATCCGGCACTGTTGCAGATAAGCCTGCAATGCTAAATTCGGTTTACTTTCCCGGCAACAACAATTGCTCTAGGATTTTCTTTTTTGAGTTCGTCATTTAACTGCTTGATGACTTCATACGCTTTCGCTCTGGAAACACCAAGGTCAAACTTTACGGTATCAACCCCTACAAAAAGTGGTAATCTTTCTGCCATAGCCAAGACTTCCTTTCATAATGTTTTATAAATATTAGTATTTGTTATATTTATGAGTATATCGTATTATTATTCATTGTCAATATTAGTTTTTATGATATTTTTTATTTTCCTATATAAATATTCCAGATCATCTGTTATAATATTATTTATAATATTAAAGTCAAAATGGAGGTTTGCTATGAGCGTGATAGATGGAAACAAAGATAATATCTTCGGTGAACGCCTTAAAAATCTACGTACCGTAATAATGAAAAAAACTCAGAAGGAGTTCTCTGAGTTCATGAACATTCCACAGCCTACTCTATCTGCTTATGAAAGTGGTAGAAATAAGCCAACTGTAGATGTGGTGATTAATATTGCTGATAAATGCAATGTATCTGTAGATTGGCTATGTGGACGCGATGATGCCGCACGAATGAATTCTCTCGGTGATGTTATGAGCTTCTTATTCGAGCTATACGAAACCAAGGAATTCTCATGTAAAACTGTCGTTCACGATCGAGTTGATATTGAAAATGGGGATGAAACAGATGACGCAGATCGCAACTGGATTCAGATGATGTTCTACCATTGTGAAAATAAGCGTGATCCAGAACAGACTTATAGCCAAGATATCTGTGCCATGATTAAGAAGGTCTATGAGCTTCACAGTAGACTTGTAAATTATGATTATCCTCAAGACTATTATAATTCTGAAAAAAAACGCTTGATTGCTAGTTATGAAGATTATCCTATCACCAAAACGGATTTTTCCGGGATTTCTGAGGAAGATCGCTTGAAAAAGAGAAATGAACTTATGAGAGCCGAATGGGAGAAAGCAAGTAACACACCTAATTAAAGGAGTTTCATGGAATGAATAAGCATGTCAAACCAAGTATTGATTATTACTTACGATATATAGATTCCGAAGCATATAAAGATGCAAAAAGGAAAGCTGAAAATAACAACAAGACTCTTGTCGAAGAATATATTCGAAAAGAAAAACCACAATGGAAGAATCGGACCGATTGCTTTGAAGATGGACGGATTTCAATGGTAACGATTTGTGATACATTATCTAATGAAGGTGTTGCTAAACTAGTAAAGAGACTCCATACACTTCCCAGAAAATCATTTAAAGTAAAGAATTATTTAAACAAACCAACTGCAATAAGAAAATATGATTATGTCCATTTACAATACTCTCATACTCAAACTGCACTATTGGCAGAAATTGGATTATTAAGCGATAAATATATTAAAACCATAGTGATAACATGGACACAATTAAATAGTTACTTTGCAGTTATACAATATGATTTTCATTTTCGCCAACCCCTAGATGACAACAACTACGTCTCCTTCATGCAAGAAAATATAATCAAACTTAGCTCCAAGGATTTTATTATATGGTATCCACTAATTAAAAGTAAAAAACAAGCATTGGACGAACCATTACTCACTCAAATGAATCAAGACTACTTTCCATTATTGATTCAACACTACATAACAACTTATTTGTATAGTGAGCAAGGGAAAAAACATCCACTTGTTAACATTACAACTTATACTCGCGAAAAACCTTTTGATATTCATAGTCTTTATTTGGAAGATTTAGGAGTATCTTATTACAATAAAAAAGAGCACTATGTGATTTCAACAGATTTTGATGAAACCAATTTTGTATTATTAGCTGATAATAATCGTATTCCTCATATAAGTATTGTAGGTTTTATTGCTAAGTACGGAAAAGAATTCTATTATCACTTCTGTGGTTTGCGAGAGCTAAAAATTTTTGAGGAAGAGTTTTCTAAATTTTCTTCTGGAAGGAAAAAGATCTCATATAATCATAAGTTTATGACTTTATTGAACAAATTTCAAAGTTTAATTGAGTACTCTCCTTCAACAGGCAATGATTTTTATAAACATTTTAATTCTAATTGGGATTTCTATTTATGCAATGACAAAGAAAATTTTAAAGACTTCAATCACAAATATAGAAAAACAAATTATCAAAAAATTTACCAAGATAATTATTCATACCTAAAAATACTTTCTGAAATTAATTATACAAAAAGTAACCAACGTATTGCTGTTATTGCAACAATTGCCTCAGTCATTGCTGTTCTAATATCTCTTATAACATTAGTTGCTTAACAAAATTGCAAATAATGTAGACATTTTATAGACGTAGAAAACGGGAAGTCAGCATTTATACGGCTTCCCGTCATTTGTTTACTATTCAAACTCTACGCACATTGGCGTATTCATTGTATTTTTTAACATTTTTCTATGCCCTTTCATACGAAAAATCAATGCTTTTCTCTGTCGTTTTTGTGGTTTCAAAAGAATTGGTTACCAAACGATTACCAAATGGGGTTGCGCTTACCACTAGATTCGCTTACTGATAATCTCTTGTTCAGCCGGAGATATCCTTAATGCTTCCATTGCTTGTTTAACTGTCATCTTCATAGTTTCCATAAGATTCTTTACATCTTCGACTTTGCTCTCAATTACTTTTTGCGCAGCTCTTTCTTCTGCAATCCTATCTGCAATTTTTACTGCAGCATCTTCTACAATCTGACACACGACCTCACGACCTCCTTCCGTTTCCTTGAAGTAATGAACCTGCTTTTTTAGTATCTCGTTATACATGTCGGCTGCTCTTACACAACCAAAATCATGTACCAGCCTTCCTATTTCTGTATCGTCATTTTTATACGCACCATTAACATATATGATATGCGAGCCATCACCAAAATCTCTGTTTTGCTCCTTTACTACACGCTCAACATGATATAATGGCAAATCCCCTTTCATAACATCATTCTGCGTAATGAAGATCACATAGGAATCCTTGATTTCTTTGAACTTCTCTTTTTCCTTGAGCATTCTGGTATCAACCATTGCACTATGGAATCTTGCTCTCTGTGGTACTGCTCCTGAATCTGCTCTTTGCACTTCTATGTCATAAACTTTTCCAGTAGAATCAACAGCGTATATGTCAATGGTAATACAACGACCACCAACCACCGGATTTTTATATTCACGCTGTCCCACTACTTCTATGACCTTCATATCACTTCTTTCAAATATGGTGTTCAGCAGATATTCAGTTGCTTCAATATTTCGGTCAAAGACGAGACTCATGAAGTCATCATCAAATAAACAAAGCTTATCGACTGCCTCAAGCGTTTCCTCTGACCATTGTTTCTTTATTTCTTCTGACAAATTATCACCTCAACTTCCTTGCATTGTGTAATCTGCCGTATTCCTTATAAATGCCTCTCAGCCTCCATAACGAATACAAGAAAACATCAAATAGATAAAATAACTCAAGAATATTATACTTCAAAAGTCCTGTTTTCTCAATTCATTTTTAACTATCATCGCTCTCTTTTTCTACACGCAGCATTTCCCTGAATTGCTCCAGCTCCAAATCCATCTTCCAATGCTGATTATCCTTATCTGGCTTTTTCTCAAAAAGATATGCTGCTCCATTTAGTATATCCACTACTGTTACTGCCAATGCCAACATATCATTTCTAAATTCCTCATAACTTTCCTCTGAAACAGAAAAATCGCCAGCCGATAATTGACTGACGATTTCCTTCATTGTTATCTGCATTTCCTCTACGGAATCAACAATGCGTTCAATATTCTCTTTTTTGCCAACCATGCAAATGTTACTGTAAATACAGCTTCGTACTATAAAATCCTTCTTATACAATCCCGACAACTTAGCTCTTTCTTCTATTAAAGAATACTGCCAAGGCGAGCTTGGGCGAAAAGCGATTGTTGGGTGTCCTTTATGTTTACTCGGCATATTTTTTTACTCCTCATCATCTTCGTTCTGTTCATTTAATCCATCAAGCTGGTCTGCAAGGTCTCTTGACTGATCAGGATACAAATGCGAATAAGTCTGTAGCGTTGTTACAATTTTTTCATGCCCAAGACGATCTGCTACAAGCTGGGGGGATGCTCCTAACTTACTAATCAGTAAGGAAGCATGTGAATGTCTGATATCGTGCAATCGAATCTTCTTTACACCCGATTCCTTTACCCCTCGAAGCATCTCATGCTCCAGATATGATTTTGTAATATGAAACATTCTGTCATTAGGCATAATTCCATATAATTTAGCTGTATAATCATTCAGCTTTTCCACAAGAAAATCCGGTAATGCAATCACACGCTTCCCTTTCTCTGTCTTTGGTTCTGTGATAACATCCTTTCCTTTTATTCTCTGGTATGATTTGTTGATATCCAAAGTTTTCTCTTCTGCATCAAAGTCTGCCAAAGTAAGTGCAAGCAATTCACCGATTCGAATACCCGTCCAGTATAATGTAAGAAATGCATAGTACGAAATCTCTTTCTCCTGCATGGTTTCTAGGAACTGTTCAAATTCTTCCTGTGTCCAGTAGTTCATTTCATCAGCACTTCCCTTTCCCATAGTCCCCGCCTGTTTTGCTGGATTACGAGGAAGGTCATAATACTTCTGAGCATAATTGAAGATAGCCGACAACTGATTATTGATAGTCTTTAGATAGGTCTGAGAATACCCCTGTTTCATTAGTTCTGTCTGCCACTTTCTTATATCTGCCGCAGTAATATCGAGCATTTTCTTTTTACCAAAATACGGAAGAAGCTTAAGCTCAACAATATAATCCTTGCTACGCATAGTGTTCTCACGCAATCGCTCTTGCATATCGCTACGATAAATTTCCCAGAATGCTTCAAAGCTAATGTCTATCTGGTTCTGCTGTTTTTCCAAGAACTTATTTCCCCAGGCTTCTGCTTCCTTTTTGGTACGAAATCCTCGTTTGTGCCCCTGTTTTTTCTTGCCGTAAATATCATGGTAGGTTACTCGTACTTCCCATCCTTTATCAGGTCCATTGTTTTTTAAGTACATCTACTCACTCCTTTCTAAAATGCTGCAAGCCATCATCTGACTTGCAGCAACAATTCCCTCTACTACGCAAGACCATAGCAACGCTCCGAGAAATACTTTTTAGGCACCTTACCCGCCACAACAATATAACCTTGCTCCTCCAGTTCTTCATTCATCTGCTTGAGCAACTTGTAAGCTCTGGATCTTGATATACCCAACAATGCCATCAAATCTGCAGCGGTATAATAAATACAACAATTCTTCTCGTCCATAATAATGTCCTCCTTCTAACGAATTTCTTGTTTGCTTTGTATCCTAGAAATAATGTATCACTCAAAATTACTGGTTTCCTTTACTGTACTTCTCCTCTTAATGCTGCACATGCATTTTTCAATGATTGATAATCAATCAAATAGTGTCTTCGAGATCTGAACTTTACACTTCTTTTGTCTGTATCCTCAATTAGAACCCCATAATCATGTAGCTCTTCTGATACTTTTTTTACTGAAACTGCATGTCCTATGCGTTTTCTCAAAATATCAGCCAGGTTATTTGATGTGACATAACACACATTTTTCCCCATATCCCAATAAACTGAACCTATTTTATTCTCATCATATTGCTCACGATTTACTGTAATATGGATATCCGGGTTATCTTTCCCTCTATTCTCTAACAAGTCATAAATCTCAAGAATATAGCTCTTAACATTCTCTTTTCTTCTCAACAGTTTTAATTCATTCGTCTGTTTTTGACCATTAACCTCCAATGCCTTTTCCAAGTCACGAAGATGAGATTGAATATCATTTCCGCCACACATAAAAATTCTAAAGAGATACTCCGTCAACAGAATTATCATTATATGATGTCCTAGTCTGGTAGTAACATCTACCCAGCTTGGTATCCTATAATCCTTAACAAAATTTGCAATATGCTCCTTTGCCTTATCAACATCAGCCATAACTTTCTTTGCAAATTCCTGAGCAATAGATGCCATTTCTTCTTTTTTCATATCCCCCAGTCTTCGCTTATATTCAGATAATTCTTTATTCATTTGCGGAATATGTATTTCTAAAAGTCTGTCCTGCTCGGAGAAAATACTTTCTCCCTCTATAAACTCTGCTGTAATAAAAATCATAGCTGAAGCTTTATTCTCAGATGCTATTCTTGTTGCTGTATCAAGGCGATCTCGGTATTTGCGTTTATCATACTCACGATTCTTTTTGTGGTAATCATCTATCAGATATCCCAGTCCAACCGCTGCATAGATATTCTTTGCCAACTTATCATTAGTAATTCTGTCATCAAACAATACTTCTAAATCTGCGGATGATACTGTCCACTGTGTATAAAGTCTCGTTAGCGTTGTTTTCAAATGTCCTGATGGGGCTATCATCGCTGTGACGAATCCTGGAATATTTCCTGTTTCTATCAATAAAGGCTGAATAACCGCAGATAACGCCGAATAAAATAAAACCTCCGTCACACCTGGCATAAAAGTTATATATTTCTTGAATGTGTCATAATTGAAAGTTGTTGCAGATAACCACTTATGGGGCGAGACTGATTTAACAGTCTCGCTAACCC
Source organism: Lachnospira sp. UBA4346 (assembly GCA_002394205.1). Lineage (GTDB taxonomy): Bacteria > Bacillota > Clostridia > Lachnospirales > Lachnospiraceae > Lachnospira. The sequence continues at coordinate 24,214 of DGTC01000065.1, read as the reverse complement.
CTTTCTCACAAAAAGTTTTGTCTGCTACCACCATAATTTGACTATTATCAACCTTGTAATAACCAGGTGCCGCAATTACTGTTATCTCAGTTTCTAAATCAGGATTTAGGGCTTCCTGCTGGAGTTTGAATGCCAGAGTCAATTTATCAAATTTTTTAAGCATAACAGTATTTTGGCTAAAATCTCTAAAATAATCTATTTTCAAAAAATCCTCTACTCGAAGCGATTCAGATTCTCCACCTCTTTGATATCTTACCCTAACATCGTAGGAAACCGAGTCCTCACCAATCGTTAAATCCTTAGTGATATACTTCTTAACCACATAAGGCTCAAAATCTGCGACTTTGTGATTTCCTACATAATAGCCATCATTTAAGTAAAAAGCCTCTCTTTCCTTTGTGATTTCACTTTCATTTGAATTTGGCATATTCATATCCCTCCTAGTCAACATCAATTATTTTGCTATTTAGAATTTCTGGAATCCCTATCCTATTTTGGGCTAATCGGTTGTAATAATCATCCTCAGCCTTTCGTTTAAGTTTTTTTGTCATTTCTTTAAATGAATCGCCTGGTGCAACAATTCTTGTCAAAGACACAAACACTCTCAACAATTTTGAAATAGACTTCACCTGATTTTCGAGTTTTTTGTATTCTTTGTGAAATTCCTTCATTTCATCTTTTAAATCAAGTAAATCTCTTATCTGCTCCTGATGTTTTTGAACAACACGAGCCTCCTTTTTATTGCTCTTCTCCAGCATTTGCACTTGAAGCTCCATTGAAGCTACTTTATTTCGCAATTTTCTGATCTGTTTGTCCTGACTGTTTATTTCTGCCTCGTAGTTTCTTGTCATCTCACTTAACCTTTGAGCATATTCCTCATCTAGCCAGCTTTTTACCTGAAGCGTCAATGCATGAAAATTTTCATTGTCCTCAACCACCTTATTCCATTCTTCTGCCAGATTTGGATTGTTGCCATATTTTATGCCACTGCCATTACACAGCATCATGAACTGTTCATTTGTTAGTGATATACCTTTATTTTTAGACATGATGGAATCCTCCTACTTTATTTTTGTAAATCTGGTGGGAAAAGGGGGGAGAACTTCCCACTTTCCCACTTGAATTACAAGTATTTTTAACTCTTACTATTTTTCATCTGTGCACATTTGAATTTAATAAGTAATTACAAGTGCATTCTATACTGTTTTCCTCGCAAACGCGAAAGAACCTAAACGACGTTTTTTATCGTTTAGGTTCTTTTTACATTTTTTACTATTTATGCTATTTTGATTTATTACTCTTCTTCTGCGGGCAAATCTACTTGCATCATATCAGCCATGATTCTCAAATCATACTCATCTATTGTCCATACATTAGGTCTTTTTTCACTCAATATACTGACACGCCATAAAATTTCATAACGAACACTTTCTGGAATTTGGTTCCAATTAACTTTTCCTGTTTTCTTATTTACGGTAGCATGCTTTTGACCATCTTTTTTGTAATAGGTCAGATTATCAATCAATATATCAAACAATTCTAAAGTAAATACATCACAATTGCTAAATACATTGGAATCCTTTATCTCTTCTAGCTTATTTCTGCTTGTCTTTCCATTTTCTGACTTATGATTAAAAATGTATCCCCTTTTCACATCAACATAATCCGGAGTAATTAGATCAAGACTTTTCGATATTGCATTCGCTTTATCAATAATCGTCGCACTCACCAACTCTTTGTCATAATCATATGTTTTTTTTACACTTTTAAAATATCTATGTACTATATACTCCCTGAATATATCAGACACAGCCATTACTGGCTTATCAATAAATTCCTGACATTCCAATCTTCTGGCATGTTCTCTGAGAATTATTTCTATCCCCTTATTAAGATCATATTTTCCATCTTCAATCATCAAATCACCTACTCCGTATTTTTGTCGCAATAAATATTCTGTATTATAACATCCTTATGCAAAGTTTTTATAATCCAAATCCAGAGGTTCTCCACTATTTAAGCGATCCCATGTATTCTGTATTCTCCCTTTTAGCTCCGTCAATTCAATCTTGCTTTTATGCCACTTGTTACCTGTCTTATAACTGACTGCATTTATTGCAAAGTGTATATGCTTATTACCTGTACTATTATGAATTGCATAAAACACCTGATATTCTTCCCAAAGCATAGCCGCAACCTTTTTAGCAAATCCAATAATCAAAATATCATTCTGAATATTAGTTGGGAATGAGATAACCATATGATATATACGACGATTCTTATTCTTCCGCAATGCTTCCTGCATAATCATAATCTGCTCTGCAGCAACCTTATATTTTAATGACAATCCTCTTGCTCCAATATATGAAATTTTCTCTGCATCCTTTTTTCCTTTACCAGCAATATATTGTAGCAAGTTCATTATATCATATTCTGATGGATAGTATTTTGGAATGAGTTTTATTACAAGAGTCCCCACAACCGCTTCACCTCATCCTCAAGAAATTTATCCTCTCCATAATTTTCTTTAATATAATTGCAGATATCCTGTGTGACAGCCGCCACATATACATCAAGCTTCACACTATTATTCTTCACATTCCGTTGTTTTAATACAGTATCCAATATATATTCAGTTACTGTCTTATTTTCATTATCTGCTAATTTCTGGATTTTCTTTTTTTCTTTCTCTGATACTCTAAACTTAATCTCTTTAGTCTTATTTTCTTTCATTAGTATCATCTTCTTTCTATATATTTTTTAGTATAATTATATTTTTAATATTAGTATTTATATATAACAGGATACGCATTTACTCATGCATTTTTATCTCCAGTTCCGTTCTAACTCCAATCATTTGATTTAGTAATCCATTCAAATCATGGATATTTTTGTTCCCACATTTTTTATTCTATTTTTGGTTCAAAATGAAAAATTAAACACCAACAGTTATTTAATAAAATCACTTGATAACTCTTTTTACTAAATTGTTTATGCGAAATGAAAATTTATTTTGTCCTTTACTTCGAATTAACCACATATGAACAGGAGGTACGATATACAATGAAAGAAAATCTATTAACAGTTAGTGATGTCTGCGATGAGCTAGGGATAGGAAAGACCACAGCCTACAAACTCATTAAAGATAAAGAAATTCACTCCGGAAAAATAAGGAAGAAAATCATCATCCGCAGATCGGATCTTGATGATTACATTGAAAAATCCCTCTCCGCAGACAAATAAGCATACACCGCCATAACTCATTATTGGGTTATGGTAGGCTATGCCCGACTTCTAAAAAAGCGATACGGTCAAATCCGTATCGCCCTTTATTTCAGTCATATAATTTCATATTATTTCTTTGTAGTAATAGTCTTTATCGCAGACCAACCGGAATATATCTTTTTTCCATTTACCGTTTTATATGTCCTGATACGAACATAATATTTCTGTCCTGCTGATAACCCTGCAATAGAGCTACTGGTTGTCTTACTCTTTGAAATCAATTTCTGCTTGGCATTTTTGAAACTCTTGCTTGTGGAATACTGAATCTGATAGCCAGTAACCTGTGATGTCTGTTTTTTCCATGTCACCTTAATGCCTTTTGAGATTGCTGTAAGCTTTGATACTGATGTTTTTGCCGGAACAATATTAAAGGTCTTGGTATAGGCTCCGCTATAATTGCCCTTCATAGTAATTGTTACTGTAGCTTTTCCAACTGCCTTGTTATTCTTATAGGCAACCGTATAGAAATCGGAGCCAACTGTATTACCAGCATTGTCCTTTATTGTTACAGTCGGTTTCTTGTTCTTTCTATTATATGTGAAACTGCTAGACGATAACTCAACACTCTTAATTCTGCTAATAATCTCAGATGACTTTACATCTTGACACTCTCCACATTTCCATTCGATTTTTCCGTCCGAATTTTTTGTTGCTGGAACTACTAATTTTTCATAAATATGAGTATGTGTACCGTCAGCAGCTTCTGTTTTTGTTGCTCCACATACGCTACATACATAACTCTGGCTTTCTGTTCCCGGATTATTCGCAGTCGTTTTTATAGTGCTTGCACTTACCCATTTATGCCCTAATGCTTTTGTTTCCACCTTAGTCCTGCTCATTTCTTTATGGCAAACTTCGCAATAGCTCACATTGTCATAGCTTCCGTCATGAGTACAGTCTGCTTCCTTGACATTCTCTTTTACAAGTGCAGACGCCTTATGATTCTGCGTTTTCTCAATAACTTTTCCTGCTGTTAGTATCTCTCCACATCCATTACATACAACATCACCTGTGTAGCCTGTTGATCCGCAAGAAGCAGCCGCAACATTTTTAGTTTGGGTGCCACCAGTATGTTTTGTTTTATCTACAGCAATATCTTCTGTTTTGGTCGTATTACATTTCTGACAGGTATATGTTTTCGTTCCCTTCTGATTACAGGTCGAAGCCTTAGTCACCACTCCACTATCCCAAGTATGCCCTGTTTTCTCAATATTTTTACCTGATGAGAGTTTTTTATCACAATCTTTGCAGTAGGTATCACCAGAATAGCCCTCTTTAGAGCAAGTAGCCGCAACTGCGTTTTTTACCACTGTTTCTCCTGTATGACTAGAACTATTGGTTGCAATTTCCTCTGTCTTGGTATCTTTGCACACAGAGCAAGTATAAGTTTTAATTCCTTTCTGATTGCAAGTCGCAGCTTTTGTTACTGTCCCGCTGTTCCAAGTATGACCTGTCCTTTCAATAACTGTACCTGAAGAAAGTTTTGTATCACAATCCTTGCAGTAAGTATCTCCGCTAAATCCATTTTCAGTACATGACGGATTAACCTTATTTTTTAATATTGTAGCGCCTGTATGGTTATTTTCATTTTTTGCAATATTCTCTGTTTTGGTATCATTACATACCGAGCAGGTATATGTCTTTACTCCTTGCTCAGAGCATGTGGCGAGCTTTGTAATCGTTCCAGAATCATAAGAATGTCCTCTCGCCTGAAGAACAGTTCCACTCTCGACAACTGCTTCACAACAGCTATACACTCTATCTCCTGTATATCCATCTTCCGTACAATTCGAAGCCTTCTTGTCCTTTAATATTATTTCTCCTGTATGAGCTGTCGGATCGATCTCGATATTATCTACATCAATGAAAGTATTATCTATAAGATATCCGCCTGTTTCCAAATCTCTAGTCCAGTCCTCAAATAAAGCATAAATTCTGGTAGTACCTTTGCTCGTGCAGGTTGGTTCCTTTGTTCGCACATAAGCCATCATACTTGTTTTGACAACATAAGTTTCCATATGAGAGCTATCACGCTTACACCTTCTAGTGGCGGTACAGCTTTTGTAATCATCAGCCCACTTATATTCCCATTCTCCGAAATCATGTCCTAATTCTTCAGAGAACATATATATATCGCATGAATAAAATGTCTGACCATTATAGTCAAACTTTGCATCATATGTACTTGTCCCAGGGGAAGTACAAGTTGGCTCATAATAACTAACTAGCCAAGTTTCCGCCTCTCCAGCATACTCATATCTCTGCATACACTTAGCACAAATATAATATACATTCGCTTCCCTATGATTTTCATTCCAAACAAATTCAATATCCCCACTTACATGGTTACACGAAGCTGCATACACCTTCATATTTCCGCAGCATAAAAAACCAAATACCAGAACAAGCACAGCTATCCAGCATTTATTCCTAAATCTTCCAATCATTTCTTTCATAGAATTTTTCCTTTCGTTTTTTATTCCTGCCGCAGTAGTCCTATTGTACTAGATGGACTAAATAACACCTTACAACTATAGAAAATTCTCTATTATATCTATAAGATATATACATTCCTATTGGAGCAAAAAAAAGCGACGATACAGATTATCTCCGTATCGTCTTTATTTATGATCTTAAAATATATTCAATTACATCCTCTTTGAAAATCAACCATTTATTTCCTACCCAGTGACCTTCTATAATTTCCTCATGGATAAGCTTTAATGCTGTATTTTTTCCTATGTGTAATATTTTCTGCATTTCTTTTAGTGTCAGTACATCAGGCTCATTTGGCAACATTCTTTCTTCCTCCCTTCTGTCCTTTAACAGAATGTTCGGTATCGAATAGCTTTTTATGGTTTATTTGAGTTTATTTCATCATAGAGATTATATTCCTCTATATTTTTAGGAATTACATGATATATCTATATAGATATTAGTAAAAATGAGAAAAAAATAAACGATACAGATTTCTCCGTATCGTCTATTCCCCAGTGCATAAAATCATTTACCTTCAGCAAATGTATTTTGAATTAAATCTTTTTCCATTCTGTTATTACTTAATCCTGATTCCTCAATAGCTTCATTTCTAAGCTGGATCAGATTATATTCCGGACCAAGTGCATCATATTCTGCTTTTACTTCCTTATTTTCAAGAGCTTTTTTCTTATAATTTTTATAGTTGCCCATTCTTAGAGTTTCCTTTCTATCTCCCCCTGTCTATTAACAGGATGTTCCAGTAATTACAATATTTTATAAATTATTATCTGCTTTCAGTTCTCTCTTATATTTGTAATAAGTGCCTCTGGCAACACCTACCAGCTTCATACATTCAGCATCATCAAGAGTTCCCTGAAAGTCTTTGCTATATTTTATAATCTGTTCTTTTGATTCAACCGATTTCCTGGTTACAAGCTTGGCTCCTTTAGGCTGTCCTATCCGCTTGCCATTAAGTCTTGCTGTCTCCATTCCCTCTTTCGTCCTCTGGTGTAAATCCTCAACCTCTTTTTCAGACTGCTCAAATGCAAGGCGAATCTGTCTCTCAGCCAGAGTAAAAATATATTTATTCAAAGCTTCAATAATTGCTTTCATCAGATCATCTGTAGCATCATCACCGCTATTCATAGTAATACTAATCTGGTTATCTATTGCCTGCTTATAGGTTGCTGTATTGATATGTGGCTCTTTTAAGAATACCAGATTGATATTTTTATTGAAAAGCTCTTTATACAGTTCAAATCCTTCATCCGCTGTCCTACTCATACGAGATACGCTGTCAAAAATTATCGTATCATCAGCCTTTACCAATCGCAAAATTTTATCAAATTCCTTTCTGCCCTGAAATTTAGTTCCAGTATAAACTTCCTTGACGATATGAGCATTCGGATACAGCTTTTTAATATTACGCACCTGTCTTTCGATATTCTGATTTGGTGTAGAAATTCTACAGTATCCATATTCCACTAAAAATCATCTCCTCTCTGTCGTATCAGTATCAAATCTAAGGTTATCTCCATTAGTGTCAAAAGGTGGATTTTTGACAGCCTAAAACAGCACTATTCAGATGCCACTTCTAGGGTTCGTTACTTTTAACACCAATTCCATAAATAAAAATGCCTCCTTTCATTTCTATGTAGATAATACATAGATGAAAGAAGGCACTTTGCGTGTCCATTGTAATATTAACTTTATTTCATTATATCAACACTTGCTATCTTCTCGCTATAGCTGCATTAACATTTTCAAATCCTCTTGCTTTAAATTCATCTCTCATACTCTGAATTTCAACAGGCATAATTTTCGAAATAGAGTTTGTCTCTTTAATACATGTTGTAATAGTTTTAACAACATTATCCATTCCATCAACCAACATCTTTCGTTTTGCTTCTTTTAGGATGTATTCAATATCTGCTCCGCTATAGCCTCCGCCTTCCATTTCAGAGGATATAGTAACAATTTCTTTCTGAGATATATCAATTTGTAACTTCTCTGAATGTATTTTAACAATCTCTTTTCGCTCATTATTGTTAGGGAGATCTACATAATATATTTTATCAAATCTTCCCCGACGCAAAAGCTCCGCCGGCAATTTAGATACATTATTAACAGTTGCAATAGTAAAAATCATTGCCTGATGTTCCTGCATCCATGTCAAAAATTTTCCTAGCATTCTTTGTGACACCCCCGAGCTATCATCGTTAGATGAAAAAGCTTTTTCAAATTCATCCAGCCACAATACGCAAGGTGAAATCGCCTCAGCAATTTGCAATGCATTAGACAGATTCTTTTCTGTCTCGCCAACATATTTATTCATAAGATTTCCAAAATCAATTCTTAATAATGGCAAACCTAACACATTCGCAGACACCTTGGCACATAACGACTTTCCACATCCCGTTACTCCAACCAAAAGCATTCCCTTCGGAAATAAAATTTGACGCATACTATCACCATTATTTGTTACATCCAGGATTTTTTTAGCGTCACTTACCCAAGCCTTTAGTCTATCATAGCCTCCAAGATTATTTTTCTCAACTGGCTCTTCTATAGAAATCAATCCTGTTTGATTTAATGCTTTCACCTTTAGTTTTCGAAGGTGTAAAAGAATATCTTCTTCATCTTTGCATAGATAACAACTCTCTAAAATATTCATTTTTGTTTGTGCTCTCGTCAGACCAAGACAACATTCAGCAGCACTGTTCTGAAAGCTTTTGGAAAACTTATTTTTTCCAAAAGTGCTTCTAACTAAACACTTCACATACTCTACACACTCACTTCGTTTCATATAAGGAATTTCTATTGTCGTAGACAATCGCCCTAACCCAGCAGGCAAAATATTTGTATCAGAAATCAAAATAACCATAATTGGTTTACTTACCATGTTCGGATTGTCTAATTCCAATAGCTTTTTTAATGAAACTTCAACCCTGTAATCAGAAAATAATCTATTACTATTACTAATTACCAATACTGTATTTTTGAAAGAAAGTTCATACATCCATTTATTTATTGTCAGAGAAAAATCTTGTGCTTCTGTTTCCTCAATCGGTACATCAAATCCTTCTAACATATCATAATGAATAATTTCATATTCCTGCATAAAGACTTGTTCTACGATTCTTTTTACAGTATCTTCCTCATAGGTAATAATTTGCAAAAGAGGAACCTTTGCTCGCTTTTTTTCTTCAATCAGGTTCTTTATACTGTCCTTCATTATGCACCTCTACCTTTTTATCATTCTTTTGGCAACTTCTATCCCCAATCCAACTGCACCAACAGCAACAGCACCCAAAACAGTCCCTTCCACTTTTTTATATGTTTTCTTTACAGGATTTTCCGCTTTAATTTTCAAATGAGCATTTCTTATTGCCTCTTTAAATAGTGTAAAATTTCTATTTATTTCATCCTTATTAACAGCATCATCTTCTCCCAATGCTTTATAAAAATAGTCTACAACCAAGTCTACTGTCTTCTGTCTTTTTTCCTCCGGAGCACTTGAATACATATACTCCATCGCATATTCCATTGCTCTTGCCTTAATTGCATTATCATGATTTTCCAAACACCATTTGGTTGCAGTTCGAAATGCATCCACTTTTCCATATTCCGCCGCTTGCCTTAGTTCTTCTAACGCAGCATTAAAATTATAATTTTTATTTGCCTTAGCAAGCTTCACATAATCCTCAGGATTTGTACTCATATTGATATATATTTTTGCTTCATCATATTGTCTTTCTTTCAAAAAAAGATTTCCTAATCGAGATGCGGCAATACATTTCTTATCTTCTGGTAAATTAGAATCAATAACTATCTTATATGAGGCAATAGCATCTGTTTTTGATTTTTGACATCCCCAACCATTTGCGTAGCAATCCCCAAGAAAACTAAAAGCGATTATGTTCTCATCCGAATATTTTTTGAGTAATTCAAACACCTCTGTTTTTTGCTCTTTACTAAGTTCTGATTTCTTTATCAAAAAATAAAGATCTGCAATAATAACATCATTATTACTCTCAGAAAGTATAGTATCTATTTTTTCTTTTAATTTTTTCTTATCATACCCCATCATCTACACTCCTTGTGTTAATAGATTTGTAGTTTGACTTGTAATGCTTTTAACATATAAAACTGGTTTTTCTGCAAGTTCAATTGAAAAGTTTTTAATCTTTACACAGCCATCAGCAGCTTTCATCATATTTTCTTTTCCGATTTTTTTAATTAAAACTCTTCCACCAATTCCACCTGCAATACTTGCTGGAACTGTCAAGGTTCCTTCACTCAAAAATCCTCCTAATGCCCCCGCCGCAACAGAGCATACGGATGTAATAACAGATTCCAAAACTTCTTCAACAGCTTCTGACTCTGTAATCTTTCCGCTACCACATTGAACACTAACTTTTATAACATCAGTAACAATACTTGCAGCCGCAAGTGTCAATGAATTTAACTGATCTAACGGCATGTCTTTAATGAACTGTGGCATAGAACTCATGTGTTTATTTATTTCAATAACAATAGCCTCTTTTAAAGCTATTTTTACCGCATCCCAACCAATATCTTTTAAATTGACGACAATATCCTCTTTTACGGTATTTTCAGATATACCTAATGTGTGTTCTACTAAAATTGTCACAGCTCTAACAATGGCATCAAGAGCAATAGCTTTCTTCAAACATTCAACCCCAGCAATCACCAATTCTTTATCTGAGAACATACTTAAGTCCACTGTACTGAAATCTCCAGATTGCAATGCGTTCTGAATTTTTTTCGCCTCATCATATGACAATGGTGTGCTAGATATTCCATCATACTCAACAACATCAGTTACAGACCTTGTTGCCGAAAACCCTTTTTTCACTTCATTTAGCTGATCACTAGGAACCAACAACCTTTGATTGCTGTAATCTCCATCTTTAATAGCTTTTACCGTTGCTTCAGCACTAACACAACATTTTGCCTGATAATTTCTAATAACTTTGTTAGTGTTAATATCCCTGATTGAAATATCAACCGAGTTTTTCCCAAATCCGCCACCATCAATAGGCAACACATAAGCTCTATAATTTTTATCATTCAAAATTGCTCTGACATTAAATGTGTATGCTTGATATTTTTCAAATAAAAAGCCTTGCAATCTCGGATTCATGCTTATGTTACCTGTGCTTGCCGCAATGCTATTTTTATATATAAGCTCGTTAATCTGCTCAACTTCATTCAAGACTGAATTAAAGTATTCGCAAATCTGTAGATTAGTCATTCCTTCTAAACAAGTCTTTTTTATTCCTTCTGCAAAGGAAATCTCTTTTTTAGAAATACTCACATTAACTGTTTTTTTCATGACATTTCCTCCATTCCTTATATTTTTGCACATCACCTTTTATTCCTAGACTTAAAACAAGCTTTATTACCGCAACATCATCTATATATCCTAATACTGGAATACAATCTGGAACCAAGTCTATCGGTGACAAGAAATATGTTATTGCTGCTAGCATAGAAATAATAGAACACTTCGGAATATCTCTATACTCCTTCTTTATGTATGACCGTATCATTTCTATCATCACAATTACATTTCGCAAATCTTCTCCAAATACAGGAACCTTTGACATTTTCAATTCTGCTTCATCCAAAATTTTTCCAACTTTATCATTATCTTCCAGTATCTTTTCTGCCTCTTGTCTATACTTTTCATATTCATTTTTTATGTCTTTTTCTGAAAAACTCATACTACACCTCGCCATCAGATTATTTCTTTCACCATATCTCCCTGACTTCTCAGCCACATATCTATCCCATTGCCAAATACCTCTGCAGAGATGATATATGCACCATCTTCCTCACTGATAATCTTTGCAGTAGGAAGCTTGTCTAATACAGCCTCTATGGAAAGACCAGTGTACTTAAACTTAATCTTCCTGAGCTTACCGCCATACATAAACTGGATTCTTTTACGGAACTCTCCTTCCTCAAACCTGTCACTGTATGGAATATGATATCTTTCATCCAAAACTTTCAAATTCTCTATACGATCAATTCTGTAAATCGTTGGGAACGAATCATTTAATACATCAAAATCTTTTCTTACTTCTTCATCATCAATGAACGCTGCCATGTAAAAATACATTTCAGAGAACATAATCGCCAACGGCTGTACCTTTCGATGTACCACTGCCTTGTCCTTTAATCTTTGGTAATCAAATTCTATGTAGCTGTGAGTCTGTATCGCCTGACCAATGCTCCACATTTTATCTATAAAAACCGATTTATGTAGAGGCTCTATATAATGAAATTCTTCATTCTTAATCAGATCTGATACAAGCTTTTGATTAGTCGCCGGCACGCATGTTTCTATGAGCTTATCCAGCATTCCCTTCATTTCATTTTTAGTGAATGCTCTGCTATCCAACAGGATTTTGCATATTGCAAGTATCTCTGGATTGGTAAACTTCAACTTGTATATTGGCTCTAATCTATAGCCTTTTTGAATGCGATCATACACAACAGAGTTGATAATGCCATCCTCTGTTCCTTTTACATCAAGATAATTGCGAATATCATCTATATCTCGCTGGATACTTCTCTCATTTACTCCATAATTGACAGCTTCCTCAGACTTATAAATCAAAGCCCCATTCATAAGCTTTGTATATAATCCCAACACTCTTTCTATCTTGTCAGTACCTTCGTTTCTATCTGCCATTTTGAAACCTCCCTTACTTAGCTATATAATACCAAGTCAGAAGGACACATTCTGTCTTTCTATCGCTACAGCGATAACTTTTTCTAAAAAAAATAATACCATAGAGGCAATGTCCCTATAGTGTCGCTGTATAAATCTGTCTTACCGCTATGCTAATTTTGCCCTCTAAAATACCTCTTCCGTTTACAAAATCTCCAATTTATATTATAACCGCCACAGCGATAATAGTCAATTCTTCCTAGATGTTACTTTCATGGAAAATGCGGCTTAATCTATATAGGAATATCGTCAATTTTATTTCATCCATGTGTAACTTCACCTCTGAAAAATAATTAAAAGGAGTTACAATTATGATTGACGAAGACAACCTACATATCTTTATTCGAAAGCGAATAACCACTTTACGACAAAATGCCGGATATACAATAAATGGACTCGCCTATAAATCCGGTGTATCACAATCCTACATAAGAGATATAGAGCTTGGAAACAAAACGAATATTTCTGTTGAAAAGCTCTTTATGTTATGTCTGGAACTCAATATTTCCCTCTCCGATTTTTTCAATGAAGATTTTATTGTTGCAGAGCCTACCCCTTTGGAAAATCGCATCAATGGAATGAGACCTGAGCAACAAGATACTCTCCTACATTTTCTAAATACTGTAGACTAACTCTAGGGCACCTTAAAGGGTGCTCTTCTTTTTGCACTCACGATACTATTATAACACCTTTTGTCGATAACTAAACCTTTTATTGCACCTTTTGTCGAATTTATAGACCTTTGATTGAGTTATCGAAAGCCGAAGTCTACTTTATAATATACCTTAGAAAGTGGTGAACACATATGGATGAAATAAAATTTGATGAGATGGGACGCCGCCTCGCTGAAATACGCAAGGCTAATCGCTATACCCAAGATCAGCTCGCAGCGGTTCTTGAGCTAACACCAAAGCACATCAGTCACTGCGAATCTGGTACATCCTGCCTTTCCTTCAAAAAGATAGTTGAGTTTTGCAATCTCTGTAATTGCAGTCTTGATTACATAGTATGGGGAAAAAGCAAAGATGATAAAATTGAAAGACTTGATAATACGGTACTATCCATTCTCAGAACTGGAACGGATGAAGAAGTAAATCATGTCAACAGATATTTGGAAATATATTCCGAAATGCTTTTGCAACAAAAAAATATGTAAAAAAGAGGTGTGGATTGTGATTGAACAGTCCACACCTTTGTTATTATCTCTAGTCTGCCAATAGATATTGCTTTAATTTAGCATTTACCACATTCTCTTCAAAATCCTTTCTTATATCCATTGTAGCAGAGTAACATTCCATGAGCATTTTCTTAAACTGCTCCTCTGACAGTTCAGCTCCAGCTTTATGCTGTGGAGCAATCTTTTTCATATCATACAGAACTGCCTCTCCGTATATATATGGTTCCAACTTTTCCGCTATAAAATCTTCAAATATTTTTGCTACTTCTTCAGGCATACAGAACTTATATCTGTTGAATTTTTCTAGCATTTCACAAAATTCGTTTTCTTCCATCAGTTCATCCGGATCAATATAATCTAAGATAAGATTACAAGCTTCAAATATGGCATTTCTCGTCAAATCGTTCATTTTCACATTCTCCAATCTTTTAGTATAATGCCACATTATCTCAATTATTATGGAGCAAACTTACATCTGTAGAGATTGGGAAAATAATTCCACAGAGATTTTAATATCCTCCGGCATAATCTTTTCTGCTTGATTCTTTAATGATCCCATATCGGCTGTAAGATTTCCACCATTCTGATATTTATAATAGCTCCACGCAATAGTCCCTGCCATTGAAGCAATCGTGTCACTATCTCCCCCTACAGAAATTGCTGTCTTGATTACATCTTCAAAACTATCACCCTCAAGAAATGCCTGAATTGCAACTGGCACAGAACCCATGCAGGAAACATCAAATTTATATCGTGGTCTAATTTCATCTATTGAACTATCCAGCATATAAAAATTGTCATTTACATACTCTCTGATTCCATCTTTATCCTTACCTGTGTTCGCAAGATATACACACGCTGCAATCGCCAGTGCCCCCTTTATGCCCTCTGGATGATTATGCGTAACCTCTGCAGAAAGCTTTGCCAACTCAAGAACCTCTGCAAGTGTAGAAGCTCCTAATGCACAGGCTGTAACTCGCATTGCTGAACCATTCCCATAACTACCATAAGCCCCCATAGTTCTATCCTTTAACCACTTTTTGAATGTACCGCCATATCCGGCATTGGGATATTTATTTCCCCACTCTCTCATTTTTTCAATCACAAGCTGGCTAAAATCTTCTATCGAACTATGTAATCTCACAGCATCTGCAACAGCAACACTCATAATCGTATCGTCCGTACATCTGCTTCCCAAACGGAACAACTCAAAATTTTTAGTCTTAATATTTCTTCTCTCATAGGTCGATCCAGCAATATCTCCAATTATCGCACCATACATAAACGCCCCTCCTAAAAACTACCGTCCGAATAGCAGCTATCAAAATATGCACAGTTCAGACAGCAAGACTTACACTGTCTCCGTTCCATTCTCTTTTTAACCTGAATCCAAAATAATAGTTTCTTCATCCTCTCACCCCATTCTCTGGCACTTCTTATTTGATAATGTACTTAAGCATTGACTTAGGGAGACCATTTTTTCTCAATCCGACATAATTTATTGCCAAACCTATTCCGGCACCGATAACAGCTCCCTTTGCCAGATCCTTTCCGGCATCAATCACAGTCCTATTCAAAATATAATTGTAACGAAGTTCATCTGCTACATATGCTAATTTATCTATCATCTTCATAATGTATTACCTCTCTTTCGCTTATTGTTGTTTCATTTACACTGTCATATTACCATTTAAGAATGACAGAATGTGTCTATCTGCTCTTTTTGAATAAAAAAATACTGGACGGCATTTATTACCACCATCCAGCATTTTCGTTCTTTTATATATCCATTGGCTCAAATCCAGCATATTCCTCTAATTCACTTAGCGGAGCATCATCAACACAAAATACGGATTTATCTTCTTCCAAATGAAAATATATCTGATTATTTCCAAGAACACAAAACACAGCATCCTCTGGTACATTTTTTCTAATGTAGTCCATAAGCTGACCTACTGTAACATTTTTTCCCTGTCTCCAATATTTTTTATCGTACATCTATTTCCTCCAAAAAATGCTGGAGAATATCACTATCTCCAGCATTTATTTCAGTACAATATATCCGACATTAGCCAACTCTCAATGTCTCATACCACTTTTTCTGCTCCTTTATCAAAAGCTCCATAAAATTGTCAACCTCTTCCCAAGTACCGACTGTAGCATATTCATAATCCAGATATACACGATACAGCTCCTCAAATATATTTCCCCTGCACTTACTCACAGCATTAAGATATTCTTCCTTGATATCCTCATTATAAATCAGGTATTCATATACACACTCTACAAAGCGGATGTGATTACATTCTTCATATATCTTTTTTCTCTGCATGGAAAGAATTTTGTACTTAAAGAAATCGTGGTCATGTTCAATCCTACGGATAAGCTGATTTTCCTTTTCTGTAAATTCTGACCTTTTCACTACTGCACCTCGCTATGCTGCAATCAAGAGCTTTCCTGACTGTCTCTCATACTTATACACATGGTTACTTAAAACTTCATTCGGAAGTACCTGTGTGCTATTAACCTCTTTTACCATTTCTGCAAATGTTCCAGAATCACTATCATTCTCCGCAGGAACCATAATAACCTCATGTGTACTGCTTGGTAGGATAAAGAAATCTTTCTCTAAAGTATCAGAAAATTTTCTAAGAGTATTGTCATTGATAATCTCTACTGCACCATTCAGCTTGCTTTTATTTGTAAGCACATACATAGGGATATTCGCTGAATCCATACTCTCTTCAATCTCTGCATCATCAATCTGTAGCATTCCTTTGACAAGCTCTGCCAGACTTACAATCACACTCTGGTCATCAGCCTTCATATTCTCCTGAACAATCTGGTACAAATCTTCTTCACTGACACCCCACATATCAATATGGTCGTTGGTAATTCTGATACTTGCAATTCCATCTGTCTTTTCACAAGTGTACTCCACGCAATAGATAAGTGATAAATCAAGAAATTCTCTGTGCGGTATCTTCTCCAACAGCTCCTCATTCATTCTGGTATTTACTAATCTTGCACGAACCTTGTCCCTAGCATTAGAAAAATCAGTGAACAAAGACACATCAAGGTCATGAGTAGGACGATGTTCCTCATAAACCTTAACAATCTGATCCACAGCATCAGCGATATCCATTTCGCTCAGTTGATACTTCTCGAAATAACAATCCAGATAGATACATGGAGCAACATTAGTCTCCCCATTCTGAATAGTAAGCCCATGCAATTTGAGTCCATTATTTTTCTCAACCTCATTCGCAACAACAGTTACCCCCTTAAGCTTTTTCTCGATCATAGCCTTTACAGTCTTTGCAAATTCATTAAATGTCATCATAAATCAATTCCTCCTTGATACTAAAAATGTTCCTTCAAATTAAAATGCTCTTTCAAGCCACAATGGACCTGAAAGAGCCAAAATAAACTGCTATTATTTTCTTATCCTAATTACGCCGCTTTTGATTTTGTACGCTTTAAGCTGGTCATAGCCTTTTTATAAATAGAATCATCCATTTCACTAATGCTGGTTACACCATATCTGCTCAGCACAGCGTCAAGTGCCACCCCTGTTCTCTCCAGCTCTTTATTGATTGCTACCACATGCTCTGATTCAGGCTCCGTTACAACTGGTGTTGGTGATGTTACCGGAGCAACCTTTTCTTTATCGTTAGTAGCTTTATCAACCAAGCTATACACCACACGACCTTCCTGATTTACAATTACAAGCCCTGTAATTTCCCTGTTCTCATTATAGGAAATACTGCTGACAGAGAACTTGTCATAGGTAGTATATTTATTATCTTTCATCTGGATTTTACACTTGCCAGCTCCTACCCATACAAACGGTGCAGTATAAAGTTCTCTACCGATTCCCCAGTTCACACAGGCTCTCTTGAATGCGTCAGAAGATTCTCCCTTTTCCATTTCCGTCCTGCTCTTAGTACCTACATCCATCTTGGAAATCCACTGCTTTTTCTTTTCATCCCAGATACTGACAATGCAATAGAGATTGCCACCGATAACCTCATGTTTTCTCTGCCAGTTATTCACACCATAGATTTCATCCAGCATCTTCATATCCACTCTTGCGTCCTTATAAAGCAACAGCGATAATCCCTTGTCACTAATCGTCCCTACACGACATTCAATTTCATTCGCATAGAGCGTTCTTACATTTTCCTGTTCCATACGCAAAGCCTCCCTTTATCGTTAATTGAATGGTAATTCTTCCATATCATCAGGAACCTGCATAAATCCATTTTCATCCACATAGCTCTGACCTGTTCCTGCTCCTATATCTTCACCTACAAACTGGCTTGCACTCTTGCTCTCAGCAAATTCCTGTTCTTCTACTACTACTTCAAAGAACGGAATATTTACTCCGTCCTTTTCATATCTGCCGGTCTGCACTCTTCCTGATACTGCAATCTTCGTACCCTTTCGCAGATATTTTTCTGCAAAAGTAGCGTGTCTGTCAAAAGCAACAAGATTAAAGTAATCTGCCGTAATACCGTCATCCCTTTTTATCTTCTTATCTACTGCTATAGAATATCTGGCAATCGGCATAGGATTCGCACTCTGGCTGTATCTCACCTCCGGATCTCTGGTCAGCCTACCCATTAAAATAATTTTATTCATTCTGCCACACTCCCTTATGCTACTGATAAACGCCTGTAACTGCTCTGTGTCAGATAGTCCGTATAAACATCTGGCTTTTCTGACTTTAACCTCTTGGTGTCAAGACTGCTCTTAAAAATCTCTTTCCAAATGATTTTTCGCTCCCCAACAATGCCGATTTCTGCTTCCTTCAGATAACTTTTCAAGAGGTTAGCCGCTGCATTCTTTTCTGTTTCCAGCTTCTTAATCTCTGCTGAAATACGATCAAATTCATCACATACAGATAATGCCTCCTGTGGAAGCTCTATCGTCTGACCGTTGGAACTGCTGAACTTGGAATTAAAATAATTAGTCGTAGCTTCTGAACCATCTGGAACAGGTTCAACACCACCAATCACATGAGTTTCCCAAAAATATTTTTCCATTGCAATAATCTTTCCGATCATTTCTTCATCACGAAGTATTTCATGCCAAAAGAAATGATTACCACCTACAAGTGCTGCAATATAAGTCTTTTTCGCTCCTGTTACTGCCATATAGTGTTGCACCTGTAAAATATAAGGTGCTGGTACACCCTCTTCCCAGGTCTCCTGCTTATAAGCGGATGCCGTCTTTGCTTCAAAGATACACATTTCCCCATCCTCGTTAATTACTCCATCAAGGTCCGCAAACATAAAAGGATATTCCTCGCTCTGCAAGAGCATATGTTTCTGTCTTACCTTAATTCCTGTTCTCTCGGTAAATTCCTTTCTGACAATCGGCTCTAACAGAGTACCAAAATGTGTGTACTCGCTCCCCTGTTCCTCCGGTTCAATCTGCCCTGTCTTTTCCAGCCACAACTGATGTACCGACTTAAAAGGGTTAATTCCTGCAATAATACTTACATCAGATCCACCAATACCCTTAGTACGGTATTTCAACCATTCAGAGCGTGACAGCTCCTTTGTTTTTACAACTACCTTCATAAAATTGCACCTCCATATAAATTTAGGCAGATGTCCTCATAAACACCTGCCTTTTTAACATCATTCATCCATATATGCCTGTTCATTCCACCAATCGTAACAGCCTTCATCATCATCAAAACGCTGTGCTACACGATTTCTCAAATCTTCATACTGTAAGGTATCTCCACAATCCGTAATAAAATCGGCATAGAGTGATTCCAGAATATTTGTACTCTGATTTACCAGATTGCTTAAAAGTATATCTGAGAAATTATCTGCAGACTCCAGAAGAATCTCATACAGACTTGCAAATATTTCCTTTTTTCCATTCTGACCGAAAATATCATCCTTACCACCCTGTATGGAGCTGACCTTAAATGCATTCAGCTCCTCGTACAGCTTTTTACAAAATCTCTGCTTTAAATCCATGCCTGACCTACCACCTCTTTCCAGATAAGATAGTCACACAGTCTTGCAACTGCATTTACAAGGCTGTCACGAAATATCAGTACAAGTGCTATGGCAACTACAAGAATAAGAATTATTCCCACAACACCAAATCCTTTATTATTTTTCATACAAGAAATCCTTTTCCTTTCGCAAATATTATAAAGGCATTATGCCGCTACCAACTGATAAGCTCTGTCAATCATAGGATTGCCCTCATAGGTTCTCATAAAGAGATTTTCCTGATAATTAGCCGTTCTTCTGAGAGGATTACTGTGTGTAGCAAAATCAGATACCGCATTGATAAATCTGTAAGCATTGTTTCCAACATCCTTTAAGTCAGGAGCATCATAATATCTTGCTCTCATATCTTCTCTGAGCTTTCGGGTATTCTTCACAGTAGTAAGGGAAGCTCCGTTCTCGATTGGAAGTAAAAGCTCTATATATTCCTTAACCTGCTGGTCTGTAACCTTTACCTTGCGAAGTCTCTCAAACTCTCGACCAAGATTCTCCATATACTGATCTGCCATAAAGAGCGTCTGTTTTGCTTCGTTGACCTTACCTCTGATATCCCCGGTATGCACCATACTAAAGCTTCTTGTCGCAGTATTCAGGGCAAGATTTAATGTATTATTACAAACAACTCGAATAGGTGTAATTGCCACCCTAACAGCACCACTTCCATCATGGGTATTGCTGAATACAAGGTATGGACTAATCCTCTCCCCAGCAATGATGTACTCCTTTGGCAATGTAGCCAAAAGCCAAATTTTCTTGCCACCCTGTAAAGAACCCGCAGTTTCATATCTCACACCAGCCCCCAATAATTTGTCTGTAAATGCAAACGCATCTTTATTCTGGATAATCTTGTATCGGTCTGATACAACACCCAGAGCCTTTTTATCTGTGCTTCTTACATTTGCCTTGAATCCTTCAACAACACCACTCTTTGTAAAAATAGCCTGCTGTTCTACTTCCCAATCAAGTCCTGCAAGTCTTAATGCCTCACTTGAACTTGGTGCCTCTGCCACGATAGTTCCTAACCCATGCCAAGGTTTCTCCCTTACTGAAAACATTGTTTCTACATTCGCTGCCATAATTATTTCTCCTTTCGCTTATCGCTAAAATCTTCTTTTCTGTTACTTTTTGCGCCTCGTGATCTGAACTCATTCCATACGACCACAAGTGCTGATAAAATTGCTAAAATTGACTTCTGCATACTTCTTTAATCTCCTACTTCTTTTCTTCCTGAACATCCTTTTTTCCTAATGCTTCCGTAATCAATGATTGGGCTTTTTCCAGTCCCACCTGCATCACAACAAATACAGTAGGCGGAATAGCTGTCAGCTCCGGTTCATCAAGCACTACGCAAAAATCTCTAAGTCCATTCAGTATCTGGCTTGCGTGTTCAATCAAATCCTGTTGCTTTAAATCCAATGGTATCACCTCCTCATTTTCAGACATAAAAATAGAGATGAAGCATACACCTCATCCCTAATAATGATTGCTATTTTAGCCTTTGTTTTTTAAGACGGTTTCCTGTAAAAACACAATCGCTCCCTGCAGAACTGCAAGACCTATTGCTGTGAGCAACTTTTTATCCATATACAGAGACCTCCTTCCTACAGAGATAATGTATAAGCACAAAGAGCCAATCTACGCTTGCAAGAATTTTTCTCAATAAATAAAGCCGATTAAGAAATATCCTAATCGACTTTATCTAACATTTTTATGATACAAATTCTTCCGATCTGTAATACCAGTCTTCTTCTCTGCCATTGATTACAAACTGCATTCTCAATGCTTTCTCGTCACCTGTAGTCTCTGTATAGAATCCAAAGTAAATGTCTGCACCATCTAAACCAAGATGATAAATATTGGTAGCCACCTTTTCTATCTCGCCAGAATATGTAGGTGATTCAGAATAGTAAACGGTAGCATTTCCTACTGCACTTCCCTCTGGTGAAGAATATAAATTGATTTCAATATTGGAATCATCCGCAAAGTTCCAGTACATTCCAGCGATATTTCCAAGATCTTCTTTGTCAGATAACACAATCTCTGGAATATCTGCATTAGAAGTAGCTCCTGCATCTGCTGTATTTTCTCCTTCAGACGAGCTGCTTTCTGCGTCCTTTGCACCCTTTAATACCCATACTGTTTTTGCAAGTTGAACCTCCAGCTTTTCAACTGAATCCGCATTTACTTCCGCATATACTCTTCCTGAAGCTTTTCTTCCACCATCCAGTGATGTTGCCTGTAATACATCATTCGCAGAATATGATAAATCCACTGAATAATCATCTGCATAAACAGAGAATATGGCAGGAGCAATACCAACGGCACTTGAACCGTTATTCTTAAACTCTACCGTAAAGTAAATGGTGTCCTTGCCTGTCAACTCATTCTTAGATGTTCCCCAATCTGTGACGGTCACATCCATAGAGCCTTCATCTTCTATAGAAAACGAAGCTGTATCTCCAACTTTCAGTTCATTGCGTGTAGTTGCTTCATCTGACTTCTGATTATCAAATGTTGGAAGCTCAACGCCTGAATTTCCGTCTGTCAAAGCATCATTCTCTTTTGTAAATTCTATATCTTTCTTTGTTTCCTCCACAACACCATCAACAAATCCACAAGCACTTAATGACGATATTGTAAATACACAGGTCAATAATAAAGCTATTCTCTTTAAACGCATAACCACTTTCCCCCTCTACTCTTTGTATGAATCTAAAATATCTTGACCGACAATCTCAACTGCCTTATTTCTTGTCTCATCAGATACTTTCTCGCTTATTTCATTTATCTGCTTAACCGCAAATTTTACATTTTCCTTATCCTCTGATACTTCCTCAGTTTCCAATACTGACTTGAAATCAAATGCCTGTAAATATTCCAACAGCACATTCATTTCTTCCTCATACTTTTCCTGCTTATCATAAAATAATCTGTTGATATTCATTTTATTGACACCATCAGAAGAAAGAGAATACTCAACACTTCCATACTGCTCCTTAATATCAGCTTCGGCAGCGTCATAGTCTCCGTTATTGATTTCCTCTACAATTTCAAAATACACATCCTTACTCCCCTGTGCATTCTGATTTGTAGAATCCGAACCGCCACACCCCGTCAGTATTGCACCACTCATACAACCAACCAAAAGCAAAGCTAAAATTCTTTTTTTCATATAATAAAAACCTCCTGTTACTTCTTCAAATATTCTTTTTATAATCGCATTATACAATTCAGCTTAGACACACTTTGTCCATCTGATATTTTTTCTGTATTTTCTTGATAAACTTCTTATTGTGCATAAAACTCCATCAAACATCTTAACATATATAGCGATAATTTTCAATCTCTATAAATGTAAGTTTATTTCTAAAGCTTTGATAAATTATCTCTATATTGGGAGGTGGAATATGAATCCAGATAATAAACCAGAGTATCCTATTGGCGAACGCATTAAATATTTCCGCACGCAAAAAGGCTATTCCACAAACAAACTAGCAAACGAATCCGGCATAAGCCAGAGTTATCTTCGTGATATTGAACTACAGAATAAAAATCCTACCGTTGAAATAATCTATCTGATATGCAAGACGCTAGGCATCACATTAAAGCAATTCTTTGATGATGATACCAGCGATTCCATATCCAACGATCCACTCATACAGAAGATATATCAGCTTAGCCCAGAACAGCGAGAATCACTTCTTGCATTCTTAAAAACTATGATGTAGAAAAACCTCTGATGGCACATACTGTCATCAGAGGTTTTGTTATCTCTACAAGTAAATATCTGGATACTCAAATTCTTCCATATGGATATCCAACATCTTATTTTTTACTTCATCATATACCCACGCTGGAAGCTTGCCGCACTCCTTCACAGAAAATATTTCTCTAAACAAATCTATACTTGTTATCTGAATCAATTCATCAAAGACTGTGACTAAATGCTCTTTTAATCTTCGCATATCCTTTGTCATCTTTTCAGGAAGTTTTGTCAGTTCATCAAACATCACTGGTGCAAGCTCATATGCTCTCTCACTTGTAAATGCCGACCAGTCAAGCTTTCCGTTCAATATAGCTCGTACATCATGTATCTGCTCATCCTGTTCAGATTCTGGCTCATCTTCTTCATCAGAAAATAAGTCCTCTTCCATATCGAAAGATTCAATATCCTGTGCCTTACCACTTTTACATAATACTGCTGTCATAATTGCTGCTACGGTTCCTGCAACTCCACATACCGCTATAATCGCTGTCTTTTTTCCTGTCATTTTCTTGTTCCTCCAAATTCTTAAAATCATTATTGTTATCTACTGTATAGCTCCACCCGTACCACCATTCGTCCCCTTTCCCGACAAAATTAAAAGAGAGTCAAATTATATGACTCTCCCTCACATCTTGGTTATAGCTATTCATGGAAATAATATATCATTTGGAAGTCCGGCTTTCCGATAATATGCCTTATGAGAAGAT
>DGTC01000037.1 GCA_002394205.1 Lachnospira sp. UBA4346 | reverse complement strand
TATGCGATTGATCCTACAAAGATTCACAATGAACTTGGCTGGCTGCCGGAAACAAAGTTCGCTGACGGTATCAAGAAAACAATCCAGTGGTATCTTGACAACCGTGAATGGTGGGAAACAATCATTTCCGGTGAATACCAGAATTATTATGAAAAAATGTATGGCAACAGACAGTAATTTAAGAAAGGACAAATTACAATGAAAATACTTGTTACCGGTGTAAATGGTCAGCTTGGACACGATGTGATGAACGAATTAAAGAAACGTGGTCATACTGCCATTGGTGTAGACATTCAGGAAATGGATATTACTGATGCAGTCAGTGTACATCGTGTAATCGGACATTACGCCCCGGATGCAGTCGTTCACTGCGCTGCCTGGACTGCCGTTGACTTAGCAGAAGATGCGGAAAATCTCGACAAAGTCCGCCTCGTCAATGCCACAGGTACGAAAAATATTGCTACTGCCTGCAAGGAAATTGACTGCAAAATGATTTATATTTCAACAGACTATGTATTTGACGGTGAAGGAACAACGCCTTGGAATCCGGATGATTCCCGTGCTCCGCTCAATGTCTATGGTCAGACAAAGTATGAAGGGGAATTGGCAGTTGAGGAAACACTCGAAAAATATTACATCGTCCGTATCGCCTGGGTATTTGGCATTAACGGCAAGAATTTCATCAAAACGATGTTAAATCTTGGCAAGACACATGATTCCTTAACAGTTGTCAATGACCAGATTGGTACACCTACTTATACGTATGATTTATCACGTCTGCTCGTTGATATGGCAGAACGTGAAGAATACGGCCGCTACCATGCAACCAATGAAGGCGGTTATATCAGTTGGTATGATTTTGCCTGCGAAATCTTCAAACAGGCAGGTGCATATGATGATACCTACCAACACATCCGTGTTTCCCCTGTCAGCAGTGATGCTTATCCTGCAAAGGCAAAACGTCCATCCAACAGCCGTATGAATAAAGAAAAACTCACACAGCACGGATTTACGCCATTGCCAACCTGGCAGGATGCACTTTGCCGCTATTTAAAAGAATTATTCAAATAAGAATAAAGAATACATGAAAGGATATTATTATGGGACAGATTAAAGTAACAAAATGCCCAATTGAAGGCTTATATGTCATTGAACCAACCGTACATGGTGATGCACGCGGTTATTTTATGGAAACTTACAATCAGAAGGATATGGAAGAAGCAGGACTTACCATGAAGTTCGTTCAGGACAATCAGTCTAGTTCTACAAAGGGTGTGCTTCGTGGTCTTCACTTCCAGAAGGAATTCCCTCAGGGCAAGCTCGTACGTGTTGTAAACGGTACTGTATTTGATGTTGCTGTTGATTTACGCAGTGACAGCAAGACTTACGGTCAGTGGTATGGTGTAGAATTATCTGCTGAAAATAAGAAGCAGTTCTATATCTCAGAAGGTTTTGCACACGGCTTCCTTGTATTAAGTGATGTCGCTGAATTCTGTTATAAATGTACAGACTTCTATCATCCGGGAGACGAAGGCGGTCTTGCCTGGAACGATCCGGCTATTAATATTACATGGCCACAGCTTACAGGTACTTATCAGGGTTCTCCATCCGGCGAAGGATATGCACTCGCTGACGGTACACCAATCAATTTAAGTGATAAGGATCAGAAGTGGTTAAATTTGGCAGAGACTTTTAAGTTTTAGGTTTGTGAAAAGACGCTGCCTGATAGATAAATTCTTATAAAATAAAAAAGATTCAGAAGAAAACACCATATGTTCTCTTCTGAATTTTTTTATATAAAGCACAAATCTAGTTTCGTACACGTACCTTACTAGTAAAAATGTCTTACGATTTTGTTCTGATTTCAAAAATTTAGTTGCATCTTCTTTTGCGTATATATCAAATTTTATATTTTTACTAAAAAAATCATACCATACAACACTACAAATGCAAAAGCATTTTACTCACACAACAGTGCCGCATAGATTGCTACTGCATCCTGAAATTTCCGTGGGTTGTAGCCTGTAATCTTATGAATCCTGTCAAGCTGGTATTGAATCGTATTTTTGTGTAAAAAGAGCCGTTCACTTGTTTTTGCAAGCGACATGTTTTCTTCATAATATACACGCAGCAATTCAATCTCCTCTTCCTTTAACTGCAATAAATATTTTCTTTTATATAACTGTGCAATATCTAACGGTACATTTGCACATAAAATTTCTAATCCTAATTTCTCATACCATCTGATTGTATTCGTATTTTTCCCCTTTACAGCAAGATTTACTTCTGAATAAGCCAAAAACTGCTCATCAATCTTGTGTGGTGCACTAATGGCAATCTTTAAAATATTTTCAAAGTTTTTCGCTAACTTTTCTAAAATATCTTTATGCTGCTGTACTATTTTGGATTTAACAATCGCAAGATATTCATTCGGATAATTAAATGTATACAACTTCGAGAATAACGCTTGAAACGCATGATAAATCGTATTTTCAATCATCGCAAGATTATTCGGATTATATCTGGAATTCAACCGAATCATAATGAGCTGGTAACAATCTCCTGCTTCTACTTCGTATTCCTGTAATAATTCTGTGATTCGTTTCGTGTGTGCCTGTTCTTCATCGATTAATGCCCGAATCATATAATTCATTTGATTCTTTTTGGTATTATTTTCATAATCCAGCTCATGTTCCCGGAGCAACAGCACCGTAATTTTCTGCGCCAAATATGCATACTTACGTACACTGTCCGGCTTTCCGCTAATTCCAATCACCGCAATAAATTCACCGTTATGAATAATCGGAATATTCACGCCTGCATGCGTTCCATAAAAGGTATTATCATCCTCCACTTCTACGGTCTCACAAGTCATCGCCACCTGTCTGCCAATCTCATGAAATGTTCCCACCCGGGAAGCATCCGTACTTGCAAATACCGTTCCTGATAAATCTATATAGTTAATATCCTGTCCACAAACATCCTTCACAGTATCTACTATTTGCTGTGCTGTCTTTTGATTAATTTTATGGTGCTGCTTTCGTTCTTTCATCACATATTTCTCCCATTCATTTCTTATACATTTTGCCGCCAAATCACATAAACATATATTATTCCACGCACAATGTGCAGCTGTCCTGCTCTACGCATATACCGTAAAAAAACGGACATATTATATATATGTGTGCATACTTCATCCCTTTATAAAATGCACGATACATCTTCTAATAAGATTCAGGTATCAAAAGATGTATATTAGTATATATACTAATATTTTAAAATAAAATTCATACTTATTTGTTAATCGTAACATATATTTTGAAATTGGTAAATGATATTATAATTACATCAAAACAACAAACGAACAGACAACAAGGGATTGTCTGAAAAATATCAATAAAGGAGGACTTTTATGAAAGTAACGATTGCAATTGATTCCTTAAAGGGAAGTTTAACTTCCATTGAAGCCGGAAATGCAATTAAAGAAGGCATTACACGTGTCTATCCGGATGCGAATGTTCTTGTCCTTCCACTTGCTGACGGCGGTGAAGGAACTGCATACGCCTTAACAACCGGTATGGGTGGAGAATGGATTCAGATGGAAGCTACCGGACCTCTTGGCAAACCAGTAACTTGTAACTACGGTATTATTGCCGAAACAAACACAGCTATTATTGAAATGTCTGCTGCCGCAGGTATTACACTGGTAAGTGATGCCGAACGTAATCCAATGGAAACAACAACTTACGGTGTGGGTGAAATGATAATTGATGCCATTCACAGAGGTTGCCGCCGTTTCATTGTCGGCATCGGCGGAAGCGCAACAAACGACGGTGGAATCGGTATGTTACAGGCACTAGGGTTTGGTTTCCTTGACAAAGACGGAAATCAGGTTCCATTCGGAGCCAAAGGACTTGCCGTTCTTGACCGTATCACTGATGACAATGTTATTCCGGAACTTGCAGAATGTTCTTTTAAGGTTGCCTGCGATGTAACAAACACATTGTGCGGCGAACAGGGCTGCAGTGCCGTATTTGGTCCACAGAAAGGTGCCACACCGACAATGATTATGCAGATGGACAAATGGCTTGCTTACTACGCAACACTTGCAAGAGAAAAATATCCAAAGGCAAATATGAAACAGGCTGGAACCGGTGCTGCCGGCGGTCTTGGATTTGCATTCTTAGGATTTACCAATGCAGTCCTAGAATCCGGCATTAAGATTGTCCTTGAAGAAACAAAAATTGAAAATGATATTGTAGATTCAGATATTGTTATTACAGGCGAAGGCCGCCTAGATGCCCAGACAGTTATGGGAAAAGGACCTATCGGCGTTGCCCGTATTGCTAAGAAACACAACAAGCCGGTTCTTGCATTTGCCGGATGCGTAACAAAAGATGCTACAGCCTGTAATGAAGCCGGCATTGATGCCTTCTTCCCAATCCTTCGTGGTGTCGTATCCCTCGAAGAAGCGATGAAGTCAGAAAATGCTGCTGCAAATATGGCAGATACAGCTGAACAGGTATTCCATTTAATTCATACATTTGATAAATAAAAGGAGGCGTACTTATGTCTACATTTACTACACTTGGCGCTCTGGTAGGACTTGCCATCGCAATTGTTCTTATTATTAAAAAAGTTCACCCGGCATACAGCTTAATTCTTGGTGCCCTAATCGGTGGTATTATCGGCGGCGGCGGACTGGTCACAACGGTTAATACAATGGTAACCGGCGCGCAGAGCATGATGTCTTCCGTTCTTCGTATCTTAACATCTGGTATTCTTGCCGGAATGTTAATTAAGACTGGCTCTGCTGAAAAGATTGCTGATGTTATCGTTCAGAAACTTGGTCAAAAACGTGCCATCGCAGCAATCGCAATCGCCACAATGATTATCTGTGCTGTTGGTGTATTCGTTGATATTTCCGTTATCACAGTAGCTCCAATCGCACTTGCTATCGGCAAGAAAGCCGGATTTAATAAGCCTAGTATTCTCCTCGCTATGATTGGCGGTGGTAAAGCTGGTAATATTATCTCTCCAAACCCAAATACAATCGCAGCTTCAGAAGCATTTGGTGTAGACCTTACTTCTTTAATGATTAAGAATGTAATTCCTGCATTATTTGCATTGGTTGTAACAATCATTCTTGCAACACTTCTTTCTAAGAAGACAAACAAGTCTATGATTTCAGAAGCTGACTTAGATAAGCGTGATACATCAAATCTCCCTTCATTCCTTGCAGCAATCTTAGGACCTGTCGTTGTTGTTATCCTCTTAGCACTTCGTCCTATCGCAGGAATCAGTGTTGATCCATTGATTGCACTACCGGTTGGTGGTCTTGTATGTGCAATCGTAACAGGCAACGCAAAGAATGTTATATCATTCTCCGAATTTGGTTTAAGCAAAGTTGTTGGTGTATCTATCCTTTTAATTGGTACAGGTACACTTGCAGGAATCATTAAGGCTTCTGCATTACAGTATGATGTTGTTAATTTATTAGAGCTTGCAAATATGCCGGCATTCGTATTAGCTCCATTGTCAGGTATTTTAATGGCTGGTGCTACTGCATCCACAACAGCCGGTGCTACTGTTGCATCACAGACATTCTCAGGCGTATTGTTAGGTCAGGGTGTATCTGCTCTTGCCGCAGCCGCTATGATTCACGCCGGTGCTACAGTAATTGATTCTCTCCCACATGGTTCCTTCTTCCATGCAACAGGCGGTTCTGTAAATATGAGCTTCAAAGAACGTCTTGGATTAATTCCTTACGAAGCATGTGTCGGACTTACTAGTACAATTTGTGCAGTAATCATCTACTTATTATAATAAGCAGATGTTACACATATAATGGTAAATACTTTTACCAGACCTAAATCCTAATATATAATCAGAAAGGTGTAGAAACATACCCAGTTTCTACACCTTTTTGATTTTATTTATTGTATTTCTGATTTTTGTTCTTTCATCATCTGCATAAATTCCTGCTGTGTTATCTGCAATTGCTGTGCAGCCTGTTCTGTTGTAATAATATTAGACTCTACCAAATCAATCAATGTCTGTACTCTTCCTAAATAAACGCCTTTGATTCTTCCTTTTTCTTCAATATCCTGTACAATTGTACACATAGAAATACACCTCCCTGAATGAACCATTTCTATGAATTGCTGTTTTGTATCCTTCATATCTGCATTACTAAATACCTCTAAGAATTCAATAACTTCTATCGGATGATCCAACGGTTCATTTTGCTGACTTACCTCTAAATAATTTTCCCCATATTTAAAAAATTGAGCAATTTCCTTAAAATCTGATGTGAATTTTGCTATCGTATCTTCTGATATTCTGTGAACATCAATTATTTTACATGAATAATCTGCTACATACTGCTGAAATATTTCTGGAACATCTAATAATTCAATCAAACTACATGGTTCATTCCAATCTTCTTTTGAGAAATTTAACACCAATGTAATAACCGGATGCAGTTTTTCTTTTCTGTAAATCTGACCACGGTAGCTCGCATAATCATATCCCATAATCCTTATCGGCATAAATGCATCTATCGTTGACTGATTCTCAATTCCAAAACTCATAATTACCATATTCATTCCCTGATAATCTTTTAAAATATCTCTTCTCTGTTCATGATACAAATTATCTTCTGCTTTGTAAATAGATTCTGTCGCCCCTTCTGTAAAATACTTCTCCTGCAATATCTCTTTATGAAATAATAATACATTCATAATATCTGCAAATACATCATTGTAATCTTCTAATAATTTTGTTGTTGTATCTTTCTGCCCTATTTCTGCATATCCCCCATTGATTTGTTAATTATTAATTATATATTTATAATATCATAAATATTCATTATTGTAAATATACTTTTTAAATTATTACATTTAGCATTGTTTCCAGTGCGGTTTCTGCACATACATATATATTCATATGAAGTATTTTACTTTGTAAAAGAAACTCTATTTCTTATATATACAAAAAGTGTCAGCGGATTCCTCTACTGACACTCTCTGTATAACACATATATTATTTTACTGTATATGTATTTTATTTATGCATTGTTCTTTTTCTTGCCACGCATAACAATAAAATATGCACCACCTGCAACTACAATAGCAACTCCTGCAATTGTTCCCCATAACAACGCTGTATTCGTATAGAATCGAATCCATAAATTCGTTGTTACGTAGAAATTATCAACCTGTAATCTCTGCTGATTACCTGCTGCATCTGTTGCTACAACCTGTACACTTCTAGCCTGTGTTGCATTGCCAATTTCAAATGTATATTCTTCATTGCCTGCCTGTTTCTGCTTGATATCCTGCTCATTCCATGTTTTTACAATATTACCATCAAGATATACCTCGATTGCACTGAGCTTTAAATTATCATTTACTGACATTCTCACTACCATACTATCCAATGGATATGTTGTATTGCTTTCAAGATTCATCATAATGATATTTGGCAGTGTTGCATCTACACCAAATGAAACTTCCTTATCTTTGCTTGCAATTGTATTCTCGGCAATATTTCCTGCTTTATCTGTTGACTGAACAGAAATTCTATATACACCATCATCTGCAAAGTTTCTTGCTGCGATTGTATATACATATTCATACCACTGTCCATTACCACCATTTACACTAACTGTATAATCTGTATTTTCAATCAATGTAATTGTCTTATCATTTTTATACAATGTAATCTTATGTTCAAGCAATTCATCCGGATTTACTTCTCTGATTACAACATCCTGTGCTGTCGCTACATACGTACCATTCAACTGTGCTGTTGCATCA
The DNA here is from genome assembly GCA_002394205.1 of Lachnospira sp. UBA4346. GTDB lineage: Bacteria > Bacillota > Clostridia > Lachnospirales > Lachnospiraceae > Lachnospira. The sequence continues at coordinate 13,127 of DGTC01000037.1, read as the reverse complement.
TCTAATCCATATGTCGAACCATTTCTGTTTACAGAAAATTCAACACTCTGCTCTGTCGCATTTCCGGCTTTATCCACTACTCTCGCTGACAATGTATAAATATCATCTGTCTCTAAATTGTTAAATGTAAATCTTCCACCATTTTCATCATTTGCATAAGAACCAATATTATCAACAGATACTGTACCCTGCTGTGCTCCTGTCAATGAAATATCAACAGAATCATAATACTGATCTGAATAAACAATTGATGGCTGAATTACATCATCTTTGTAAGCACGCTGATTCTCTACATTTTCAATAGAAAGCTCTGGTGCTGTAACATCAACATAGAAACTTTCTGTATCATATGGAACAGCTTCATTTCCTGCCATATCTGTATACTGAATTGCGAAACTGTACATAGAATCTCCCGGATAAGTAATTGTTGCCGTATGTGTGTCTCCACCCATTGACCAATCACTAATCTGTGGTGTAATTGCTTCTCCACCTTCTGCTGTGATTGTTGGAATAACCCTGCTTGTCTCAAAATTATGTTCTTCAATCGAAACAGTTGCTGTTCTTGCCTGATTGTAATAGTTACCATTTACAACATCTGTATTGTCATAACTTACAGAAATAACCGGATTCGTTAAATCCACGGTAAACTCTGTTGGTGCCAATCCTGTATACTGAACTTCTGTTGCCTGGTTACCTACCATATCAGCAAAATTTATGTCAAAGGTATAATCACCATCTGCATAATAATTTACTGTTGCACGATGAATTGTATTATCGCCATTACCATCTGCTGCTATTTCTTCCCATCCAGAGATATTAGGCATTACACCATCTGTTGCCTGAATTAGCATATTTACTGCATTTTCATCAAAATTACGTTCTGTAACATCTACTGTTGCTGTTCTTGCCTGATTGAAATATGCTCGATCTCCAACAGCTGTATCTCCATTATCATTATCATATGTTACCTGAATTGTAGGTGCAGTTGTATCAATGCTCAATTCCATAGAACCATAATTAATATTTCCTGCATTATCTACTACACTTACATTGACATGTACCTTATTACTATTGAATGTCGTACCATCTACTGCAAATGTATTCTGCATTTTTTCTGTAACATTATTAAAATCATCTGAAGTAAATACAAATTCTCCTGTCTCTGATGCATCTGTATCTTCTGTTGTAATTGAATAAGACACCTTCTGTAAACCAGAATAGAAATCTCTGTTATCCTGATCCTTTGATGCCGGATCATATGCTGATATATCCAATGTAACCGTATCACCATATAAGCCATTTACCGGAACCTGATTGGTTGAAATAAATACCTGTGGTGCCTGAACATCTCCTGTTGGTGCAATGTTATCTACAACTACACCATTTGATGATGCATAAGATACATTTCCTGCTCGGTCAATCGTCCGTACATACACAATTACTTTTTCATTTGGATTAATATCAAATGTAAATAAACCATTTTCTACATTTGGAGCAACCCATTTTTCTTCCTCAAGTTTCTTTAATGCATCAAGTGAGTCAAATGCTGATGAAGCCTTATAATATCGAATACTTTCAATACCACTCAGATTATCTGTATTGGTTGATGAAACTTTTACTGTCTGCTTACTCCATAATCCAAATGTAAGGCCATTATCAGGAACCACATAATTTCCATCATTATGCGTCTTATTTTCCCATACACGACTCCAATTCTGTTCTTTCTTCTCTTGTTCTTCATTTTCATTATTTCCAGAAATACCATTCATTGAAATTTCAATTTCCGGTGCTGTTTTATCTACTGTAAACTTTTTAGCAGTCTGTACTGCCAACTCTTGTGACATCTTGTCATTCTGATAAGATATGTCAGACTTGCGTCCAGACTTGTCTGTATAAGAAATATCAAATGTATAATTTGCATCATTACTGAATGTAATAGTACCTACATATTCATCCTGATTCTTTCCTTTATGCATTGAATCTAATAGCTGTTTCTTATACCCAGCACTAGTCGCTTCTTGATTTATACTATCATTATTTTCTACAACAGTAACAACGATATCCTCACGATTGAAATTATGCTCTGTAAATGTAATCGTTGCTGTTCTGTCATTCTTAAACTGATCTGCATTTGTCTCAATTGCTGCTTTATCATTAAATGACACATTTAATTTTGGATTAATTGTATCAATGGTAAATGTTTCATTATATGTTGTATTATGACCAGAATAATCCTTTGCTACAATTGCAATCGTATAATCTGCATCCTTATCAAATGCAACATTTTCTAATTTCCAGCGATTTGTTCCTTCAATTTGCTTGAAATCAGATGAATCCTTCGTTCCACCATATGAATACGTATTCACTTTACCGTCATTTAATGTTTCTGTGATTTTTACACTTGCATTTTCAGGATAAAAATTATTTTCTGTAATGATAATATCTGCATTTCTTATCTGCTGATAATACATATGTGATTCTTTTGTTTCCCGATTTTCAATATAAGAATTTCCCTTCACATCTTGATGATACTTCACTTTAATACCAGATGCTTCTGTATCAACAACAATATCATCTTCTACTGTCTTCTTATTTCCTGCTTTATCCGTTGCCTCAAAAACAATCTTATTCTTGTACTGAGCCGGAATTTCAAATGTATACTGATAAATACTTTGATTCTGCTTATTATATGAAATCTTCATATCTTTTACATCAATCATCTTATAAGTTTTACCAGCATCTGTTGAATATCTAAATGCAGATACACCAGATGTAACATCACGTGCTGCCAATGTTACTTTTATTACATTCTGATTAAAGAATTTATAACCATATTGTTCCGTCTTTGGTGCAACATCATATGTAATTGATACATCTGTCGGTTCCGATTTATCATATGTGAATTTTCTAACAATTGTTTCTGCTGCTCTATTCGTATAATCTGTATAATCAACTGTTAGTTCATAATTTGCTTCATTTGGATATTTTACTGTTACTGTATGTATATCATTTTCATTCTTCCAGTAGTTCTTAATATCCTGAATATCTGATATTGTTACATATTTTTCTGTACTTTCATCAAATACCTGAAGCTGTGGCGTAATTCGATTATGATTATTTTGCACATTATTATCATTTGTTGCTGTTAAACCTATTTTTACCGCATCTGGTCTAAATGGTCCTGCCTCTTTAATTGTAATTGTCGATGTAAGTTCCTGTGCAGAATACTTATATGCATCTGCTCCTGCTCCAATATTCTTTCCATCTTCATCTACAACCGCTACTGAAATACTTGGATTAATCTTATCAATTGCAAAATTTTCTATCCGTGCATCACCACTTGTTCTTCCAGATGGATCTACATACTGTATTGTTACCTTATAATCACCATCTTGTGAGAATGTATAACTTGTCTGATATTCATATTCTGCCTTACCATTCTGATATGATTTCTCTAAAATATTTGTTTCTGTAACAACTTTTGTTCCATTAAATGGTGTATACTCAACAATCATCTTCAGACCTGCTGCCCTGAAATTTTTCTCTACAACATCAATAGAAGCCTTTACATCATTATCATAATATTTCTTGTTAATTTCTGTATTTTCTTTTTGAACTGTTCCACTATATTCCACATTTAATATCGGATTAACCGTATCAACTGTAAACTTCGTTGAACTGTCTTTTGCAACATTTGCATCATCTGCCTGACCATCTTTATCTGTGTGTACATACGTAACACTCTGATTCTTTCTTCCTGCTTCGTCTGTATACGCAACTGAGAATGTGTATGTTGCATTATTGCTAAATGTAATCGTACCTGTATGAATATCTCCGGAATCTTTTATTGAATTTTTCAACACTGATGCATATGAATCCGATACATCCTTGCCATCTTCTGTTACTTTTACATCAATCTTATCTTTGTTAAAATTACGTTCCGTAAATGTAACCGTTGCTTTTCTTTCATTCTGGAAATAATATGCATTATCTGTAAGTGTTGCTTCATCTTTACCAAAGTCAACTTGAATCTCTGGATTTGTATTATCAATAATAAATGAATCAACAGCCACATCTGCAATATTTTTTGAATAATCTTTTGCTGTTACAGTAATCTTGTATTCTCCGTCAGCTTTTAATTCTGCATCTGCCTCATCCAGTTGTAATTCCCACTGATCCTTATGGTCTGCTGCTGCCTTAAAATGTGAAGCATTGTATTCCTTTGTTTCCTTCTCAGCTCCCGGCTTGGCTGTGTATTCAATTTTAACAGATACCAAACCAGCATCTTCTCTGTCCGTAAACAAGTTGCTTTCGGTAATTAGAATCTCCGGCTTCTTTGCGCCTGTATAATACGTGTTATTTACCTTCTGATTCTTATCCAAATACGTAATTCCAATTACAGGTGCTGTTTTATCAACAATGATAGCCTCTTTTTTAATTATTTCATTTCCAGCTTTATCTGTAACTTTATACTGAATCTCTCCACGGTAAGGTGCACTTACTGTAAATGTACCTATATGCTGATTATCCTTATTCTTTTCAACTTTTAATGTATTGAAATTCTGACCGCCATCCAATGAATACTGAACATTTGCAATACCTGCAACCATATCTTTATCCGTTACAGTTACCGTTACTTCTTCATTAAAGAATAGATAATCATGTTTGCTATTCTGACTATCTTTACTATAACTTACTGTAATATCTTGTGGTGCAGATTTATCATATGTAAACTTCTTCTTCGTTTCATCAGCTTTACTTCCCGCAGAATTTATATAGTTCACATTTAAACTATAATTTGCTTCTGTCTGATACGTAATCTTACATACATTCTTAGCACCATCTTTTGCCCAATATTTTGCTTCTTTTAACGTATTCTTAAAATCCGCTATAGATTCTACAACAATATCCTCTGACTGACCGGCAACACCGCTAATTTTAATTTCAAATGATGCCACATTCTTTCCGTCATAATCCTGTGCCTGTAATACTGTATCAACTCTATTTGCATCAAACGTATCATCTGTAATTGTAATTTCTGCCGTTACTTCTTCTTTCGTATATCCATTGCTGCTATCTGCATTTGTACCTACTGTGATTTGTGGTTTCTGATGATTAATAACAAATTTTTTGCCTATTAACTCACTCTGATTACCTGACTTGTCCGTATATCTGAAATTCAATGTATACGTGCCATCCTGTGTAAATGTATACACTGTTTCATACAAATTGGCTGTATTTTCTGCCTTTGCAAATTTTAACTTCTGTTTTAATGTATCTGTAATATCCTGCTGTTCCCCATTAAATGGTGTATATTCTGCTTTTGATATAGTCAAACCGACTTCTGACTCATAATAATTGTCATCTGTCAATGATAATTTCATCGTTACATCATTTGCTGAATATGTATCTACAGCTACATCTTGATCTTTTCCATCCACCTGCTTCTTATATGTATAAGATGCTGTCAATTCTGGCGATGTTGTATCAATAATGATATTTGGAATTGTCTGTTCTTTACTTCTATTTCCTGCATTATCTACAGCCTGATATGTAATCTGACTGTTCTGATCTCCCTGTAAATAAATGGTTGCCTTTCCATTTTCCTGACTGTCAGCAACAGAAGTTGTCTTCTTTCCTTCTTTATCCGTTATCGTATATGTATATTCTTTTACCTTAGAAACACTATCTTGTGCATCTAATTCTATTCGAACTTCTGATACATTTGCTGGATAGAAATATGCAGAATCCTTTGCATCTAACTCTACATCCGGTGATAACGTATACTTTAAATCCGTTGGTGCAGTTTTATCATAAATAATTCCTTGTGTTTTTACTTCATCTGATGCATTTTCTGACGCATCTTTTGCTGTAACCTGAATATCATATGTTCCCTCTGTTACCAACTTAAACTGGATATTCTTACCATCCCAGTATTTCGCATCGTGCAATTCGTCTTTTAACTGCGACAATGCAATTTCTTTTTCTTTCTTTTCCTCATATACAACAGCCTTAGGTTCTGTTCCACCATTGACCTGTGTAACAACAATATCTACCTTACTTGTATCAAAACCTAATTCTTCTTGTACTTTTACTGTAACTGGCACTTCTGATTTGCTAGGAGTTTTTGCTGCATCCAATGTTACTACCGGCTTAAGCGTATCAATAACAAATGACATATCAGCAAGCTCATTACTATCATTTCCTGATGGATCCTGATATTTTTCAAAATGAATCGTATAAGTTCCATCCTCTGAAACGTTATAATTTGCCTCATACGAATTACCAGACTTTGTCCATGTTAATGTGTCTCCATTCACAATGGTTTTATCTGTTTCATTGTTATCTTTCGTAATCGCAAACGTCAAATCACTCTTATTTACAAAATTCGCTTCGTTTACTGTAAGTTTAAGAACTTTTGGTTTATTTGTTGAAACCAATGTTGCAAAATCAGCATTATCTTCAAGTGCTGCTGTAATCACTGGTGCTGTACTATCTACAACAAATTTTTCTGTTGTTTCAACATTTGTTTCCAAACCGGCATTGTCTTTTGCAATAATTTTCACATTGTCATAATCTGCCTTGTCAAGAACATATTTTGCTATCTTCTTTCCTTCTGCTGTAACTTCTTCCGAACCTGTTTGTGGAGTAAGTTCCTGATCCTTTAACATAACTTTCACAGACTGAATACCTGATGTCGAATCTGCTGTTGATACTGTCAATACAATCAATCTGTCAGTTTGTGTACCATGACCAAATTTTACATCTGCCTTATCATTTTCTGTATAAGAATCTCTGACATGACCTAATACCACATCTTTGATAAAACGAGTTGTTTTATCAATTTCATATGTTACCTCTGGTGCTGTCTTATCAATCTTTAAGTTAATCTGACGACCTTTTAAAATCGTTCCCGTACTTTCTTCATAATAGTACAACTGCTTGTTTTCAACTGATTTTTCAACTTTAATTGAATTTTCCGTTTGTACATCTGCACCAAATGATGCTCTATCTGATTTTAATGCCACCTTATATCCTGGCATTGCCTGAATTGTAATATCCTGTGTATACCAGTTCTTTACAGAACCGATAAATTTTTTAAGATATGTAGTATCCGATGTACCATCTCCTTCTGCATCGGCAGCCTTTATCTTCTGCTTCAATACATAAGAAGCCTCCGCGCTCTCAAAGAAACCATTTTCTGCGAAAGATGCGTTCACAGTAATTTGACCTTCCTTTTCTGGAAGTGTTACTTTTTCCTGATTTAATACAAATCCTTCCGTTACATTCGCTGATTCAAAACGAATCCCCTGATAAATCTGATTTTTTATCTTGTTATCTGCTTCTGAATCTGTGAGTGTTCTTCCATTTACTTTGTATGATAATGGCTGGAATATTTCCTGTGTCATTCCATAGTCCACATCATACTCTGCCTGCGCATAAGATAATGCAACCTGCGCTTTACTTACTGTAATTGTATATGTAGCTTCTGCGGCATTATAATTGTCTGATTCTGGAAGTGTTGCTTTCACAACAATTGTACCAACACCATTCACTGTGACCACTCCGGTATTTTCATCAACTGACGCAGTTCCTGAACTTAATGCAGATGATGCAATTGTATACTTCACATCTCCTACTCCTTTAGTAACTGTCGCCGTCTTACTCTGTGGAGTTTCTAAATACTTTAAGGTATAATCTGCATCTGCACCAAATGTAATCTCAGCGTCTGCCTTATTAATTCCAAGTGTATAGGCGCATGCATCTGCAGTAATACCATATGCTGCCATATCTTCGTCAGATAATCTGGCTGCTACTGTAACCTTACCTGCTCCTAAAATAGTAAGTTCACCCGTTGCTGCATTAATTGTGGCAACTTTGTTATTATAATCAGCACTATCTGCACTGATTACTTTATTATCAATTTTCTTTTCTATAATTTCATATGTGACATCTACATCTGTAACCCCCAGTATCTCATATACATTTGTATATGTAGTATCCATGCCGTACTGACGTTCTACTAGTTCTGTATCTTGAAAACCAAAGTGCGTTCCCTCTACTGCTGTAACTTGAATCGTATAAGAAAGTGATGGCAATACATACTGTGCTCTTTCAGCCATATCAGTCATCTTTGCTGTAACTGTATATGTATGATTTACACATTCCTTTGCAAAAGTAATCTTCTTATCTGTTGCATTTACCTGTACCTTATCTGCATTCTTTTTAGACTCTTCAATTCCACTAGTAGTATCTTCTACAGAATATTCCACATCAGAACCTGCAAAAGTTACACTTTGTGCATCATACCATACCTGTGTATTCCATGCTGTACGAAATGTTCGTTCTGCCTGTTCTGAACCATCTGTATTATAGAGTTTAAAGTCATCTACAGTTGCTTTTTTTATCTCTGACGTATATTTTCGAATGGAAACAATCTCTGGTTCATATTGTATAGTATCTTCGTCAGCAATATTCCCCTGACTTTTACCACTTGCATCATATACGTCCTTTCTACTATACGTAAAACAAGTCTGTATTGTTTTTACATAAACTGTATAGGTTCCGACGTTACTTTCCTTTGGAATATCATTCGAATAATCTGTTCCTGTTGTTGAATACTGTACGGTATAATCTGTATCACGATACACTGCTCTCGGTGCAGTATCATCTGATATTTTTACATCATCATTAAAATTATCTTCCGGTTTAATAACCTTTATCAGTTCCTGTGCCTTTGGTGTACCATCATCATTTTTCTGATATACAAGTGTTGATGAATCTTCATTCTGATTAACAAACACCTGTGTACCAAACATATTCGGTACCATATCTGTCATTAAATTACCTGCTACACCCTCTGAAAATGCAGCATTTTCAATAACAGACTGTGTCTGATTATCTGCACCATCATATCCTTTTCTTGTAACAGTAATGTTTATCTTCTTATTTTCCTCTTCTGTAATCCCTTCATCTGTATACCATTGAACAAACGCATCATAATCTGTCTGTGTCAAAGCATACTGACCACTTACAGATGTTGCTGCTGCCTGTGCAGTTATGGCAGGATGTCCTGCCACACTTCCTTCTGTCTGTGGTTTTACTGTCGTAATCTGAACATCTGCCTGATTAAGCGGTATCTTTTCTACCGGATCTGCTGTAGCATCAACAATACCATTTACCACTACAATAAATGGAGATAATGTTGGATCTTCTGCCTGAACCTGATGTGTCAGATATCCATTAAATGGTATTGAGCCAAGAAACAGTAAAAATGCTAATAAACCGGCCAATGCTCTTTTATACGCTTTTTTGTTTCGTAAATTTTCCATTTTTCTCCCTTTCTATTATTGACTCACGCAATAATTTCTGTACTTTCCATAAATGTTATCTCTGATAACACACCATACACTGGTGCCTCTTGTACCACCACCTTTGCTTCTTCCTGTATAAGAACACTTGTTTCGCCATAAGTAACTCCATCTGATGCCATTGTTTGATCTAACAATGTTGTTTCTGATGTTGTTTCTTGTAACAGTGTTGTTTCGCTAGTTTCTTCAGTTAACAGCGTTGTTTCATTACTATCTTCTGTTAACAGTGTTGTCTCATTTCCACCCTTTCTATACAATTCCGTAGAATGAGAATCTTTTTTATCAAATGTAAGTTGATTGGTTCCAATATCTGCCGTCTTCATTCCCGGCACAAGATCACTTGTATGCACGCCCAAACTACCTGACGGTGAAATCTTATCTGTTCTGCTCGCTGCATATTTATCAGATGCCTTTTTATCATCTGCTTCGCTTTGCCTTCTAATATTTTCAATTGCTTTCTTTTCTGTCTTTCCTGACAAAATACCATATACACTTCGAATATCAAATGCAAAGAACAGGATAATTGCAACAATTAACATAACCGCAGCAATAATAAAACTAACTGTCGATAAATTTTTTAATAACTCTACTGTCATATTTTTCCTCCTTATACACTATAAGCAAGCTGAATTGCTGCTTGTGTATCCGGCAACAGCTTTTTCGTTGTTTTTAACAATTCTACATCTTTTCCCTGTTCTACATTCGAATTTTTCTTTGTTTCCGGAAGTGCATTATACATTTTATTGACTTTTTCTTCGATAGTAGAATACATGTCATCTAATTCCTGCTTGGCAATATCTTCTCCTCTGAATTTCGTCGCATACTGCTGCAATGCTCCCCTGCACAATTCATACAACTCTAATCGTACAATATCACTTTCTTTTTCATCATTTCCAACTGTACTTAACATACTCTTCAGATTTTCAAAAAATGGCTTATATGTTCCTTTGTCACTCGCTTCTACCGTATTAATAGAAATATCTCTGTAGAATACACCAATTTCTTTATAAACTTCCGCCATATTTTTATACATATATCCATCATCACAGTTTTTCACTGCATCATCAAACCACTCAACAGATGTTGTCATTCTTGTAATTTGATTATCATTAGAATCTCCGTAACTGTAGTAATACCAGATAAGTTTTCCTGTTTCAAAACACACTTCTGCGTAATTCTGTGGATTCTCCATTAATGCGCTCTTATTATTTTTGATATATCTTGTAAGTTCTGACATCTCGTCCACCGTCAGCGTATGATTTGTATCATTATCACGATAACTCTGAATCAGGCCTAAATACGCATCTTTTTCTCCAGCTTTATCCGGAACTTCAATCGCTTCCTTGTAAATATCAATTTTCGTACTATATGATGGCTCTTTTGCAGCTTCTTCAATCAATGATACATAATTATCCGTTGCTTTCTGTGAGGCTTCTGCACGAAGACCAATTCCTAATCCACAAAAAACTGCCGCAAGTGCAATACTTGATACAAAACCTGTCATCTTACGCTTCTGCTTCTTACGATACCTGTTATCAATCTGATCATAATGCTCTAATGCATACATTAATTCTGCACATGACTGATAACGGTTATTAGGATCACGCTGCGTACACTTTAAAATAATCTGCTCCAAACCATTCGATAATGACGGATTAATTTCACGAATCGGCTGAATCTCATATGGCGGTTCACTCGGATTTTTCCCCGTTACAAGATGATATAATGTCGTTCCTAAACAATAAATATCCGTTCTCGCATCAGTCTGCCCCATGCCGCCATACTGCTCCGGTGCTGCATAGCCCTGCGTTCCCAAACAGGTTGTATCCGCTATATTCTGTTCTTTGTATTCTCTGGCTGTACCAAAGTCAATCAACATTAGATTTCCATCCGGTTTTAACATAACATTAGATGGTTTTAAATCTCTGTAAATAATTGCCGGCTTTCTTGAATGTAAATATCCCAACACATTACACAGCTGTTTTGCCCATTCAATAACCTTTTCCTGTGGCTGTGCACCATATTCTGCAAGTGTTTTGGATAAAGGGTTTCCCTCAATATAATCCATAACAATCAGAAATGTATCTTCATTTTCAATTACGTCAACAATACTTGGCAAATGCGGATGATTTAACTTTTTTAATAAATCTGTTTCTACAATCAATCCCTGTTTTACTGCCTCATAGTTATTAATACCATTCCGTCTGATCTCTTTGATTGCCCATGTTTTATTTGCTTTTTCATTGATTGCCATATATACGACACTCATTCCACCATGACCAATCTCACTTAAGATCTTATATTTCGAATCAACAAGTGAACCAATCTCTAACATTTGTTTCCCCTTTTCTACATCTATTGTACTTTAACTGCAACAACGGATATATTATCCCGTTCCTGCCGCTGCATATCTAAATCAATCAATGTACGGATATTTCTTCTCATCTGCATTTCTTCTGTCATATTTTCGGGTTTCAGATAAAAATGAATTTCTTCCGGTGTAATCTCATGACGGAAACCATCTGTACACAGCATATACACAGTATCTTTCTTAACATCTCCATAGAAAAATTCAGGATAAACACTCTCTGAGGCACCAATACACTGCAACAATACACTTCTTCGAGGGTCCTTCTCTGCCTGTTCTTCTGTAAGCAATCCCCGCTCAATTTCTCTTGCTACAACCGTCTGATCTCTAGTCATAACTGTACATGTATCCTGCGTAATCTCATATGCTCTGGTATCTCCAACATTCACAATATAATATCTGTTTTCTGTAATAAGCATTGCTGTTGTCGTCGTTCCCATATTAGCACCGTAACTTTTACTATACATTTTAATTTTTTCATTATATTCCTGTAATAAACGTGTCCACTCACTTGCAATATAATCATCTGTCAATACATCTTTTGTGATTGTAATGAGCTTTTCTTCTACCCATCTATCATAGGCTTTTACAACAGAAGCACTGGCTACTTCTCCTTTTGCCAGACCACCCATACCATCGCACATAATTGCAAATACTACTTTTCCTATTGGTGTATTAATAATTTTAATGCTAAAACTATCCTGATTGGTCTGCTTAACATTTCCGATATCTGTGCACCCCTGAATCACATAATCCATATTTTATCTCCCGTTTCTATAAATGAAATTCAAATTCTTCATTTGCCAACTTAATTGTTTTTCCAGCTTCAAGTTCTATTTCCTGATTTGGTGGAATCATTCTTCCTTCTATAAAGGTATGATTCGTCGAATTCGTATCTATAATATAATACTTATTTTCTCTTGTAATAATGTTGGCATGTCCTCGACTAATTGCAGGATTATCTCCAATAAAATAATCTACATAACTTCTTTCCTTGCCAATTCTGAATACCGGTTTATTAATTTCTATTCTCTCGTTATTTCTACGTCTGATTAAATGTGGATTCTGCTGATTTAACATACTAGGACTCAAAACCGTTGTTTCACTGGATACATTATTTCCTAATACCGTTGTTTCTCCAAAATTAACATTTGTATTATTAACCAATTGTGTCTGGCTATTTTCAACTGATGTTTTAACTTCCTGTAATTTTCCTGAATTAGAACCTACCATCTTATGTACCTGTAATACAGCCGATGGAGTAATCTGCTGTACTTGTGGTGTCTGTGATTCCTGCTGCATTGGTGGCATCTGCGGTGTCTGCTGCATTGGTGACATCTGTGGTGCCTGCTGCATTGGTGGTGTCTGTGGTGTCTGCTGCATTGGTG
>DGTC01000053.1 GCA_002394205.1 Lachnospira sp. UBA4346 | reverse complement strand
ACTTCACAATCCGTGTATCTGGATATGCTGTTAAGTTCATCGACCTTACAAAGGAACAGCAGATGGATGTAATTTCAAGAACATTCCACGATCATATGTAAGAATCGGTCAGAAATGACACGCAGATTGCATAGAGTTGTATAGAACTTGAAGAGCGGGGGCGATTCCTTATGAATCGTTCCTGCTTTTTTGCTATAAGGAAAATTCATTTCTATATAGTTATTATTATAAGTGATTCCTTGCGATTTTATAGGTATCAATGGCTTTTTTAGATATTTAATGATTAAGAATAGGAAAAGGTGTTTCAATGTTTCGAAAAATGAGAAGATTCAAACAACAGGTTTCGAATGAAGAATGTATACAGATATTAAAGGAAGAGAAACGTGGTGTTTTATCCATGATTGGTGAGAATGGATACCCGTATGGAATTCCGATAAATTTCTATTATGATGAGGAAGCAGGAAAAATCTACTTCCACTGTGCAAAAGAAGGACATAAAATAGATGCTTTACGCAAAGATAATCGCGTATCATTTTGTACACATAATACAGGTTTCCAAAAAGAAGGTGACTGGGCATGGAATGTGACGAGTGTTGTTGTATTTGGAACCATTACATTGGTTGAAGATAAGGAAAAGACTTACGAACATGTTAGAAAACTCGGATTAAAGTATCATCCGACTGCAGAATCTGTGGAAGAAGAAATGAAAAAGGCAGCTGCACGAGTTCAACTGCTTGAATTATCCATTGAGCATATGACAGGAAAGCTTGTCAATGAGTCATAATAATCCATATAACAACGTAGAAAATACATCTTTTATCAGCAGAGAGCGGATAAAGGGTATGTGATACGTTTTTATACAGAATGAAATAGAGATGTTTGTATATAATAAGTTTTGGGGCTTTGCCCTTTCGATTCGAATTTATGTATGGTGTAAAATTGCATACAGTATACATAAAGATACGTTGTGTTTATGGAGTCGTAAGGGGAGAGGCTCAATGAATAGACATCAATCTAGAAATTTGCCCCAGTATTGTTTTAAGAGAGGAGATTATAATGAGCGAAGGAAAAGAAATCAAAGGTAGAATTCATTCGATAGAAAGTTTTGGTTCTGTAGATGGACCAGGTGTACGTTATATCATATTTTTACAGGGTTGTGCAATGCGCTGCAAATTCTGCCACAATCCCGAAACATGGAATATGGAAGGCGGCACATTTGAGACACCAGAAGAAGCATTTAAGAAGGCATATCGATTCCATTCTTATTGGAAAAAGGACGGCGGAATTACAGTCAGTGGTGGAGAAGCACTCTTACAGATTGATTTTGTGACAGAGCTATTCCGTATTGCACATGAAAAAGGTGTAAATACAACATTAGACACGTCAGGTAATCCGTTTACGTTAGAAGAGCCATTTATTTCAAAATTTAATGAATTGATGAAGTATACAGATTTGTTTATGTTGGATATTAAACAGATGAACCTTGCAAAACATAAGGATTTGACAGGCTGGACCAATGAAAATATTTTACAGATGGCAAAATATTTATCAGATCACGGCAAGAATATGTGGATTCGTAATGTATTAGTACCGGGAGTTACGGATGATGATGAAGATTTGATTGCACTTCGTGACTTTGTAAAGGAATTAAAGACAGTTCAGCGTTTTGAGGTACTTCCATATCATACACTTGGTGTATTCAAATGGGAGAATTTAGGAATTCCATATTCATTGTCAGAGGTACGTCCACCATCAAAAGAGCGTATTGAGCAGGTAAATGCACTGCTTGAAACTGCCAAATATGATGGATATCTGAAAGCATAATTGTGGGAAATTTGACGAAAAATGAATCTGCGACGTGTGGATATTTGCTGCGGGTTGGTGAAATTGAACTTACAGTTTACAAAAAGAAAATCAAAAATATTAATTTATATGTAAAAAATCCTGACGGGCGTGTGGTAATTACTGCGCCCGTCAGAACTGCAAATAGCACAATTGAACATTTTGTCAGAAAAAAATACGATTGGATTCTTGCACATCAGGAGCGTATCAGACAGTCACAACAGCAGAAAACATCAGAACCTGTTATCATTTCAGAAAAAGATAAGGCAGTTCTTTATCAAAAGGTACTTGAATTGGCAGCAAAGTGGGAACCGGTTATGGGGGTACACTGCAACAAATTTTCAATACGTACGATGAAAACGAGATGGGGAAGCTGCTCCATTTATAAAAAGACAATTCGTATTAATGCGCTGCTTGTTCTAAAGCCGGAGAAATGTTTAGAACTGATAGTTGTGCATGAACTTACACATTTATTAGAACCGAGCCATAATGCTAGATTTTATGCGTTGATGACACATTTTTTGCCTGATTGGAAAGAGCGGGATATACAATTAAAGGAAAAAGTAGATTCGTTCGTTCAGGTCTAGTTTTACGAAATAAAAATTTAGAAACTCTTATAAAATGCATTGACATAAAACCTATTACGATATAATATAGTATTGAAAACTATGTAATATTGAAAAAAATACGAGATACATAAAAGTATTTTAGAAAAGTATCTTGTGTGGTTGATATAAAATCGATGATATCGTAGGAGAGGTTAATTATGAAATGGGCAGTTGTTGTAGATTCATCAAGTGATATGGCTTGTATGAAGCAGGAAATAGAAGAAGCAGCTAATGGAAATGTATTATTTGAAAGTGTGGCATTGAAATTAGAGGCTGGAGAGGTAGAGTTTACAGATGATGAAACTCTCGATGTGGATGAGATGATTTCTTATCTGAAGTCTTACAGTGGGAAGTCAGGAAGTGCGTCACCAAGTCCACAAGAGTGGTATGATGCATTTGAGCAGGCAGATAATGTTATAGCAATTACAATTACGAGTGAGTTATCAGGAAGTTATCGCAGTGCATGCGCAGCAAAGGATATGATTCAGGAAGATTATCCGGACAAGAATATTTTTGTTTTGGATTCAAAGTCAACCGGACCTGAGATGGTATTATTGGCAAGAAAGGCAGTTTCATTTGCATTAGAGGATATTTCGTTTGATGAAATG
Source organism: Lachnospira sp. UBA4346 (assembly GCA_002394205.1). Classification (GTDB taxonomy): domain Bacteria; phylum Bacillota; class Clostridia; order Lachnospirales; family Lachnospiraceae; genus Lachnospira. The sequence continues at coordinate 71,677 of DGTC01000053.1, read as the reverse complement.
CAGCAGAAGATGTTAAAGTATCAGAAGCGTACACATTTGATTTTTGCATTGGAAAATATGGATAATTTGATTAAAAATGGTCGTGTCAATAAGTTAGAAGCGGGGGTTGCGGCGCTGTTAGGAATCAAGATTCTTGCACGCGCAAGTGTTCAGGGAACGCTCGAAATTATGAAAAAGGCACGTGGTAAGACCAAAGTTTATGATAAAATGCTTGAAGAAATGTTAGACTATGGATATATTGGCGGTCATGTCGTAATTAGTCATTGTAATAATGAGGCAATGGCCGGGTATCTGAGACTTAAGATTCTTGAAAAATATCCGGACAGTCAGGTAGATATTATCCGAACAAGAGGTTTATGCAGTTTTTATGCAGAAGAAAAGGGCGTTCTTGTGGGGTATGAGCGTATAGAAGCATAAATGCATACTTTCTTAAGAACATAATAGACAATTGAATAGAATAAAATAAATAAGACAGATATATAATGTAAGCAGTTTATATATCTGTCTTATTTTATTAGAAAATTTTATCAAACGCAGTTAAAGTGCTTCCTTTAAAAATTCTTTAATGGCATCAAAGCTCTCCTGACTGATGACGTGTTCCATACGACAGGCATCATCTTCTGCAACTTGTGCATCTACACCTAAAGAGCATAACCATTTGGTTAACAATTCGTGTCGTTCGTAAATCATTTCGGCAATTGCTTTGCCGGATTCTGTTAAATAAATATATCCTTCTTTTGTAACTGTAATATGTGATTGTTCCCGCAGATGCTTCATTGCGATGCTGACACTGGATTTTTTGAACTCCATTTCATTTGCAACATCGACAGAGCGAACAACAGGAAGTTTTTTGCTCAAGATTAAAATTGTCTCGAGATAATTTTCTGCTGACTCATGTACTGCCATAATATTCTCCATTCTGAAGCAAGCGTGATAACCACGGATTCTGCTTCGACTTTATATTCCGTTTCAACCAATTAGTAACTAGTATAACACGAAAAATATATTTAGGCAAATTAAAATGTATCCATTTACATAGAGTGAGTGAGAAAACGTATCGTTTTCTGGATAATATTAAGGGGGTTGACATTTTAAACAAAAATGGTTATTATAAATCATACAAAACTACTATGAATAATATGAATTAAAGAAAAGTCTTAGATTGGAGGGTAATATGTTACGTGTGGAAAATTTATTTCAGGATACAGAATATGAAGATAGCAGACAAATGCCTCATATCAGCGAAGTTGTAGTTGATGGAGGAGATCATAATCTATTTGGTTATATTTTAACACCGGGTGGAGAATATAAGGGTGTACATCCGTGTGTTATTATGTCACATGGTTTTCCGGGATATACGACCAATAATGATTTGGAGCATGCCCTCCGCAGGATGGGATGTGTTGTTGTGCATGTCAATCACAGAGGGGCATGGGGCAGTGAAGGAAATTATTTTTTCAGCAATCTGCCAGAGGATATCAAGCATGTTTATGATTGGATTACATCCAAAGAAAGAGTAGAAGAATTTCAGATTGATACAGAAAATATTTTTCTTGTAGGTCATAGTATGGGGGGAATGACTGTACTGAATGCGACGAAACATTTGAAAAATATTCGTGGAACAGTTGCCATTGCACCATATGATTTGGGGTATTGGTTCGAACATGGAGAAGAACAGCAGCTTAGAGAGATGATTCGTGATGAAGGGAAATGCTTGAAACTTACAAGCGAGGAAGCATTATTTGAAAATGGAAGAGAATATGCAGACAAACTTGCATTAAAGAACCTTGCAGCAGATTTACAGTCTCGAAATGTCTTATTTATAGCAGCTGACTGTGATACGATTGCACCGCCGGATAAGATGATTACGCCACTGTATACACAGTTATCGCAGCAGAACCAAAAACAAATAACACTGCATACAGACCATTCTTTATGCGGTGCAAGAATTCGTCTGGCAAAAGAAATTGGTGCATGGATTGCACAGTTGAGCATTTCCTAGGAAATGTGATTATATTGGTCTGATACAGAGAAGGATGAAATTTATTCGCATAAATGCTAGAAATGTGCTATCATAAAATATAGTTTTTACAAGAAGATTATTTGTGGAGGAAAGGAATAGGGGATATTTTATGAGAAGACGACATTTATTATTCATACCGGCTATTGCATTTGCATTGATTGCAGGCTTTACGGCAAAAGATACAATACAGGTTGAAGCGAAAGAGAACGTAGTAGTTGTACTAGATCCGGGGCATGATGCGATGCATGTGGGTGCAAGAGGATATTATGGAGTTCGGGAAGAAGAATGTAATATGCAGATTGCACTTTCCTGTAAAGAAGAACTAGAACAATACGATGGGGTAACGGTTTATTTGACACATGATACATTAGATTGTGCGAATCCATGGCTGAGTACGAGACAGTGTCTGTATGCAAGAGCAGATTATGCGAAGGCTTTCGGAGCAGATGTGTTAATTAGTTTGCATAATAATGCAGGAGCTGATGCAAGAGGATATGAAATTTATTATCCAAATGGAAATTATATTCCGGAGTTTCATGAAATAGGGTATGATCTTTCACAGTCTATTGCAAATCAGTTGGGAGCATTGGGACTTAATGACAGAGGCTTGCATACAAGAAACAGTGATGAAGACAAAGCACTTGATGAGAACTGGTATCCGGATGGTTCCAGAGCAGATTATTATGCGATTATTCGGACTGCAAAGTATCACGGGTTTGTAGGTATGATTATTGAACATGCATATGTATCAAATGAAGACGATGCTGCATTGCTTGCTGATGATAGTATGTTACATGCAATGGGTGTGGCAGATGCAACAGGGATTGCAGAGTATTACCATTTAACGAAGAAAAGTAATCGCACAGGTGTATATCAGGGAGATGATGGAAACTGGTATTATTATAATGAAGGTGAAGTTGTAAAGGATTTCAATGGTATTGCAGCAAATGAATTTGGGGAATGGTATATTACCGACGGACAGGTTGATTTCTCTTACACAGGACTGACATTTGCATCCGGTATTTGGAATTATGTTGTTGGCGGTAAAGTTGCAGCAGATTATACCGGACTTGCAGGAAATGAATATGGCTGGTGGTATGTAGCAAATGGACAAGTTGATTTTACATACAACGGACTTGTTGAAAATGTGAATGGCTGGTGGAAAATTACGGATGGCCGTGTTGCATTTGAGTATACAGGCGTAGCAGAAAATGAGTTTGGCTGGTGGAAAATAACAGATGGACGTGTTGATTTTAACTATACAGGTATTGCAAATAATGAATACGGCTGGTGGAGAATTGTCGGTGGACAAGTCGATTTTACTTACACAGGTGTAGCAGAAAATGAGTACGGCTGGTGGAAAGTAACCAATGGAGCAGTTGATTTTACATTTACAGGACTTGCAAGTAATGAGTTTGGTTGGTGGTATATTGATAATGGTCAGGTGGATTTTTCATACACAGGATTGGCAGCGAATGAAGTCGGAACATGGTATGTAAAGAATGGTGGCGTTGATTTTACCTACAATGGAACGTACACATTTGAAGATAAGACATATTCCGTTACAGCAGGTTTAGCTGCTGTAAAGAAGACAGAAGAACAGAAAGAGTTACAGTCTTCAGAGCAGACAAAGACATCAGAAAAAGTAAAGACGTCAGAGGATACAACGGCTTCTAAAGAAGAAAGCGAATCTGTAAAGAAGCAGGAAACAAAGGCAGAAACGACAGAGATGACCACGCAGACTGAGAAACAAGAGGAAACAACAAATATAGAAACTACAAAGAATTCGCAGAATGATAATACTGTAAAAGCCCCAATGACAGCAGCAAAATAATGTTCGTAAGTACATTAGAAAATACTGTATAATAATAGAAAGGGTTGTTCGAAATGAAGCATATTATTTTTGATGTTGGAGAAGTTTTGTTAGAGTACCGTTGGAAAGAAATGTTGACGGACGATTATGAATTGGAAGAATCGTATGCAAATCGCTTGGGAATACAGATTTTTGAAGATTCATTGTGGAAAGATTTTGATGCAAATACAGCAGCAAAAGAAGAAATTATCAGGCAGTATGAACAGAAATATCCGGAAGATGCAAAGCATATTCGCTGGTTCATTGAACACGGTGAGTTAATGAAAGTTGCACGTCCGGATGTGTGGGAGCGTGTTCATAAGCTCAAACAGGCAGGTTATCAAATTTATTTGTTATCTAATTATTCGGAAGATTTATTTACAAAACACACAAAGGATGCTCCATTTTTAAAAGATATTGATGGAATGGTTGTATCTTATCAGGTTCATTTGTTAAAGCCGGATATGCGTATTTATCAGTGTTTGTGTGACAAATATGAACTAGAGCCGGAAAACTGTATATTTTTTGATGACAGACAGGAAAATGTGGATGCTGCAAATACATTTGGAATGGAAGCATATACCGTTACATCAAAAGAATATTTATTGGAGCAGTTGGATTCTTTGTTGGAAATGTAACAAAGAAGATGTGACAGTACTGTTCAAGAATTGAATCAAATATAAAAATATGATATGATTTGTGTTATGCGTGGCAGTGGTTGTCACGCATAATGTGCGTCAATAAGAAGTGAAAAATAAGAGGGTAGAGAGCAATGTTGAGATTAAAGATGAAAAGAAGTATAAAAAAGCTACATTTGGCTGCCATTTGTACGACGGTTGCGATGAGCAGTATCATTGCAATACCATTTGCAGTACCCAAACAGGCTATGGCAGAAGAATTTCAGATGAATCAGTATGCAGGATATACATATATTGGCAGCCCACAGGATTTATTGCAGATTGCAGAGAATCCTTCCGGAAATTATGTATTGATTGATGATATTGATATGACAGGAGTTGATTGGAAACCGATTGCTTTTCAGGGAGTATTAGACGGAAATGGTCACAGTATTCTGAATCTTTCGGTAACAATGGTCACAGAACCGACAGAAGTAACGTATGATGGAAATATGAAGACATACCAGTCTCATTTTGCAGGAATGTTTAGCACGATGAAAGGAGCGACGATTCAGAATCTGGGACTTATCAACGAGCGAATTACGGCAGAGTCTGAAGAAAGTGCATTTGTAGGAGGTGTTGCCGGATATTCTGACAATAGTACGATTGACAATTGTACCATTCAGGGAAATTATTCTTTAACAACAGGAAGTCATATGTTTGGTGTAGCAGGTGTTGTAGGTTTTGGTAACGGAACGGTATCAAACAGTACGGTTGATGTGACACTCATTTGTACAGATACGAATGTGGAAGATAAAGACGAACAGTTTATGGGTGGCATTATTTCTGACGGTTATATGAATATTTCGAATTGTAACGTTAAGATTGCCGGCTATGATTCAGATCATGGTTATGTGCATAACGGAGGAATTATCGGCATGCATATGCCATATCCAAAGGGAACAGGCGCAACCGGAAATATTAGAAATTGTCATGTTGACGGATTTATTACATTTTTTGAAGATAACACAGATAGAAGAGCCTATTGTGCACCGGTTTACGGAGAAATGTTAGGCGGGTTGTATGTTTCAAATAATACAGAGAATTTTACCAGAGATGAACGAATGGATTATTCTGTTAATCTGAAACCGGAAATGTGTGCAAATCCTGTGTATAGCAGTGTGGTTACAGAACCGGGATGTGAGCAGTTTGGATATACGACACACACATGTACACAGTGTGGATATACATATACGGATGCATATACAAAGAAAGCACATCAGGTTCAGACGTATACAACAAAGGTATCACCTACATATGAGCAGACAGGATATGAAGAAGGAGTCTGTTCGGTGTGTCATACAACTGTTGGACGTGCGATAAACAGATTGGTTGCGGTAGAAAAGTGTACATTAAACAGACAGCAGCTTACCATAACAAAAAATAATACCGAACAGATTGGACTTCAGATTACACCGTCCAATGCCACGCTGACGGATGCATACTGGCAGTCATCTGATGAGTCTGTTGCGAAAGTGAGTCAGGATGGTGTTGTAAAAGGCGTACATACAGGAACAACAACGGTATCTTATGTTGTAAATGGCAAAGTTCAAGCAGAATGTTCCGTAGATGTAAAGACCAATCAGACTGCAGTGATGGTAATCATTATCGCTTTTGCAGTGGGATTGTTAGTACTTATCACATTAGGATATTATTTTCATGCAAATAGAAAGAACAAGAAAAGAGCAAGATAATCAAAATTAAACATGCAAGAAGCAGAATCTCCGATGTACCTGATTTCTTTGGGTACGTTGGAGATTTTTATAATTATAAAAAATGTTTCAGTTGGTAGGGAAATGTTTTGACTATATATATCTTTTGTATTAAAATAATAGTAGATTAGTGTATTGTGAGTATCAACAGATTGGGGGGATGGTTGATGAAACGATTCCGAAGCTGGCAGAATAGTCTCAGTAAAGAACAAATATTAGGAATGAGACTGGTTTTATCGAGTTGTTTAGTGTTAATGGTAATGTTGTTTCAATTTCGGTGGATTACACATAGCGTGGCACAAACCACACAGGCTAGTATGCTTGAAATAAAAAAGACAGAAATAACGAATACTGTTAAAAATATTGTTTGCACCTTAGATGCGGAAAAACAAGATTATATGGCAAAATATACGGATGTGACAAATGAGCAGGTAAAGGAGCATTTATATCAGTGTCTGAGACGTTGGATATATTCGTCTTCCTTTGAAGATGGTGCATATCCGTGGGTGAAGGAGCTGTTGTCATTTGAGGGAGGAGACAATTATGCAAGACGTTTAATTCATCCGGGAGAGCCGGAAACAGAAGGAATGTATTTATCTACAGATAAAGATGATGGAAATGGATATTATTTATATAGAGAAGAATTAGAAGAATTAAAAGAAAATGGCTGGGTTTATCATGAGTATCTTTTCAAAAAGTTGAATTCCGATGAGGTCACAAAAAAGATTGCATATACACAACTTTATTCAGATTATAACTGGATGATATCCATGGGAGTGCATATAGATGATTTGGATGTATATGTAGAGGAGGCACGGACAAGAATTTTACCATATGCAATTGAGGGAATACTTATTTTAGAAGGCATTCTGATTGCAGGATATATTTTATTATACAGATTACAGAGAGACCAGTACCGGATAGGGGAACAGCTTTTAAAAAATCAGGTGGAATCAGATCATTTAACAGGTGCTGGTTCAAGAAGATATGGAGATTCTCTGATACAGGTTTATTATCATATGTTTCGTAAGCGAAAGAAAAATATTCTTGTGATGATGGCAGATATTGATTATTTTAAGAAGGTAAATGATACATATGGACATGAGATAGGAGATGTGGCATTACAACGTTTTTCGGCAGCCATACAGTCCTCATTGCGTGCACAGGATAAGCTGATTCGGTGGGGTGGCGATGAGTTTGTATGTATGTTTGAATACGACAGTCATATGAATGTTTCCGGAATTGGAGATAAGTTGCTTGCAGCAATACACGGAATACAAATTGAAACAGAACGTGGAGTGGTTCGTCTGACATCTTCTATGGGATTTACAATATTTCATGAGACAGATAACTCTGTGGAAGATATTATGAAACGTGTAGATAATGCACTTTATGAAGCAAAAAAACAAGGAAGAAATCGTTATGTTATTGATATATAATAACAGTATTTTGTCATAGATAAATGACGGTAAAAGCAGGAGAGTTTGGAATGACAATTGGTGAGCAGATTCAAAAAATTCGTAAACAAAAGAAAATTCCGGTAGAGCAGATTGCAGCAGAACTGGGGGTATCCAAAACAACGATTTATCGTTATGAGGATTCTTCTATAGAGAAAATACCCGTAAAAACATTCGAAAAACTATGCCGGATTTTAGGAGTTTCATCCATAGAGTTACTAGGAAATGTGGAAGAAACAAATCAAAAATCCGAATTTCGTAATGCAAAAGAGGCAATGGAATATATTTTAAAGACACCGGTATTAGCTGAATATGCAGGATATGAGTTATCTGAGATACAGGATGAAACCATTGCAGTGTTTGCAGAGGAACTTTTAAAGCAGCTGGAATTTGCTGTGTATAAATATCAGTCAAAATATAAGGAGCATTAAGTCAAATCCCTGCTTATTATTGACAGATAGACAAAACAACTTTAGAAAATCGGTACAATTGGAATCTGTGGGAGAATGTCGTTGCATACATGAATCATTTCTTCTACAGATTCTTTCATTCCCTGTTCAAACCAGTCAATTACAATCGAATCAAGTGCACCCCACCACGATAAATCTTTATACCGGATTCTAAAATCCACATCGATATAACATTTTGAAAAAACTTCTGTATGAACAAGAAAGTCCGAAATATGAATTCCACCGTGTAAAAGAATGTGTATATTTTCTTGATATTTACAAAACAATTCAAAAATCGCCTGATAGCATGTAAGAGAAGTCTGATGCTGTCTGTAATCAGCTAAAATCAGGTAGAGTTCGCCAAATAATATATCCGCCATGTCTGATAAAATGGCACGTTTTGAGTCAAAATTGCGGTAAAATGCCATTCTGGATACACCGGAATGTTTTACGATATCCGTAATTGTAATTTTATCAAATGGAGTATTTTTCATAAGTTCTAGCAATGCAGACTGGATACATTCTTTTGTCAGTTTGTTTGCCTGTTCGTTTGATAATTTTTCAAGAGATGTGTTGAGCGTAGCTAATTTTTCTGCTCGTTTCTGGTGTGTGTGCATTTTCAATACTCCTTTCTGTTTCATTACATTTACAATCAATCGGAACATGATACGATTCTAAAATAAATCATAGCATATTTTTATAAGCGGTCAATAAAATCCATATAAAATCTATAAATGATATATAAATATTAAAATTTTGTTAAGAAATTGACAGGAGCAATTGTTGGTGTTACACTTGTAACGCTAAAAATAAGGTTTCGCAAAATTCCGTATATAGTTTGTGGGTAGGACTATATTTGGAATCAGGAAGGAGATACACAGAAATGAAGAAATTAAAAAACATGGGAATTATGTTCAAGATTCTTGTGCCGGTTGTATGCATGGGAATTCTTGCATTACTTAGTTCTGCAATTGCCCATTATGCTTTGAAAGATAATCAGGAATCAAGCAGATTGGTATCAGGTGATGGAATCGATATGATTGTTGCTTTGGATGAGATTAATATTCGTACGGAAGAGGTACAGAAATTAACGCTTGGAATCATAACGGATGGTGATACAGGACATTCAGACTATATTACAAAAGAAATTGATGTATGTTTTGAAAAAATAAATAAATATGAGCAGCAGCTTACGTCACAAAAAGAAACGTTCAGTCCGGAAGAACAAAAAGAGTTAGAGGAACTGTTTCAGAATTTAAAGGATGCGCAGAAAAAGACATTTGACATTATTGAATTGTCAAAAACTGACCGTGTCGGTGCTGTCACACAGGCAAATCAGTCGATGGCAGACTGGACAAAGACATTAAAGGGAAATATTGATGCGCTTGTAGAAAGCAATGATAATCGTATTGAGGAACTGACTGCATCGCAGGAGCGTGTATATAAGAATAGTTCTATGATTTTAACAGTCTTTGCACTCTTAGAGGTAGCAGGTTTGCTTGTGACAGTATTTATTGCATATAAGTCTGTGATTGCACCACTCAAAAACCAAAAGACACAGTTGGAAGAGATTATTGAAGATATTCGAAAAGGACATGGCGATCTTACAAAGCGAGTAGATGTACGCTGTAAGGATGAGATTGGTGTATCCTCTGAAGGAATCAATCATTTTATAGAGACGCTTCAGGGAATTATGGGCAAGATTGTTCATAATTCCAATGTATTAGACAATGTTGTGGGCAGTGTATCAAGCAGTGTCAGTGCATCTGGTGACAGTGCAAATGATATTTCAGCCATTATGGAAGAACTTTCTGCGACGATGGAAGAAGTATCTGCGACAACAAGCGATGTCAATGAAAGTACAGCTTCCGCAGAAGAACGTGTCGTTCACATGGCAGAACAGTCTGAGACAATTTCAGGTTATGCACAGGAAATGAAACAGCGTGCAGTTGAATTGGAGCGTGTTGCTACAGACAACATGAACAGTACGAATGAAATTGTTGGCAATATCACACAGGAAATGAATATAGCACTTGAAAATAGTAAGAGTGTAGAAAAGGTTACACAGCTTACAGATGAAATCTTAAGCATTTCAAGTCAGACAAACTTACTTGCGTTAAATGCATCTATTGAAGCGGCAAGAGCAGGAGAAGCTGGCAGGGGCTTTGCAGTTGTTGCGGATGAGATTCGTGGACTTGCAGATTCAAGCAGAGAAACAGCAAATAATATTCAGACAATCAATGAGCAGGTAATCGCGGCAGTTCAGGGACTGATGAAAGCATCCGAAAAGATTATCGCATACATCAATGAAAATGTATTAAATGACTATGCTGCGTTTGTCAAAGGCGGACAGCAGTATAATGAAGATGCATCACATATTGATGAAGTGATGGGAGATTATGCACAGGAAACAAAGAATGTTATGGAACATATGGGACAGATTAAAGATGCCGTTGATGGAATTAGCCGTGCAGTGGAAGAAAGTGCACAGGGGGTAACAGACGCAGCAATTAGCGTGGATTCTTTGGTTCACTCACTTGCAACAGTCAATGACCAGATGAAGGATAACAACGAAGTTGCTAATAATCTGAAAAATGAGTCTTCAAATTTTACAAATGTATAATGTAATCTGAAATACTACAACATAATTTGCTACATAGGCATATTTTTGGTATAATAAAAGAGGTTCTGGTTGACAGTCGTATGACAGAGAATCAGAACCTCTTTTGTTATTCTATAAAGGGATGGATATTAGATGGACAAAAGTTCATGTCATATCCAGCCGGTCTGTAAAGTTAGGAGTGAGTCTTATTATTAATTTTAAGCGTTATATGTCGGTGGCACTTGCCTATGTTGGAATTATTGTCGGTGCCGGTTTATCATCAGGTCAGGATATATTACAGTATTTCTTGTGTTTTGGAACAAAGGGAATGATTGCAGTTGTTCTTCTGGGAATACTAAATATCATTTTTGGTGGAATTATTTTAGCATTGGGCTGTTATTATAAGTCCGATAATCATCAGGATGTGTTGGAACAGATTGCGCATCCGGTTCTTAGTAAAGTGATAGATTTCACATTGATTATTTCCGGATTTATCATCGGATTTGTTATGATTGCAGGTGCAGGAGCAAATGCGCATCAGCAGTTTGGAATTCCGGCATGGCTGGGGGCATTGATTTGTTCCGTGTTGATTATCATCGTATCATTTTTGGACTTCAATAAGATTACAGGGATTCTTGGGGTATTTACACCGATTATTATCGTGATGCTCGTTGTGATTACTGCATATACATTTCTTGGAAAATCTTATGATTTTTCGCAGTTAAGTACAGTCGCACAGACCATAGAACCAGCAATTCCATTTCCGGTGATGTCGGCGGTTAACTATTTTTCTATCTGTGCGGTAACGGGAGTATCCATGGCATTTGTGCTGGGTGGTTCTATGTTAAAAATCGGAAATGCACAAAAGGGCGGTATGATTGGCGGAACAATTATTGGGATTATTATTTTCTGTGCATCTATTACTTTGTTTGCAAATATCGGGATAGCCAAAGATGCAGAGATTCCAATGCTTGCAATTGTAAAGCAAATCTCTCCGGTGTTTGCTTTCGTGTATGCAATCGTTATTTTTGCACTGATTTTCAACACTGCATTTTCGTTGTTTTATGCCACAGCAAAGCGTTTTGCAGGAGATCACACAAAGAAGTTAAGAATCTATCTGTTTGTAATGGTGGGAATCGGTTATGTTTGTAGTTTTTCCGGATTTAAGCAGTTGGTATCTGTATTGTATCCGATTCTTGGTTATGTTGGAACGCTTCTGCTCATTGTATTGTTAGCTGCATGGATTCGGGAAAAGGACAATATTATGGTCGAAAAGCTCAGACGACGGAAAATGATTCATATTTTATCAAAGAAGTATGAGGAAGATGAAGAATTTACGCACAAAGATGTTCAGAAGTTAAAAGCATTGGGAGAAGAATCCGTGGCAGATACAGAAGCACTCAAGCAGGATGTCATTGATTTTGTCAATGAGAAATATGACGAGACGGATGATTAGGCGGCTGCAGAAGTAAAAGGAATTATCTTAAAATTCATCAAAGCGGAAGATGTGAAACGCACCGTGATATTGGTATCACATAGAGCATCGGCAATGAATAACGCAGATTATGTGATTGAGGTGTAGTGGGGATTATACAGTCCGAAACCTGATTGTACTTGGTAAAAAGGGAGAAACATAAGTCTTGAAAGTATTGTAGAAATGCAGTATTTTCAAGGCTTTTTTTGTGTTATAAGAAATTATTTTGATAATTTTATAAAAAATATCGTTGTAACTACTGACATTACAATGAAACAATGATATAGTTACATCATCAAAGATGTAACAAACAATATTACATCTAAAAACATGCAATGTGAGAGACGTCTCCATTGCAAAGAATAAAAGCAAAGGAGACAGATACATGGGCATTTTGGGTAAATTATTTGGCAGCAAGAACACAGAGATAACTTACACAAACAATTTAAAGGAGGAACAGATTATGACAAACAAGGAAAAGGCATTGGCACTCATTGGAACATTTGCAACAGGTGATACAGCAAAGGCAGCAACACTTTTAAAGGATTCTTACATTCAGCATAATTTAGCATTTGGTACTGGTAAAGATGCGTTTGTAGGAGCTGTTGCAGGACTTGCACAGGCACCGGTTCAAACAACAGTAGAAAATATTCGTGCATTTGAAGATGGAGATAAGGTATTTTTACAGACAGTATATAATTTTGCAGGTGCAGGCAAGCAGGTAGCGTTTGATGTATTTCGATTTGAGGATGGTCTGATTGCAGAACACTGGGATAATTTACAGGATATTGCAGAACCAAATCCTTCCGGTCATACACAGATTGATGGAACAAAGACGGTAACAGATATTGATAAGACAGAGGCAAATAAGAAGGTGGTATTAGGTTTTGTAGAAGATGTACTTATGGGTAAAAATATGGATGCCCTTACATCTTACTATGATGGAAATAATTATATTCAGCACAATACCGGTATTGCAGATGGTCTTGATGGACTCGGCGCTGCACTTGCAGCAATGGCAGAACAGGGAATTGCGATGGTATATGATGAGACACATATTGCAGTAGCAGAAGGAAACTTCGTATTGGTTGGCAGTCAGGGCTCTTTTGGTGGAGCAGATGTTACATTTTACGATTTATTCCGCGTAGAAAATGGTAAGATTGCAGAGCATTGGGATGTTATTGAAAATCTGGCAGAACAGTCAACATGGGCAAATCAGAATGGAAAATTTGGAAATGAGGCTATTCTTGTAAGATAGAGACAAGAACCTGTGAATAAGACATTGTTCTTATCGAGGTTTTACTGAGAAAATATAGATACGCAGCAGATGTAATAAGAAGTAAGCGTATAACAGATAGGAAATAAAGGAGCGTATGGATATGGATCAGAATACAAAGGACTTTTTGAAGATTTTGGTGGAAGACATTCATTCTACGACCATTGCGACACTTGACGAGGAGAAAAGACCGCTTACCAGAGTGATTGATATGATGCTTTGGGATGAAAAAGGTGTGTATTTTCTGACGGCAAAAGGAAAGGCTTTTTATCAGCAGCTTATGGAGCAGAAGTACATTTCGCTCTCTTCAATTAAAGATAAAAGATCCATATCCTTGCGTGGACAAGTTGAGAATATCGGAAATGAGAAGCTGGATGAAATTTTTGAAAAAAATCCCTACATGCAGGGAATCTATCCGGGGGATACGAGGTCTGCATTGGAAGTGTTTCGACTATTTAAAGCGACTGGAGAATTTTTTGATATTAGTGATCCAAGGAACGTGACGAGAGGCAGTATTGTTATTGGAGAAGCGCAGCAAAAGAAACATGGATACTATGTAGGAGATGCCTGTATTGGATGTCAGATGTGTGCTTCGGTATGTCCACAGAAATGTATTGATATTTCGACAACACCAGTCGTTATTGACCAAAATCATTGTCTGCACTGTGGACGTTGTGCAGAAATTTGTCCACAGCAGACAATCCAAAAGTTGGATAAATGAAATTAAAAAGAAAAAGTTTCAATGTAACTATTGACATTACAATAAAAAGATGATATGATTACATCATCAAAGATGTAACAAATAACATTACATCTAACAACAAGAAATTATTATGAAACGTATAGGAGGACAAACACATGAAATTAGCAGTTGTAGCAGCAAACGGAAGAGTAGCAAATAAGGTTATCACAGAAGCAGTCAACAGAGGAATTGAAGTAACAGCTTTTGGCAGAAAAGAAGAGAACAACACACAGGCACAGACTTATGTAAAGAAGGATATTTTTGACATCACAAAGGAAGATTTAGCAGGATTTGATGTTGTTGTTGATGCATTTGGTGCATGGACAGCAGAAACGCTTCCGGCACATAGTACAACACAGGCACATCTTTTAGAGGTACTTGCAGGAACAGATACAAGACTTCTTATTGTAGGTGGTGCAGGAAGTCTTTATGTGAATCCAGAGCATACAGCATGTGTGTCAGATGGTCCGGACTTCCCAGAAAGCTATCAGCCAATCGCACAGGCAATGGCAAAAGCACTTTCAGAACTTCGCAAAAACAAGGATGTTCAGTGGACATATATCAGCCCGGCAGGAGATTTTCAGGCAGATGGAGAGAGAAGTGGTGCATACATCTTAGCAGGAGAAGAACTTACTTTGAATGAAAGAGGCGAGAGCATCATCAGTTATGCAGATTATGCAATTGCACTTGTAGACGAGGCAACAAAGGGAAATCATATTCAGGAAAGAATTTCAGTTGTCCGCAAGTAATGAAAGGATCAGTTAAAAGTAACAATAAAGAGTATTTTCACAAAGAAGCATCAAACGCCCAATGGATTGTGTATTCATTGGGCGTTTGTATGTATAGGCGTGTTTTATTTAAGTCTATTTTAATAAATGTAACTATTGACATTACAACATAAAAATGATATAGTTAATGTAATAATAAAAGTTACAATAAATAAAACAAATACATGAAACAGGTGAGACAAAACACCGTGATAGTGCAGAAAGAGAGGAAAACAGTATGATTTTTGATAAGAGACAGACAAAACAAAGTATAGAAGAAAAAATTACAAGAATAAAGAATGAAATTGAAACAGCCGATGCGATTGTAATTGGCGCAGGAGCAGGATTGTCTACGGCAGCAGGATATACGTATAGTGGAGAACGTTTTCGTAAATATTTTTCTGATTTTAGAGACAAATATGGAATTACCGATATGTATTCCGGCGGATTCTATCCATTTCCGAATATGGAGACGTATTGGGGCTGGTGGGCAAGACATATCTACATTAATCGATATGATCAGCCACAAAATGAAGTATATCAGAACTTATTAACACTTGTTCAGGATAAGGACTACTTCGTGCTTACCACCAATGTGGATCATCAATTTCAGTTAGCAGGATTTGATAAGGAGAGATTATTCTATACCCAGGGCGATTATGGCCTGTGGCAGTGCGCAGATCCTTGTCACCAGAAAACATATGATAATGAAGAACAGGTAAAGGAAATGTTAGTGGCAACAGGGTTCCTTATAGAAAAAGATGGGAAGTATGAAATAGACTATGCCAATCAGGAAAACTGGAAAATGGAAATTCCGACAGAATTAGTTCCGTATTGTCCGGATTGTGATGAGCTGATGACGATGAATCTTCGCTGTGACGATACCTTTGTTCAGGATGATGGCTGGTATGCTGCGAATAACCGCTTTGCCTCCTTCTTATCGCACCATGGAGTATCTGGGGCGTTTGGCTTTGTAAATGTTTCGGAGCCTGTAAGAGGAGAGAAGGATCAGAAGATTGTATATCTGGAATTGGGAATTGGCGCAAACACGCCTTCAATCGTGAAATATCCTTTCTGGAGAGCAACGAATTCAAATCCGAATGCGACATATGTATGTTTGAATTTCGGAGAAGCGTATGCGCCGGAGGAGATTAAAGATAGGTCCATTTGTGTGGATGGGGATATTGCAGAAGTGCTAAGAAAATTCAAATAAATAGAACGAGGTAGGATAAGAAACAAATAAAAAATAAGTTTCTTATCCTACTTTTTTGGAAAAACTGTGCGTTGTTTTGATGAGTTTCTCAACTTATAATGAATTTAGAAATTAAGTAACTGTAGTTACGAAAATATTGACAAGTACATTGTAAGGAGAACTGTATTATGGAAAATAAAAAGGGTTATGTATGGAAGAAACTCATACAATGGAGAACATTATATTTAATGAGTTGAAACTCGTAAATTACTTGACGTTCCAGATGGATATACGGTATTAAATCTTATCGCTATTGGAGAGAAAGTTTAACAGTCCTGTACTATCAGCAGTAAAAGCAATCAATTTAACGACGGCAATGGTAACGATGCCTGCATTAGAGACTGCGATGATCTCGCAGTTTGGTGGCGCAGAAAATGAAGATTTTCGAAGAAGTATGGTATCTATGACAGCAGGCGTTGTATGTTGTGTTGAATTTTGGATAGGCATTTATATGATTCGCAAGGGAAATAAAAATCTGAGAAAATTAAAGACCGCACCTGTAAGTAAAGAGTAAAAAATGATGTAATGCGTGCAGTATCTTTAATTTATATATTGTTTTATTTCATGCAGGAGAGAAGCGGGCACACTTCTTGGTCCTTCTAATCGTGTTTAAATCCCCATTTCTTTTTTGATTTCATTTGCTAAAAGACATGCAATCGGTGTAAAAACCTGATATTTCTTCCAGATGGCATACATAGAAGTATGAAGTTCTGGAATAAGAGGACGAAAGACCAGAGAGGAGTTATTATTTGCTTCAATGATTCCTTCAAATCCCAGAGCCAGACCAACACCGCAACGAACAAAGACGAATCCATTGTTAGCAAGATTGAAGTTAGCAACGATATTCAACTGCTCTGCACGTTCTCCACACCAACGTGGAAGATCAAAGCGGGCAGACTGTTCTGAAATCATAATCGGATAGGGGGCAAGCTCATCAAACATTATGCCTTCTTTTTTAGCCAGAGGGTGATCCTTTGGCATATAGACCCCCCAGATATCATGCTCCGGAAGCTCCAGATAGTTGTATTTTGACAGATCTGGTGGTTCCACAATAAATGCCATGTCTAATACGCCATTGTCTAATTTTTCTGTAACCTGTTCCGTATTTCCGCTGATGATATTGTAATGAATGTTTGGATAGGTCTCATTTAGAGAATGAACTGCATTTCCGAGATATTTAATTAACTTGGATTCAGCGCATCCAATGGAAACCGTTCCTCCAGTGATATGATCCATTGATTTAAATTCATTTTCAATTTTATCAGCAATGGAAAGTAAATCTTCTGCTCGTTTGCGAAGAATCATACCTTCTTCTGTGAGTGAAATGCTGGTTGCTCCTCGATGAAATAACTTTTTTCCAAGTTCATTTTCCAATTCTTTTATCTGCTTTGAAAGTGTCGGCTGTGTTACATGAAGCCGTTCTGCAGCTCTTGTCATATTGCCTTCTCTGGCAGCTTCTAAGAAATAGCGTAAAACTCTAATTTCCATAGTATTAAAATCCCTTCATGTTGTTGATTTTTTATGTATCTATTATATCACGATTCGCACTTCGTGCTTGACGATTTCTTTGAAATCTATCGTGATTGCCATTCGCCGCTCGCTTTGAATAAGCTACGCTTACTCCAGCTCGCTAACGCTCATTATATCATATACTCGAAAACCCGCACTTCGTGCTTTTCCAGCTGCTTCGCATCTTCGTTTTCTCGTTAATGGCTTGTAAAAAACAAATGCCGCCTGCGGTGTCGCTTGTTTTTTCCTGCGCTCATTAGCTCATTATATCACGACAAGGTATTCCAATCAAGAATGACAAGCGATAGAAAATGTCAATTTGCTATTACTGGAAAAGTGTATATAATAGAATACAGATAGAGAAATCAATTGAGAAAGGCACTAAAATCAAGTGATAAGGTAAGAACATGGCAGATATCACAAATAAGAAAGCCATGCTGTTGCAGAATCTTCAAGACGCAGGGCTTGATGATGAACATATCAAATGCTGTATGAGTATGGCAGAGGAATATTCAGATGTAAAAATGCTTCCTACGTTACTCCAGTATCGAACCGTATTATTAGATACGATTCACGAAAAACAGGATAAGTTGGAATGTCTGGACTATCTGATTTTTCAGTTACAGAGCAAAAAACAGACAATTTAAAGAAAGGACGCTTAAAGCGAAAAGGTGAATAACATGGACACAAGAACATTTAAGATTTATGAGAATATTGAGATGAAGGAAGTGAGATTTAAGAATCGTTATGGAATCGAACTAGCCGGACATTTATATCTTCCTGAAAACTACGAAGGAAAGAAGAATCCTGCAATCGTAGTGTCAGGACCGTTCGGTGCAGTAAAAGAGCAATCTTCCGGTTTATATGCACAGGAGATGGCAAGCAAGGGATTTGTCACTATCGCATTTGACAACTCTTTCTGCGGTGAGAGTGGCGGAGAAGTAAGAAATGTGGCATCTCCTGAAATCTTTACAGAGGATTTCTCAGCAGCAGTTGACTATCTTGGAACGCTCGACTATGTAGACAGAGACAGAATCGGTGTGATTGGTATCTGTGGTCTTTCTGGAATGGCAGTTACTGCAACTGGAGCAGACACAAGAATTAAGGCTGTTGCAACTGTTTCCATGTATGATATGTCCAGAGATATTTCCAGAGGACATATGGATTATTACACAGAGGAACAGAGAAATAAGATTAAGGATTATCTTGGACAGGTACGTTGGAATGATGCGGTAAATGGCCAGACAAGTCTTGGCTCACATGAGCTTTCTTTCACAGAGGATGGTGAAGTGAATACAGCAGCACCATCCTTCCCAGAGGGAATGACACCGGACGAAATCAGCAAGATGCTTCATGGAATGGATGAGACAGTAGGCAGCTTCTTTGATTACTATGTGATTCGTGCGCATCATGACAGAGCAGTGAATTTTGTATCTTCGTGGACAGCAACAACACCGGTTGGATTCTTTGAGTATCCTCTGATGACTAATATTAAGGAGATCTCTCCTAGACCAGTGATGTTTATTGCAGGAGAAAATGCACATTCCCGCTATTATTCTGAGGATGCATATAAGGCAGCAAATGAACCAAAACAACTTGTGATTGTTCCAGAGGCAGATCATGCAGCACTTTATGACCAGAAAAAACTTATTCCGTTTGAACAATTAGCAGATTTCTTTCATAAAGCATTTGCATAAATTATGATATGAATAGGGGGATTTGCTTTTGACAGATACCCCCTGTTTTGAAAAGGAGAATTGGTCTATGGATGAGAAAAAAAGGTGGAGGAGAGGAAAAAAGATTTTGCTGGGCATTGGACTTTTTTTGTGTGTTTTCGTGATAGCAGCATTAGCATTTGTGATTTTATGGAAACCTTTGGGAAGAACTCCATCAAAAGCACAAATGAAGGAGTACGAATCTAGAACAGATGCATTTTATGATGGACAATTTCATACGAAAGATCCTTTTGTGGTAGATACAGTTGTGGTTGGTGAACCGAGTGAAAATTCCAGTGAAAAACGAGCAAAAGACGGTGAGATTCCTGTACAAAAAATCGAGAGATTTCCCGAAAATCAAAAGGGTGAATGGGATGTTACATGGTTTGGACACTCTACCGTGATGCTCCAAATGGATGGAAAAAAGATTTTTATTGATCCAGTATTGAGTGATTATTCCTCACCGGTGCAGTTTGCAGTTGGAAAAAGAATGTCTGAAATTCCTATGGAAAAAGAAAATATCCCATATGTAGATGTCTTATTACTATCACATGATCACTATGATCATTTGGATTACAATACGATTCGGGCAATTGATGATAGAGTAGGAGAATATGTCGTACCATTAGGCGTAGATCAGCATTTAATTCGCTGGGGTGTTGATAAAAATAAAATTCATACATTTGCATGGTGGGAGTCACAGGATGTAGCAGGATTTACATTTACATCCACACCTGGACGCCATTATTCCGGAAGACTTCCGTGGAATCAGAACCAATCTTTATGGTGCGGATATGTGATACAGGCAAATGAACAGCAGATCTATTACACAGGAGATACCGGCTATGGAGATATGTTTCAGGAAGTGTATGAGAAATTTGGAAAGATGGATTTGATGATTGTGGAAAATGGTCAGTATGATAAAGCCTGGTCTCAGTGCCATATGATGCCTGAAGAAGTCGTGCAGGCAGCACTTGATGTACAGGCGGATGTGATTCTTCCGGTTCATTGGGGAACGTTTGTATTGGCAAAACATAAATGGAGCGAGCCTGCCGAAAGAGTTACAAAAGCTGCCAAAGAGGAAGGTGTAAATGTGATAACACCAATCATAGGTCAAACGGTTAATAAAAATAAAACAGAGCAGTATATGACACATTGGTGGAACGAAAGATGGAGGGAATGGTGAAAAAACGATGGATGGCAATTATAATTGTTGTTGTCGTTGTTATCCTGGGACTGTTTATCTATACAAGATTAAGTAACAAAGGAGTAGAGCGGGATATGAATATGATCGTAATGATTGGAGACAAAAGGTTTGAAGCAACTTTGCAGGATAACAAAGCAACGGATGAACTGATTCAGATGATGGAGCAGGGACCGGTAGAATTATCCTTACAGGATTATTCGGGATTTGAAAAAGTGGGTGCACTTGGAAGGAGACTTTCCACCAGTGATAGGCCAATGCATACCAGCGCCGGAGATATCGTGCTGTATGGTGGGGACAACATTGTTATGTTCTATGGCTCGCATTCATGGAGTTACACGAAACTGGCGAGAATCAATGACCTTACAGGCTGGGAAGACGCACTTGGAAAGGGAAATGTCAGTGTAACATTTTCGTTGGAATAACATAGTTGAGGTGATGACGATGAATATCTTAGTTTTAAATGGAAGCCCAAGACCTAAAGGACATACAAAGACAATGGTTAGTGCCTTTGAAAAAGGTGCAACCGATGCAGGACATACAGTGAAGGTGATTGATGTATGCAGAAAAAATATTAAGGGATGCCTTGCCTGTGAGTATTGTCATACAAAGGGCAATTATAATTGTGTGCAAAAGGATGATATGCAGGAAGTATACGATGCGTTAAGAGAAGCAAACTTATTAGTGCTTGCCTCTCCGATTTATTATCATAACCTTTCCGGACAGCTCAAATGCGTAATTGACCGCTTTTATGCAACCGGAGAGAGAGCGTTACTGCCTAAGTTAAAACAGGTAGCAATGTTTCTGGCATCGGGAGATGAGGATATCTATGACGGAGCACTCTATTCTTTGAAAGGCGATTTTGAAGATTTCCTTGGACTGGAGAATATTGGTGTATTCACCGTACATGGTGAGGAAGAAGTATCAGAAGAAAAGAAGCAGGAACTTTATGAATTTGGAAGAAATTTGAAGGAGGTTATATTCATGAATGATTTTATTTTTCACAACCCTGATAAAGTGTATTTTGGGAAAAATCAGTTTACACATCTTGCAGAGGAAGTATCTAAGTATGGCAAGAAGGTGCTAATGGTATATGGTGGTGGTTCCATTAAGAAAAATGGGCTTTACGGTCAGGTGACAAAACTTCTTACAGAAAAAGGATTAGAGCTCTTTGAGCTTGCAGGCGTAGAGCCTAACCCTCGCCACACAACCGTGGATAGAGGCGCTGAGATCTGTAAGCAGGAAGGCATTGATGTAGTTCTTGCAGTCGGTGGAGGATCTACGATAGACTGCTCTAAGGGAATTGCCGCTGCAGCAAAGACAGAAGACGGCAAAGTATGGCCTTTAGTGGAAGAAAACGTATGGGTGACGGATGCGCTTCCAATCATTGCCATTCTTACAAATGCAGCAACAGGTTCAGAGATGGATGCATGGGCAGTGATCTCCAACATGGATGTCAATGTAAAGATTGGTATTGGTGGGGATGCACTGATTCCAAAGGCTGCTTTTGAGAATCCGGAGCTGACTTATTCCCTCCCGGCATACCAGACCGCCTGCGGAGCATTTGATATTTTCAATCATGTGCTTGATAACTACTATCTGGCAGGCGATGCAACTTTTGATATGGTTTTGGAAATGCAGGAAGCAGTCATGCGGGCTGTTGTAAAATGGACACCAGTTGCACTTGCGAAGCCTGCGAATTACGAAGCAAGAGCGAATCTGATGTGGGCAAGCTCTATGGCACTCAATACGATTCTTGATGCAGGAACTGTTCATGCACCGGCATGTCACGCAATGGAACATGAGCTGTCTGCATACTATGACATTACCCATGGACATGGTCTTGCAATCGTTACTCCAAGATGGCTGACATACATTTTGGATGAGAGTACAGCACCGGCAATTTATCGTTTGGGAACTCATGTATTTGGAGTAGAAGCAGGACTTGATCCGATAGATGGTGCAAAGAAAGCAATTGAAGCAGTAGAGCATTTTGCATTCGATGTTTTAGGACTGAAGAAGACTCTTACCGAATTGAATATAGGTGAAGAGCATTTCGCAGATATGGCAAAGCATGCCTCAATGGGTGCTTTTATCCCTGGTATTAAGAATCTGAAGCAGGAAGATATTGTAGCTATTTATAAGATGTGTTTATAAGATGGATTGCCCCTTTTGCATGATTTGCAGAAGGGGCTTATATGCAAAGGAGAG
Source organism: Lachnospira sp. UBA4346 (assembly GCA_002394205.1). Taxonomy (GTDB): domain Bacteria; phylum Bacillota; class Clostridia; order Lachnospirales; family Lachnospiraceae; genus Lachnospira. The sequence goes on along the minus strand of DGTC01000053.1, from coordinate 48,755 downwards.
ATATTACATGAAGAAGATGATATCCAACATTTATGGAAGTTGCAGAGAAGTATGGAAAGACTGTTTCTCTTTAAGAGCGTACAATGGATTGTACACCAGTTTCCAAAAGAGCGCCGACAACTTGAACGACTTCTTCTACCGGGACTTTTTTGCCATCGGCTACCTACTGACGATAAGCAACCATAGAAGCATTTGTAACAAATGCATTGATGATATTTTGCATTTCTGGGGAATAGGCCTCATAAGGGTTATTGATTTGCCGATTGTGCTTCATAGTAGTAGCGATAAGTTTCATAGAAAAATCACTGTATGTGGGATTACAATAAAGTAGTTCTGAGTATTGACTTTTCGAATTATACTCAAATAAAACACGTGTCAAATCATAATAACTAAATGGAAGAGGGAGTTTCTCTACTTCCTCAAAATATCCTTGCGCCAGAAGACTCAGCTCATCTTCATAGAGTGCCTCGATGCAGGTATAGTGCAGATAAAAAGTTTTTCTATGTATACCTGCACGCTCAGTTAGATTTTTAATATTGATTTCATTGGACTTATTTTCACAGATCATCGCTACAAATGCATCGTGAATTGCCTGCTTTGTCCGTGTATTTCTTTTTCCTTCTGTCTGTTTCATAAAATACCTTTCAAAAATCTCTTAATGCCACACAAGAGGTAATAGTGGAAATTGAATTGTTTCCATGTGGATATTGACAGGACGGAAGACGATCTGAAAGAGATGAAGCGAATTAAGAAAGACAGTTTTGACTGGTATAAGAAGTTGATTGAAGAAAATGCAAAAAATTTATAGTAGGGCTTTCACGGGAATAAAAGAATTTTTTGAAAAGAATTTATAACGTAAAATACCCTTAATGCCACACGGGTGGCAATAATGGAAGGATTGCTGGGGGCCTTGGATGCGATCATTGCCAGAAAGTGAGTGAAGGCGTATGTGTACAGAAGGATGATATGCAGGAAATTTATGATCTGCTAAAAGAGGCAAATATGCTTGTTTTAGCATCCCCTGTTTACTATCACAGTTTTTCCGGTCAGTTGAAATGCGCAATAGACAGGACATATGCCATCGCTCATCCGGGGAAGCTGCCGAATTTAAAAAAGGCAGGCATGATCTTAAGCTCCGGAGACGATGATGTGTACGAGGGAGCAATTTATGAACTGAATCGTAATTTTAACGAATTCCTGAAGTTAGATATTGATTTTATGAAGCTGGTAGCAAAAGATGTGACGGAGGAAACTTTGGCAGAAATCAAAGAAGAGGCTTTTCGGTTAAAGGAACCTGTGGAAAAAAAGGAGGAATCAGGCAATGACAATTAAGGTAGAAGTAAACGGAGAAACATTAACAGCAAGATTGGAAAATAATTCATCTGCCAAGGCTTTTGCAGATAAACTAAATGACGGTCCAATCACAATCCACATGAATGATTATGCAAACTTTGAAAAAGTAGGGAATCTCGGATTTAAGCTTCCTACTAATGATAAGCCTTATACGACGAAAGCAGGAGATATTATCCTATATTGTGGAAACCAGTTAGTATTTTACTATGATACAAAACATTGGAACTTCACAAAACTTGGTGTATTTGAAAACATCGATCAGGCGGGGCTTAAAAAAGTATTCGGAAGAAGAGATATCACAGCCGTCATATCTCTTGCATAAATTTTGAAAGGAGCTGCAAAGCAATGACAAAGATAAAAATTATAGCCGGGAATAAAGAAATTCCAGCAACATTAAATGATACAGTAGCAGCAAAGGATTTTGTAAAAAGATTACCAGTAACGGTTACTGGAAGTAATTCAGGAATTGATATTTGTTGTACATTATCAGAAGGTAAATTTGATCCTTCAGAGAAACAGACCGGATGGAAGAATGGTGATATCAGTGTAGCGGATGGTTGGCTGGCACTTCTTTATGGCGGACAGGAGCAGTCTGGCTCTTATCCGGGAATGATGATAGTGGGACATATTGAAAATGCGTATGTAAGTGAAGTTGCTGGTTTCCCATCAAGAACACAAGTTACTGTGGAGTTAGGGTAGGTGATAGCATATGAAACGTTTAAAAAAATATTTGGCAATAAGTTGTCTGTTTATTACTATGAGTCTGGTAATAACAGCGTGTGGACAGAAGAATGTAACAGAAAGTCGAGTATCTAAAGATCGTGAGGCGATAAAAACAACAACCTCTCAACAGGTGGCAGAAGCACCGAATAAAACAGAAGTGCTAGAGACAAAAACAACGGAATCGTCCGAAGAAGTGAACGGATTGCCATTATCTAACATGGTGGTATCTGTTACATGTGGAGAAAAGGAAGCTACATTCCAACTATATGACACAAAAGCTGCGAAAGAATTATATGATCAACTGCCTTTGACCTTAGAACTAAGCAATTTTCGCAATGCACAATGGATGTTCTATCCACCTGAGAAGTTAGCTGTAACAGATGCTGAGAGTTACCATGATGGTAAAAAGGGCGAACTCAGTTATTATGAGCCTTGGGGCGATGTATTCATGCTTTACGAAGATTTTTATGCTGGCGATGAAATGCATCGAATGGGTGTGGCATTCAGTGGAGTAAATAACATTGAGGGAATGTCTGGTGAGATTACCATTCAGGCAGTAGAGGAAGAATCGTCTGCTGCAGAGAAAGTGACTGAGAATGAATCGTCTGTAAAGCAGATGAAAGTAACAGCAAATGGGAATACAATCATTTATGAGTTGAACGGAAGCTTGGCAGCAAATGATTTATATGACCAGCTTCCCCTTACGATTGAGGTTCAGAATTATAGCACGGATGAAAAAATATATTATCCACCAAAGGAACTTAATACAAGTGATACCCCATTAGCAGACAGCGTGGCCGGTTCGCTTGCTTATTATGCACCATGGGGTGATGTGGTAATGTTCTATAGGGATTTTGGCAGTGCAAGTGGATTGTATGAATTGGGAAGTGTGGTAGCAGGTGAAGAATACATAAAGGAGCTATCAGGAACGATAACCATAGAAAAAGTAGAGTAATTTCAATGTTACTTACAAATAAATAATAGAAAACCTACTGTTAGAGAAAAGCAGCTACCAGGGAGAGAATAGACTCTTTGGTAGCTGTATTTTTATCTTCAACGAGATCTGCGACGATTGGTTTCCTGCTGTGGCTGTTCGGCCCGTCTCTGTTCTTCTTCCTTCATACGAAGCTCGATGGAACGTTCTCTGAACTGGTGAGAATCTTCATGGAGCATTTTGGTGACGTTCTTTTCGGCATCGTAGAGGAAATCATCATTAGGCTGAGTGTGAAATAGTGTTTTCAAGGTGCTTTTGACTTTATCTCGGATAGGAGGTCTAAAGTTTGTCATAAGGACAGGAACATATTTATATCATTAAATTTCGGGACACAAAGATACCGTATGAAGAAAGCGTCGGACAATCTATAAATTTTTTTGTGATACATATTCTCTGCAATATAGAAGGAATTCTTTGCTTTCTTGACTTAGAACGCTGTCGGCTCGATGGACTAGGTACATATTCTTTTCCTGCGTGTCATCCATGGGATGGCGTGTAATAATGTTTATGGAAGTTGCCAGTTGGCTCAAATATTCAGGAATCATTCCGATGCACAGGTTGTTTTCCACCAGTTTAGTGATTACATTTAAATCGGTACATTCCATAACGATATTTGTGGATATGCCCAAAGATAACAAGTGATTTCGTTGTGCATCACTAAAGAAAAGTTCCTGGCTTTTGATGACAATAGATTCACCTTGCGTATCAGCGAGATGAAAATCTTCTTTGTGTGCCAGAGGATTGTCTTTATGAAAAAGAAAGCAAAATTGATGGCTGAATAGAGGATCGAGATGGTATGTCCCCTCATGCAGTGGGCCAGGAAGTACCGCCAGTTCGACTTTGTTTGAGTCTAATTGATTCAGGGCTTCCGAATCCGGCAATTCGATAAAGTGCAGCAAGATATCGGGATGTGTTGTGTAAAAGTTAGAAAAAAAGGAGGCTGGGAAATAGGACATAGCATCGTATGAAATAGCGATATTTAAATCCTTTTTACTTTCAAAAGTCATGAATTGATTGTTTAGAATCAGGTCATATTCGTCCAAAATATGTTTTACATGCGAGTATAGGCTGATGGCAGCAGGAGTCGGAATCATTTTCTTTTCACTGCGTTCAAAGAGAGTGACATTTAATTCTTTTTCTAAACTGATAATCATTTTGCTTAATCCCTGTGGGGAGATAAAAAAAGTTTTCGCAGCAGCAGACACGCTATGTTTATTGTATACTTCCTGAAAGTATTCTAATTGTTTATGATTCATAAATTGTCTCCTTATTGGTATTTTATACTTGCAATAAGATTATAAACTAAATAGTTGATGAATACAACGAAAATTCCGCTTTTCGTTGAAGATAAAATATGATATATTAATACCAACGACAAAGGCGTCAAACACAAATGTAAAGTGTTTGATGCCTTTTTACTTTATAGAAAATAGGAAGGAGATTGTGCAATGGAACTAGAAAAGTTGGTAAAAGTAGAAATTATTACATCAATGGCAAAGATTGAGGCATTGCGGTTACAACTTGGAAAGTTTGGTGTTTCAGGTATGACCGTGTATGAAGCAAAGGGGTGCGGAGTGCAATTAGGTACACAGGAATTTGAGTCAGAGAAAAAGAAAGCTCCTACTTTATTGGACAAGCAGGTTGTCATGATGGTATTACTTGAAAAAGATTTGAATGATTTCCTTAGCTTTGTAGAGAAAGAATTGTACACCGGTCATATCGGAGATGGTAAAATTTTTATTTCACCAATCATGAATGTCATTCGTGTACGTACTGGTGAAGAAGGGGAAGCAGCTTTATTAGAAGGCGAGTTGTAAACGTGTTTTCAGCAGAAACGAGGTGAGATTATATATGGAAGAGAAAAAATTAGGGTTAGGAAGTACTGTGGCAACGGGCGTAGGATTGATTGTTGCAACCAGTTGTCTTTTGTCACTTGGGGTAGGGGCTTCTACAGTTGGAATACCCTTTATCATAGCAATGTTCGTGTGTTGTATGCTTAATTTAATTACTGCATTTTCCGTTTCGGAATTAAATGCTATGATGCCCAATCTGACGGGTGGACTTGCCCAATATTCCTTAGCGGGTGTAGGCCCTTTTCTTACAATTATTGTGATGGTTGGAGGATATCTGGTATGTAATACAATTTGTGGCAGTGCGGAATGTGCAATGTTTGGAAATACGTTAAGTACTGTTTTTGCAGGAGCAGGTATTCCTAGTCAGGTTTACTGCACAGTATTGCTAGTTGTACTGATTTTAGCAAATCTAAATGGAATTGATATGTTTGCAAAGATTCAGGATTTTGTGGCATATGCGTTAGTAGCATCACTATTGATTATGGGTCTGATTGGATGCTTTGAATGGGGAAATGGTCAGGTTGTTCATCAATCGACAGTAATCTCTGGTAACCCCAAAGATATTTTTTCACTTTGTGGATTGGCATTCTTTTTGTTTTTAGGGTGTGAATATGTGGTTCCTATTTCTAAGCAGGTTAAGAATGCGAGAAGAAATGTTCCACTTGGAATGGTTCTCAGTTTACTTTTAGTCTTTCTTATGCAGGCTGTGATGGTAATTGGCTTTAGCCATTACACACCATGGGAAGCCCTGGCACAGAGTTCTACACCGCATGTATTATATGGAAGTTTGTTATTGGGAAAGGCTGGAACAATATGGATGGTGCTTGTGTCTGTTCTTGCAGTAACAAGTACCGTGAATACTGCGATTGCCTCGTTGGGATTGATTATGTCTGGAATGGCGAAAATCAAGCTGCTTCCTTCGGTGTTTATGAAGACAAATAAGAAAGGGGCACCTTATGTTGGTATTTTATCAATCGGCGGAATTATGATTTTGATTAATCTGACTGGATTATCAACAACAGATGAATTGTCCTTTTTGATATTGACGGGCTGTGTATTCTGGATGATGGCGTACATTATATCTCATCTCAATGTCTTAATTTTACGAAGAAGACTGCCCAAAGCACCCCGTACCTTTCGGGTGCCTTTGAGTCCGGTGCTGCCGATGATAGGAATCGTAGGAACGGTCTGGATGTTATATAATATTGATTCCAATCTGGATGTAAAACTAAGAATTTACAAACTTAGTATAGGAATTTTTTTGCTTCTTGCAGTCTATGGAGCAATATGGATAAAAAAAGTGATGAAACGACCACTTTTTAAGCCGTTTCAGATAAAGGAAGTCATGGCAATGGAACATGAGCTATATCAAAAATATCATAAATGAATTAAAGAAAGGCAAGGCGTTAATATGACATATCCAAGAGTAGATTTTTTATATTTAAATGAAGAGGACATGATAAAGGCAGGTGTAAAGGATATGGCTTCCTGTGTGGAGGCCATGGAGGAAATGTTTAAACTCATGAAGGTGGGAGATTACAGGATGGGGGGAGCAAACGGTAATTCCCATGGATGTATGGTGTCTTTTCCTGAGTCCTCACCATTTCCTAACATGCCGGTTGATGGACCTGACCGGAGATTCATGGCAATGCCTGCGTATCTGGGAGGAAAATTTGATATGGCAGGAATGAAATGGTATGGCTCCAATGTTGAAAATAAGAAGAAGGGACTTCCACGTTCCATATTGATGCTGACATTAAATGATAAGGATACTGGTGCTCCGGTTGCTTATATGTCAGCAAACTTATTAAGTGCATATCGAACGGGAGCTGTTCCGGGAGTAGGCATTAAGTATTTTTCAAAGGAAGATAGTCGGGTGATTGGAATTATTGGTCCTGGTGTTATGAATAAAACGGCACTTGCGGCAGCAATGGCAGTACGTGAGAAGATAGATACTGTGAAAATAAAAGGCAGCCGACCAGATTCTCCATCAACATTAGCATTTGTGAAATATATAAAAGAAGAATTTCCACAGATTACCAATATTGATGTGGTCGATAGTGAGGAAGATGCGGTAAGGGGAGCTGATATCATATGTATCGCAACAGCAAGTCCAACTGGTGATCCATCAACTTATCCGTATGTGAAGGAGGAATGGATAAAACCCGGAGCCATGTTTTGTTGTCCGACGGCAGCAAGATTCGATGAAGATTTTGTAGAGCATAGAGCCAGAATGGTGGCGGATAATGTTATGCTATACGAAGCGTGGGAAGAGGAGATGGATTATCCGGCGTATCATACCATTCCAATTCCGGCAGTTAATGTAGAGGATCAGATTGTAAAAGGAACGATGAAAAAGTCACAGCTTGTTGATTTGGGAGATGTGTTGTTAGGAAGGGCACCGGTTCATGAAAAAGAAGATGAGATTGTTATCTATTCTATAGGAGGAATGCCTGTTGAGGATGTAGCATGGGGAACGATTTGTTATCGGAATGCTTTGAAAAAAGGGATTGGTACTAAGTTGAACTTGTGGAAGGAACCTGAATTGGCATAGTTTGAAGGAGGAATCAGGAAATGGATTTAATTAGGGAAAAATTTCACGATGTAAGACCGTTGTTTACCATGGTTGGGACGACAGCATTAAATCGTCCAACACAGTATGTAGAATTGATGATGGAAGCAATTATTTCAAAGGAGGTATAAGGTATGGCAATCAGATTAGAAGAACATCCAATTCTGGGTGTCCCGGAAAAAGGGCGAAAAGTTCAGTTTACATATGATGGAAAAGTGATGGAGGGATTTGAAGGTGAACCTATTATGGCAGCATTGAAAGCAAATGGGGTTGTGATTCACCGTTATACGCAGAAAAAGCATGAACCGAGAGGTGTGTTCTGTGCGATTGGAAGATGTACGGACTGTGTTATGGTCGTAGATGGAGAACTAAATGTTAGAACTTGTGTCACACCATTGAAAGAAAATATGGTGGTTCAGACACAGTATGGAGTATCTGCGGAACCATTTGATAAACAGTAAGGGAGGAAGAAGTCATGAAGAGATATGATTTGATTATAGTAGGAGCCGGCCCTTCGGGTCTGTCCGCTGCGATTGAGGCAGCCAAAAGAGGACTGCAGGTAGTTGTCTTTGATGAAAATGAAAGACCAGGTGGTCAGCTGTTTAAACAGATTCACAAATTTTTTGGTTCAAAAGAACATAAGGCAAAAATCAGAGGATTTAACATCGGCAAGCAGTTGTTAGAGGAAGCAACGGAGTTGGGTGTAGAGGTTCGGCTAAATGCAACGGTAATTGGAATGTATATGGAAAAGGAAATTACCGTGAAGCGTGAAGGGGAGATTGAGCATTATAAAGGGGATGCCATTATAGTTGCTACCGGTGCAGCAGAGAATATGGTGAATTTTAAGGGATGGACACTTCCAGGAGTGATTGGAGCCGGTGCAGCTCAGACGATGATGAATATGCATGGAATAAAGCCGGGTGAGAAGGTGCTGATGCTTGGAACTGGTAATGTTGGATTGGTGGTAAGTTTTCAGCTCTTACAGTGTGGGTGTGAAGTGGTAGCACTCGCAGATGCAGCACCAAGGATAGGAGGCTATGGTGTTCATGCTGCCAAAGTGTCGAGAACGGGTGTACCTTTCTATCTGTCCCACACAATCAAAGAGGTTGAAGGTACAGACCATGTTACGGGAGTAACGATAGCGGAGGTTGATTCTAAGTTTCAGTTCATTGCTGGAACAGAAAAACATTTTGACGTAGATACCGTTTGCGTTGCGGTAGGTTTATCTCCGATGTCGCAGCTTTTAAAAATGGCAGGCTGCAAGATGGAGGATAATCCGAAGAGAGGCGGACAGGTGCCGATTGTGGACGAATATGGAGAAACATCTATTCCAGGAGTTTTTGTGGCTGGTGATGTGTCTGGTATTGAGGAAGCCAGTTCAGCAATGATTGAAGGTCGAATTGCCGGAGTGGCAGCTTCAGAATATTTAGGCTACATTGATGAAAAGGAACTGACCGAGGAATTTGAGAAAAATGAGGCTACATTGGATGGACTTCGTCAGGGAATGTTTGCTCCGAAAAATCGAAGAAAGCTGATTGAAAAAACAGAGGAAGGTTGTGAGATCTCTACCAATCTTTTGAAATATGGATTTGTGGCAGATAATGAGATTGAGCGTTATCCGGGTGTGACAAGAAAAGCAGGAATCCATCCGGTAATGGAGTGTACGCAGAACATCCCTTGTAATCCATGTCAGGATGCATGTCCAAAGGGTTGTATTAAGATTGGAGAAAAAATCACATCATTACCGGCTGTTGATGAAACGGCACAGTGTATAGGATGTGGAATGTGTGTTGCCTCATGTTCGGGACAGGCAATCTTTCTGGTTGACGAAACCTATGAGGACGAATATGCAAGTATTACTCTTCCTTATGAATTTTTGCCACTTCCTGAAAAAGGAGAAAAAGGCATCGCTCTGGGAAGAGATGGAAAATTCGTTTGTGAAGCTGAAGTAGTTGATATAAAAAGTGTGAAAGCCTTTGATCATACAAATTTGCTCACGATTAAAATTCCGAAAGAATTTGTGATGAAGGCAAGGTTTTACAAAGCAAAATAAGAAAGGACAGGTGCTTACTATGAATAGTGTGAATGATAGAAATCGGGATATCGGTGAGTATATACCAGCACCGGATGACGATATGCTTGTATGTCGATGTGAGGAAATTACAAAAGGAGAGATTCGCAGAGCCGTTCATGAAGGTATGTATACCTTGACAGAGATTCGCAGATATTTGCGAATAGGAATGGGACTTTGTCAGGGACAGACCTGTTCTAAGATGGTAAAAGGAATTGTTGCCAGAGAGTTGGGTGTTTCGCCGGCAGAATTAGAACCGGCAACATCAAGAGTACCGATGCGACCAATTGAGATGGATGTCTTTGCGAGAGAAAGAAAGGAGGCGTAGGCATATGGGCTATACAGCAGATGTTATTATTGTAGGTGGCGGAATCATTGGTTGTGCTACCGCCTATTATTTGGCAAAAAAAGGGGTATCGGTCATTGTTCTGGAGGGAAGTGATCACATTGGAAATGGTGGTTCATCTAGAAATGGTGGCGGAGTCAGACAGTCGGGAAGAGATCCGAGAGAATTGCCATTGGCGATGTATGGAATCCAGAATCTATGGCCAAATTTATCAGAAGAACTGGAAGTTGATTGCGAATATCATCAGGATGGCAATCTTCGTTTGGGAAAGACCGAAAAGCATATGGAAATTTTAACAGGGCTTGCAGATCGTGCAAAAGCGGTTGGTTTGGATGTAAGAATGATTGATGGAGATGAGGTGCGACGAATCAATCCATATTTGTCGGATGAAGTGATTGGAGCAAGCTGGTGTCCAACGGACGGACATGCCAATCCGCTTACTACTACATTGGGATATTATAAGACCGCGAGAAAATTGGGCGTACATTTTATTTCCGGTGAAAAAGTGATTGCCTTAAAGAAAGTAAAAGGCGTTATCAAAAAGGTAATTACTCCGAATAATACATATGAAGCAGATACTGTGATTGTTGCAGCAGGCTTAAACAGCAGAGAAGTTCTTGCAACCGTAGGAATTGATATTCCGATGCAGCCTGTGATGTTGGAAGCACTGGTAACAGAGGCGCAGCCACATATGTTTGATCAGATGCTTGGAACAGCGGAAGCTGATTTTTACGGACATCAGACCAAACACGGTTCTTTTGTATTTGGTGGAACTCTGGGATTAGAAGGATTTACCAAGGATAATGGCATGCAGAGTACAAATAGTCTTGCCGCTTCTTCTACCTGTCGTGGTATTATCAAATATTTTCCAATGCTTTCAAAAGCAAAAATCGTAAGAACATGGGCAGGCTGGATGGATTTATGTGCGGATAAAGTACCCGTAATCAGCAAGATAGATGAAGTACCAGGGTTGATCGCTGCCTGTGGATTTTCAGGACATGGATTTGGAATTGCTCCCGCTGTCGGTTATAATCTGTCAATGCTTGTGACAGAAGGGAAAACGGATGTTGATTTGCAGGAATTACGTTATGATCGATTTAAGGCGAAACAGTAGACAGCATGTTGAAAATGGATAGATGGAGTATGCAGAGAAGTCAATGAATCCATGCCGCGGGTTGATAACAATTTTCTTTTAATTATACCGGTTACAAAACGATTAAGAATAATAGGCATTACATTCTTTCACAAATTTCTCCACAACGGAATGTTGTCCGGTACAGGCAATTGTCCGGAGGGAGGATTTATACAATTTAAAATCATAAAATGAACTTATCTTTATTTTCAAGGAATAATATATAGAAGGTGTCGGAGGCAATCTTAAAAACATCGTAAAGGCGGTGTGTGGGAATGTACGCGACACCTTCTTTTTATGTACAAAATCAGATGTGTAGAAATTTATTTAAAAGTTTATATTGTTTTATATAAAAATAATTGACGGAAATATTTTTATATAGTAGTATGTAAAATAAAAGAGAAAGCATTGAAAAATTTGTGCGAACAATCAGAGAGGAAAATAAAATGGCAATTACAAAAAATGGTGGTTACCTTACTTTAAAAATACATCTTCTGAATGGAAGATTATTTAATAGGCTGTTATCCAATGATGGAAGGGCTCTTTATAATGCAGAGCAGGGAAAGATTGTATCTGCGCTGTGGGATAAAAGACCACAGACCGCATCAGAACTTGCACAGGTAACAGGATTAGCAAACAGTACACTTACATTGATGCTAAAGCGCCTGGAGGAAGAACAGGGATTGGTAGTAAGTGTTCAGGATAAGAAAGATAAACGTAAAAAGTGGTTTGACCTTACAAAAACAGGAATCGATCAGGAACAGGTTGGAAACCAGGTTAGTGACAGACTTAGTAGTATTTTTTATGATGGATTTGAGGAGAAAGAGATTGAACAGTTAGAATCATATCTGGAAAGAATCTTAAACAACTTAGAAACGGCTATGGCAGAAATACCGCGTGAAGATTCCACAAGGGGGAAGTAAAACATGGAGCAGATGACGTTATTTGATAATCAGATTCCACAGCCGCTTGCTGCGAGAATGCGACCACAGACATTAGAAGAATATGTAGGACAAAAACATTTGCTTGGAGAGGGAAAGGTACTTCGCAGACTGATTGAAAATGATCAGATATCATCCATGATATTTTGGGGACCGCCCGGAGTAGGCAAGACGACGTTGGCAAAAATCATCGCACATAGGACGAAAGCTGAGTTTATTGAATTTTCTGCGGTAACCAGTGGAATTAAAGAAATCAAGGACATTATGAAGCAGGCAGAGGAGCAAAGACGATATGGAGAACGCACAGTTTTGTTTGTAGATGAAATTCATCGCTTCAATAAAGCACAGCAGGATGCATTTCTTCCTTTTGTGGAAAAAGGAAGTATTGTATTGATTGGGGCAACCACAGAAAATCCATCCTTTGAAATCAATGGCGCGTTGCTTTCCAGATGTAAAGTATTCGTGCTACAAGGTTTAAAGGAAGAGGAGATAAAAGAACTGTTGCTGCGCTGCATCAAAGATCCAAGAGGATTTGGAAATGTGAATTTAAAGGTGGATGAGAGCACGATAGAACTCATTGCTGCATTCTCAGATGGTGATGCAAGAACAGCGTTGTCTACATTGGAGATGGTGGAGTTGAATGGCGACATTCAGGCAGATGGAAGTGTGGTTGTAACAAAGGAAACATTTGAACAATGTACCATGAAAAAATCACTGCTCTATGACAAGAAAGGAGAGGAACATTACAACATCATCTCGGCACTGCATAAGTCTATGCGAAATTCTGATCCAGATGCGGCAGTTTACTGGCTGGCACGGATGCTGGAATCTGGCGAAGATCCACTCTATGTAGCCAGAAGAATTACCAGATTTGCCAGCGAAGATGTAGGACTTGCAGATCCTAAAGCACTTGAGATTGCAGTTGCAGCATATCAGGCATGTCATTTTATCGGAATGCCTGAGTGTACGGTGCATCTGACACAGGCAGTTGTTTATATGTCGCTTGCACCAAAATCTAATGCATTGTATGTAGCTTATGAGACGGCAAAACGAGACGCGCTAGAGCATATTGCAGAACCGGTTCCGCTACATCTTCGAAATGCAACAACCAGCCTGATGAAAGATTTAAATTATGGAAAAGGTTATCAATATGCACATGATACCGTAGATAAGGTAACAGATATGACTTGTTTGCCAGAATCCCTTCTTGGAAAGAAGTATTATGTACCAACCAGTCAGGGAGAAGAAGAGAGACTTAGACAACGGCTTCGGAAAATCGAAATGCGAAAAGAGAGCCTTAAAATACAGGAATAAAATGCATTTGATACCAAAGTTACAGGAATTGAATGTAACCGGAATTGTACATATAGACATATTGTGATACAATTTGCATATAATATTCGTGTTTTAATATGTTAGCATTACAAGAAACAATTTTATAAAACTGTGAAGGAACGAAAGGTAAGAAATATATGATATAACTGTGTGTGACATTGTAATGTTTGCAAAGGAAATCAGTGAGACAGCATAAGAAGTAATAGAAAGAGAGAATGAAAATGAAGGAAAAGCTATTCAAAGTATGGGACAAATTTTTTGTATTGTCAGTGTTTCCGACCATACTGATAGCGATTCCTTCTTTTCTTTTTGTTGGAATTGTATTGTATGATAAATCATATCCAAAAGCGATAGAGGTTCTTGCCTATGGAATATCCGCATATGCGCTTGTTGTCTGTATCACGGGAATTGTTCGCATAGGAATTATACTCAGGCAGTTTGTTCAAGATTTATCCATATGGAAATTGTTTTCGAGTGATGTCAGATTTCGAACAAAGATTATGATGGTTCCGGGGCTTGTGATAAATAGTATTTATGTAATCTCTAATATTGCGCTGGGTGTGATAAATCATGCAACATGGTTCATTTATTTAGGAATGTATTATCTTTATCTTGTGATTGCAAAGATGCAGTTATTACAGAACTTGGTTGTCCGTAAAGATACGACAGATTATATTATGGAATACCGCAAGTATCGGAATTGTGGAATTTCATTACTATTTTTAAATCAAATACTTGTTGCAGAGTCCATTTATATTGTATACAAAAATCAGAACTATTATTATCAGGGCTGGCTTATTTATGCAATGGCAGCGGTTACATTTTATAATTTGACGATGGCAATCATCAATGCCGTTCGCTTTCGAAAGTTTAACAGTCCTGTACTATCAGCAGTAAAAGCAATCAATTTAACGACGGCAATGGTAACGATGCTTGCATTAGAGACTGCGATGATCTCGCAGTTTGGTGGCGCAGAAAATGAAGATTTTCGAAGAAGTATGGTATCTATGACGGCAGGCGTTGTATGTTGTATTGAATTTTGGATAGGCATTTATATGATTCGCAAGGGAAATAAAAATCTGAGAAGGTTAAAGACCGCACCTGTAAGTAAAGAGTAAAAAAATGATGTAATGCGTGCAGTATCTTTATTTTATATATTGTTTTATTTCATGCAGGAGAGAAGCGGGCACACTTCTTGGTCCTCGAATCGTTGTAACTCCATGAGATTTTAATACATGGATAGAAAAGACCTCTGGATGAAAGGTGTTTAATAACTTCAACTTCATTACTTTTTTCATGCTGACATTTTCATCTGCGTATGGATATGGAATATCAGATTCTAATACTTTACATTCATATCGAATGGCAGATACAGGAGCAGCAACATAGAGATATACGATGTCTCCAACGAAGATGGAGTTACTCTGTTTCCATATAAACGTACCATTTCCTTCAGCAATCGCTTTCTCAATATCGTAATATTTGGGATTTGCAGGTACAATCCAGTTGGAATTGTGCGGCTTTCCATTCTTTGATTTTGTTTTGCTGGAAGTCAGTTCGTAACTCATATCCAGCAGGGGCAGAATCTCATCAAGAGACACACTGCCATCTAATAAAATGGTAATCCAGCTTCCGGCGTGCATATGGTAGGCAGACTGAATTCCTTTCTGACCAATTAGCATCATTTTAAGCTCTGGGTCAACTTTAATATTAAAAATATCTATATATTCGTCCGGTTTATCGTTCAGACCTAACTTTTTTTGTTGTACATTCATAAACATTCCATAGATTTTCCGATTATCTGTGTGGCGAAGTGCTGCACAGGTAGGATATCTTTGAAACGGATAGTCCGGATTCGTTTTATAAGTTTTGTTTGCATAAGTAAGAAGTTGTTCTTTTAAATTCAAATTTCTCATCTCCATCTAATCGTGTTTAAATCCCCATTTGTTAAATACTATTTATTAGGTATCAAGTACTTCTAATATCAGTTCTGGTTCGGTTTGGTATGTTGTATAGAATAAATGCTACTACCGGAAAATAAAAAAGTCAATATCGTTTTATATAAAAATACTTGACTTAAATTATTTTATATAGTAATATCTGAAGTGAGCAAGAAAGTTTTATATAAAAATAACTTTATGGAGGATTTGAAAATGAATACAAATACTGATTATGAAAAGAACTATACACAAGAGCAGAAGGCGCTCGCAGAACACATTATCGGACTTGAGAAACATGCGCTTGATCTTTGGTTTGCAGGAAAGACAGAAGGGTATCGAAATCTTTGGTCGGAAAAGAGCTTTACTTATGTAGATGGAGCACAGCCTCACAGATTAGATACACATAAGGATGTATGCGAGTTCTTAGATACAATCGAAGGACAGTTACATGCAGATTCTTATGACTTTGTAAGACCTAGAGTGCAGTTCGGACAGGATATGGCACTGCTGACCTATGAACTTTATGCAGATACGAACATGATTAATATGAAATATAACTGTATTGAGTTGTATCAGAAGGAAGCGGATGGTCAGTGGAGAGTCATTCATTCAACGTGGTCGTTCATCCGTCCTATGGAGATGGATTTTGGACAGGCAAAAGAAATTGTCTAAGAAAACAATAAAAAAGAAAAGTTGGAGGTATTTATTATGGCAAAGATTAGTTTAGGAGTAAAACCAGCAATTTTCCCATCACCGGTTCTTTTGATTGGAACTTATAATGAGGATGGAAGCGTAGACGTTATGACAGTCGCATGGGCTGGAATGGCAGCAAGTGACCTGGTAGAGATGTATATTTTGGATAATCATCGCACAACTGAGAACATCAGAAAGCGTAAGGCGTTTACACTTTCTATTGGAACTGTTGAGACAATGGTAGAGTCCGATTACTTTGGAATCGTATCAGGTGCAAAGGATCCTCAGAAGTTTGAAAAGTCCGGATTCCATGCTGTAAAGAGCGAATATGTAGATGCACCAGTTATCGAAGAATATCCACTTACGATTGAGTGTGAACTTGCAGGAGATAGCGATGCACCGGAAGAGGCTCGTATTCTTGGAAAATCAAGAATGTACTTGTAGATGAGGACAAACTTGGTGATAACGGTAAACTTGACGTGTCTAAACTACATGCGATTGTATGGGATAACTTCCAGGCAGGATATTATGCAGTTGGCGAGAAGGTGGGACAGAGCTTTGTAGAAGGAAAGAAGATTTCTTCTTTAAATAAGTTAGCTGACTGGGCAGAAGATTCTGCAAAGAAAGAAGATGCTTCCTCAGCATGTGGAAGTGCGTGTGGCGCATCGGAGCCAGAAGAAACATCATCAGCATGTGGCAGCGCCTGCGGAGCTGCAGAACCAGAGGAGACACCATCCGCGTGTGGTTCAGCTTGCGGAGCAGCCGCACCGGAAGAAGAGAAAAAGGAAGAGACACCTTCTGCTTGCGGAAGTGCCTGTGGCGCAGCAAACTAAGTGGAGCGCACAGATTCGAGGTAGTAAATGTCAGTAAAACGGATTTAAATCCGGTGATAAGTCTCACAAAGTTTGATACAAATTGAGCGTTAATTAAGGGGCTGGGCATAGGATGTCCAGCTCTATTACATGGAGGAAAGTGTGAAAAATAAATTTTTTACACGGCAATTTGCTTCGCAAAGTTGCCAGATATTGGCAGAATGGAGGAACTATGGCTAAATATTTCGCATTTCAGTGGCACATTACCGACGAGTGTGACCAACGCTGCAAACACTGTTATATCTTTAATAATCCGGAAAATGTCTGTTTACATTCTATGAACTGGGAGCAGATGATGAAAGTGTTATCTAACTGTGAGGAATTTTGCCAGAAGTTTGGACGAATCCCTTACTTTTACCTAACAGGTGGAGATCCAATCCTGCATCCGGAGTTTTGGAGACTGTTAGAAGAGTTTCATAACAGAAATATTAAATTTACGATTATGGGGAATCCATTTCATTTGACTGATGAAGTCGCTGGTAGGCTTAAATCTCTTGGTTGTGATAAATACCAGATGTCCATTGATGGAATGGAACAGACACATGACTGGTTCCGTAAACCGGGATCATTCAAGAAAACATTAGAAACACTAGAAACCTTGAAAAAGACAGGAATCTGTGCTGTAATTATGAGTACAGTTTCTGATAAAAATATAGATAAGATGCATGATGTCATAGATACGGTTGTAAAGTATGGAGCGGATGTCTTTGCATTTTCAAGATATTGTCCGACACCGGATGATAAAGTGGATGATGCTGGAGATAATTACAATGATGAATTAGGTTTGAGTGCAGAGAGATATCATAAGTTTTTGCAGGAGACCGATAAACAATATAAAGAATATGAGGCACAGGGGTGTCATACAAAATTTAATCGAAAAGATCATCTTTGGACATTGCTTGCATATGAACAGGGAGAATTTCAGATTCCAGAAAACGCAAAGCCGGGAATGATTTATGGAGGATGTAACTGCGGAAATTGTCATATGACCATTCTTTCGACTGGGGAACTATACGCTTGCAGAAGATGTATCAGTCCGGTTGGAAGTGTATTTACGGATAAGATATCAGATATATGGCTGACAAAAATGGATGATTACAGACAGTATGAGAAATTTGAAAAATGCGCGAGGTGTAAGCTGTTGGCATGGTGCAGAGGCTGTCCTTCTGTTGCCTATGGAACTTATGGAAATTTTTATGCACCAGACCCACAGTGCTGGATGCAGGTGGAATAGAAGGATACAAATCAAAGGAGAAGTGGTTAGATGTGTAATGCAAATTTAGTGATAAAGGAAATCGAGACAAAGAGCGTCCTCACAAAGTCCAATCTGCCGGTTGCAGATTATTCCGTCAATCCTTACGGCGGATGTGCGCATGCCTGTAAGTATTGCTATGCTTCTTTCATGAAAAGATTTACCGGACATGAGGAAGAGTGGGGAACATTCGTTGATGTAAAGAATTGGCCGGATATCAAGAATCCTCAGAAGTATGCAGGAAAAGAATTATTCATTGGTTCGGTGACCGATCCATATCAGCCATTGGAAGAAAAATACGAGCGAACCAGAACTCTCTTAAAACAGATGCAGGGAAGTGGCTGTACGGTCAGCATAGCAACAAAGTCGGATTTGGTAGTGAGAGATCTTGATTTAATTAAGACATTTCCCAATGCAAGGGTGTCATGGTCTGTCAATACCTTGGATGAGGACTTTAAAAATGATATGGATAAAGGTGTAAGCATTGAGCGCAGACTTGCTGCTATGAAGACATTTCACGATGCAGGTGTCAGAACGACTTGCTTTATCTCACCAATTTTTCCGGGTATTACAGATGTCAAGGAGATTATCCTTCGTGCAAAGAATCAGTGTAATTTAGTGTGGCTGGAAAACCTAAATCTTCGAGGCGGTTATAAGGCTGTGATTATGAATTATATCAAGGAAAAACATCCGGATTTATTACCACTGTATGAGGCTATTTATACAAAGAAAGATAGAACGTATTGGTCACAGCTTGATGAAGAAATGAAAAATTTCACAAAGGAACAGGGACTGATCTATGTACGAGATGATGATTCCATCAAGCGACCATTTGAAGAACCGCCAATCATTGCAAATTACTTCTTCCATGAGGAGCTGACTCCATCTGCAAAGAAGGCTGCAAAAAAGAATGTAGAAAGTGTGAAAAATTAGATTTTAAACGGCAATTTGTGCTTGACGGCGCAAAATTGCCAGACGATGAATAAATAGGAGAGTTGACATATGATACTTAGTCCATGTGGGCGTACCGATATGGTGCAATATTACACGCCTTGGTTAATGAAACGATTAGAGGAAGGGTATGCGTATTCGAGAAATCCTCTGTTTAAAAATAAAGTGACAAAAATGAATCTGACATCGGAAAATGTAGATTGTATTGTGTTCTGCTCTAAGAATTATAAGCCATTATTCCCATATTTGGAATGGATCGAAGATCGTTATAATACCTACTATCACTATACAATTACAGCTTATGGTAAGGAAATTGAGCCGGGCGTGCCATCTATTGATGAAAGTATGGATACTTTGATTCGATTGTCTAAAATTGTTGGTAAAAATAAGATTGCCTGGAGATATGATCCGATTCTTTTTACAGAAGAATATACGCTGGAGAAGCATCTGAAAACCTTTGCATATATGGCGGAAAAACTGTCTCCTTATATAGACCGCTGTATTTTCAGCTATGTGGAGATGTATAAGAAACTAGAAACGAATATGCCTGAAATTATACCATTTAGCAATGAGGACAGGATTCAGATTGCAGAGGGAATCGGTAAGATTGCTAAGAAGTATGGCGTATATGTTCAGACCTGTGGAACAAATGGTGATTACTCGGCATATGGGATTCATACATCGGGCTGTATGACACTGGATGTTTTGGGCAGAGCAAATGGGGTTGAATTTAAAAACGTGAAGCATAAAGGCTCCAGAAAAGGCTGTCATTGTATTGAGAGCAGAGACATCGGTGCATACGATACTTGTATGAATGGCTGTAAATATTGTTATGCTAATAAGACTCCACAGAAAGCCTTTGAGAATTATAAACTTCATGATCCGGATTCTCCGATTATGCTAGGATATATTGGAGAAGGGGATACTGTTCAGGAAGGGAAGGCTAGGAGTTTTCGGAAGTAAGCAACAAGTAATGAAATCTAGGATAAATCCCAATTCCATTATTCTTAGCAGTTCGCACTTATTGTACGTATCAGCTATGAATTTTAATAGTGTACGAATAGAAATATAGCTACCAAGTCATACGAAGCTCGATGGAACGTTCTCTGAACTGGTGAGAATCTTCATAGAGCATTTTAGCGACGTTCTTTTCGGCATCGTAGAGGAGATCATCATTAGGTGGAGTGTGAAAGAGTGTTTTCAAGGTGCTTTTGACTTTATCTCGGATAGGAGGTCTGCACTTGATACGTTCATCCAGTAGCTCGGAGGCTTATTGGATTTCAAACCTATCCAGTTGATGAATTTGAAAGTTTTTATCAGAATTATCTTGATGTTAAAAATAAGTATAACGAATTCTTAAATCAATTAAATACTAAGATTGATGAAATGGATGCATTGATAAAGGTGGATGGGTATAGTACTCAGGATTGTCATGTTTGGATGGTTTGCATATGAATCTGATTCTTTCGTGGATAGTGGAAAGCAGTACAGAGAAGATGCAGTTTTGTAATTTGATTACAGAATTGCATTTTTCATTATTCCGGGAATTGAATGTGTAGATGAGAAAATACCACTATATAAATTAATATTTAGCACTGTTTTTACCTTTTGTCATATGTATTAAAGTATGCTTTGGCATTGCCATGGCAAGTGGTATCTTCTCTAGGAGGAAGCATATGCGGTTAAGAGTTGCAGTTGTGACGTAGTTTGTCAGAAGCGAAAGCCTTTAGCGGTCAGATTGTCTACGGTATTCTGTGGGAGTGATGCCACAAGTTTCATGAAACATTTGCGTAAATTTGGATTGACTTTCAAATCCGACCTGATTGGCAATATCTAATATAGAATCCGTTGATTCACGTAACTGCTGTTTTGCTTTTTGTATTCGCTGTTCTTTTAAATATTCGGAGATATTTTGTCCAAATACCGCTTTGAAATAGTTTTTTAGACTAGTAGCACTAATTCCTAAATCACATGCAATTGTTGCAATAGTAGTTCGCTTAGATAAATCTGAAGTAAGTCGCATTTCAGCTTTCTTTGCAATATCCACTTGACTTTTCAGAAGTGCTCCTTCATATCCGGAATGACTTGCAATAATTCCTGTTGTGAGTATTCTAAGAATATAAAAAGTGTGTAAGCGAAGAAGATTAATATCTAAAATTTGTTTATTTCTAAGCATTGTAATGTCGGTCAGAGAATTTTTAATTAGGCTGATATCTTCTGCAATAATTGTCTGATAAGGAGCTTCTAGATAAGCGTATTGTATTTGGTCTAGATAAATCTGAAAGAATTCTAAGTTTTCTGTATGCGTAAATGCTTCTTTCATAATATATATTTCTATGCCATTATATTGTCCAGCTGGATATTCAAAGGCATGAGCAGCTTGTTCGTTGCTAATCATGAGTTCTCCTGCGCGAAGATAAATATATTTGCCACCGGTTGAATAAAGACCACAAATTCCGTGCGTTGCAAAATTGATTGTAAAAACAGGAGACTCCATTTGCTGTGTCAATATGGGCAAATTGTGCGTATATACATCGTTGAAGGCAAATAAAATGCCAGGATAAATTTCATATATTGTAATTTTGCAATCTTTTTCTAAGGCTATTTCTGTAATTATTCCGTTCTTTTTAATAATATAATCTTTCATAAAAATTATTATATCACAATTGGTTAGTTTTTTCTAACAATAAATGACATTTGGAACAAAAATGTTATAAGTACATAGATTCATGCAGATAGAAGAAATATACTACTTAAAAAAATATGAGTAGGAGAAAGAAGAATGAAACTATTAGAAACAACGGAAAATCAAATCTATACACTAGTAGATATAGGAAATGATGCACATTTTTCAAGACGTGCAAAATCTATGGGGTTAGCTGCGGGAACAAAGATTCGTGTTATCCGGAAACAGGATAAAATGCCAATCCTTTTGTTTGCCAAAGATACATTGATTGCTGTGAATCGTAAGGACGCGGAAGGAATCGAGGTGAATATTAATGTCTAAAATAGCCTTATTGGGACAACCGAATTCAGGAAAGTCTACACTTTTTAATGCCTTAACAGGTTCGCATCAGCACGTTGGAAATTGGCCTGGCAAAACGGTTGAACGTTGTGAGGGGTCATATAAATATAAGGATGAAACAATTTCTGTTGTGGATTTACCGGGAAGTTATTCGCTGGCAGCAGATTCAGAAGAAGAAAAGATTACAAGAGATTTTATTATTGATGGCACGGCAGATCTTATTATTGTAATGGCAGATAGCTCTCAGCTTGCCCGTAGTCTTTATATGTTAGCTGATTTTTCAAAGCTGGATGCGCCTGCTCTTTTGCTTCTTAATATGGAAGATGTAGCAAGATTACAGGGAAAGCAAATTAATATACAGTTGCTTGAAGAAAGACTTGGTATACCTGTGCTCTCATTTGTGGCAGCAGATAGGAAGCGTTATGAATCCTTAAAAGAAAAGATATATTATGCACTCAAGAATACTCCAAAACTGAAGTGGGACAAGTGCGAAGATGGACAGGAGTTTAAATGGATTGAAACCTTATTGCAGGATGTTGTAACAGCAAAGGAAAACCAATATAGTATGAGCAAATTTGATAAAATAGCTACAGGACGGATCTTAGGCAAAGTCACCGCCTGTATTGCGATGCTTTTGGCTTTTGCATGTTCTATGGTGATTGCTGCACCGATTATGGGTGTTGGAACAATGATTCCGCAGTTTTTTACACCTCTATTACAGAAGGTTATGGATTCTTTTGGTATACATGCCTTTATTGCAAGTATTGTCAGTGTGTTAGTTCCGAATACGATTTATTTCTCTTTTTCCATGGCAGGATTTGTATTTGGTGTTAACTTTGTATTTGTATTTTTAGAGGACATTGGTTATATAGCACGCGTTGCATACGTATTTGATGGGCTTATGTCGAAGTTGGGTGCTCAGGGAAAAAGTATCTGTCCTATGATTATGGGATTTGGATGCACCATAGGAGGAGCTGCTGGGTCAAGAGTTATTGATAATTATGGACAACGGTTGTTAACCATTGCAATGACCTGGGCAGTGCCGTGTGCAGCAATTTGGTCGGTGATTCCCGTGCTTGCAACTTATTTCTTCGGTTCAGGCGCAGTCTTTGTCGTACTTGGAATTCTCATATATATGATTCTTATGATTACCATAGTATCTAAGGTCTTTGGTAAAAAGTTGTCACCAGTAGAAGATAGAACCGGTTTGATTATGGAATTGCCGCCTTATCATAAAGTACATTGGAAAAATGTTTTATACACAGCATGGACAAGAGCATTTGACATTTTTAAACGAGCACTCAGGACTATTTTCTTGATTTCAGTATTGGTATACTTGCTGACATTTTCGGGCTCTGGAAGAATTGAGGATAGCGTATTATATCATGTAGGAATATTGGTAGAACCGGTTACGAAGTTCTTTGGAATGGGTTGGCAAACATTTATGGCGTTTTTATCGTCAGCATTTGCAAAAGAAGCAGTATTGGGGGTACTTAATGCCATTTTTGCAGGAGATGGTTCGCTTCTGTCAGGTACTTTTGAAGCAAAAGCATTGGGCGTTGATTCTAGCGTACTTGCCACGGTAATGCCTACTGTTATTTCAAAGGCAGAAGCATTGGCATTCATGTTTGCAGTTTCATTTAATGTACCTTGTATCATGGCACTTTCTAGTACTTATAGAGAAACACATTCTCTTAAATGGACAGTGCGTATGGCTTTGTTTTATACGGGAAGTGCGCTTGTGATTTCTTGTATTATTTATCATATTGCGAACATATTTCTTTGATAAATTTCTTTGAGTATGTTTTAATGAATTGAAAGTAGGGAGCAATTCTATGAATATCGGCAGTAAAAAGGTTTTCTTCTCCATTCTTTCCGGCAAGTGCATATGCCTGATAACTGCTGCTAAGTATAATGCCCATCTCAGATGGTTAATAATAATTTTATAATTGTAGGAAATGCCGGTAGCGTATGAGAATACCCTGCCGGCATTATTTGTCTTTATTGTTTGCTATATTCAATTGCCCATTCTTCCAATGCTTCCAGGACTGGGATAAATTTCATGCCAATCGGTGTGAGAGAATATTCCACTCTCGGTGGCACTTCACGATAGACTTCTCTATGAATAAGACCATATTGTTCAAGAAGTCTCAGTTCTTTTGTAAGATTAGCTTCGGTAACATTAGGGAGTTTTCGCTTTAATTGGCTAAAACGCAGCGTTTCGCTACTTAAAAAATAGATAATAACCATTGTCCATTTACCATGCACAATTTTCTGTACATCTGCGATAGGGCAGTTTTCTACGGATTCACTGTAATCTTTCATGATATTCTCCAATACTATTAAATAAGATAGTACCTATTAAAAAATAACGTACTTGCAAATATAATTATATGCAATATACTAATGGTAGTCAATAAGTTTGGAGGTATTTCTTTATGAATGTTGTGTGGAACAAAGATGAGATGCATACTCTGTATCATGCGATTGTCAGCAGAAAAAGCGTAAGAAAATATAAGGATGAACCATTGTCTGCGGATTTCCTTGCAGAGGTTTTGGAAAATCTTAGTAAGATAAAAATATTGTATCCGGAGGAGTCAATTTCATTCAAAATATTAAAGGATTCGCAAGTGAAAGGTGGAGCCATTCACAAAGGGGCATCTTACTTAGCTTTCTATGCTAAACGTGGTGCAAAATCTTATGCAAATGTTGGGTTTACCATGGAGCAAATGCAGCTTTGGTTTTCCTCTAGGGGGATTGGCAGCTGGGCTCATGGCTTGACACACCCAATTGCCCCTTGGGATAGTGCAGAGGATCTTCCGTTTGCTTTTTTATTAACCTTTGGTATAGCAGATGGGGAATTACATCGTACCGATGTTTCTCAGTTTGATAGAAAGCCTATATCAGAATTATCCAAAGTAGATGGGATTGAGAGTTATCTTGAAATGATGAGATTCGCGCCATCAGGAAGAAATCGTCAGCCTTGGCTTATAACTGGCACAAAAGAAAATATGACGTTCTTTGTAGAAAAGGACAATCCTATCATAAGTCGTGTTGCTCCAGATCTTTGGTTTATTGATGCAGGGATTGCACTGTGTCATATATGGCTTGAAGCGTCCGTTCAGGATAAAGAACCTGTCTTTGTCTATGAAAATGAGATTACGGAACCTTTAAAAAAATACAAATATGTCTGCTCAATTCGGGTATAGAAGTTCAAGGACTCTACGAATCCGGAATTGGCTTTATAAAAACGAAACAGGAGGTTAACGATGCGATTATTCAAATCAAGGAAAAAGATTCAAGTAGAACCAAACGAATTATTCTCAGGGAAAATAGATCATTCCGGAATATCAGTACCTGACATTGATCAGGCAGTTACCTTTTTTACAGAGGTATTGCATTTTGAAGTAATTAAGAGAATTCCACAGATGAGAGGTCCGGTATCCGGCATGCTCACAAGAGGAATGGGAGTATATGAAAACACTAAGATGGTTGGATCTGCATTTTTACGTTATGGTGGAGATGAAATAGAGCTTGTACAGTGGAGTAATGAAAAGCAGCAGACAAAGATTCCTAATCCGGCAGATGTCAACTCTGCACATCTTGCAATCTCTGTTTCCGATATAAAGGAAGCGATGGAATATTTAAAAAAGGTTCCTGGAGTTACTGTGAGAGACTATATTCCTGCTGGATTTTTCTATATTTCCACACCATGGGGATATGAGATCCAGATTATGAGTAAGGATACAAAGAAATAATCAAAATAAATTTAGAAAGATTACGAGGTAAACGAAGATGAAGAAAATGATGTTACACAATTATGGTGCTGATGAAGTAATGAAAATTGAGGAACATGAGATTCCGCAGCCTCATGATACGGGTGTTGTCGTTAAAACAGTTGCGATTGGAGTAAATGATCCAGACATTATTATGAGAAAGAATGGTCCGTTCCCTACTATGCCAGAGCATATGAAGCCAACGCTTCCTCATTCCTTAGGACAGGATTTCTCAGGAATTGTTACTGCAGTTGGAAAAGATGTTACACGATTTAAGGTGGGGGATCCTGTTGTAGGTATGGCATTTATGAGAACCTACAGTGAATATATCCTGCTGGACGAAAAGGAAGTCTTTGTGAAAGTTCCAGAGAATCTGGATTTGGTTCCGCTTGGAGGATTTTATTTGGGAGTTGCAACAGCGTATGCTGCAACAATTCGTGATGGAAAAGCAGGTGCTGGTCAGAAGGTTCTGATTCATGGCGGTGCAGGAGGCGTTGGTTCAAAGGCGATTCAGCTTGCAAAAAATGCCGGAGCATATGTAATTGCAACTGGAAGAGCTTCGCAGGCAGATTATATGAAGTCACTCGGGGCAGATGAGACAATTGATTTTGAGACACAGGATTTTACTAAGACAGTAAGTAATCTTGATTTGGTTGTGAACATTACAGGTCAGGAAACTCTTGATAGAAGCTATCAGGTTGTAAAAAGAGGCGGTAGAATTACCTCCGTGAATGGACTTCCAAACGAGGAATTGGCAGAAGAACGTGGTATTGAAATTACATACTCCCATGGATTTATGACAATTGAAGAGCTGGAGAACGTTGTGAAACTCTATGCGGAAGGAAAACTGGATATCACGATTGATAAGGAGTATCCATTTGATTTGGATGGGTTAAAACAGGCTCATCATGATTTTGAGTTTGGACATAATAAGGGGAAAAAGGTGATTGTTTTTGCATAAGTAGCATACGCGTCAATATCCATTAAGGGGCTAGACAAATTTCAAAAACTGTCCAATATTTTTTCGAATAGATATAAATAGTACGTTTTATTACAGCAATGTTGAGGTACATTGCAAGTGAAAGGAGCAGAAAATGGCAAAAGAACGAAAAACAGACAGAAGAACGATATATACGGTCAATGCAATTAAAGATGCATTGCTTTTTTCTGAAAGCGCAAGTGGGACGGTGATTGATTTGGTAGACATTATAAAATCTGGAAAGTTTGAACTGTTTGGAACAAATGATATGATTCTTCCGGCTTGTCAGCGTATCTGGTAACGGGAAAATGCACCACGGATGAATTAGCACAAATAACGTGCAACCTTACAAAAGAACAATCATTTCAGATTGTTTCTATAATAAGGAATATGATAAGTACATTGGGATGGTAATATAAAAATGTGGAGCATATCAAGGTGCTCCACATTAAATAATTATTTTAGACTATGTATTTCTGATTCAAGCTGACTTAAATATTTAATAATATCTTCAAGTTCGGGGATTTTGCCATAAATCATATTTCTCATCGCGTCATAATCTTTTATAATAGCTGGCATGGTATATTCGTTAGGAAGAAGCATAATGTTATCCAGAGTGGCAGTTTCATAGTGGGCACTCTTGGCATAGTAAAATTTTTGCTTAAAGATAATATCTTTTTCCAATAATTCTTTTCGTTCAAAGGCCTTTTCCTTTACCCAAGAATTTCCCATATTGTATACATCGTAAAGATGTCTTGCATAACGTGATGGAAGAGGCTTATCTTTAGGAAAATTGGAAATCTTGTGTAAAATAGTAATTTTCTCCCAAA
The DNA here is from genome assembly GCA_002394205.1 of Lachnospira sp. UBA4346. Taxonomy (GTDB): domain Bacteria; phylum Bacillota; class Clostridia; order Lachnospirales; family Lachnospiraceae; genus Lachnospira. The sequence goes on along the minus strand of DGTC01000053.1, from coordinate 21,117 downwards.
ATGTACGCTCAACATCTATAGTTAGGACGGAAGTATCTTTTTGCAAGAATAAATCAGGATATTTTTCAGCAGCAAAAGGCGTAATTTTTGTCATATGAGATGGCAACCACTCTGCCAGAGGTCCAATTTCTAATCTTATGCAGTCACGCAAATAATCATATTCTGTAAAAAGCTGTGGATAGTAAAAGTTAATTACCATTTCATCATTTTTGTCTACAGAACACCATTCACCGCTTCCGAGTTTCTGTTGCAATTCTTCATTTAAAAATGGAACAAGAGTGTTAGAATAAAATTCAGCCGACAGAGCATTAATCTGTTTATTAAACTGATCTTGCTTGGTTTTAGAACGGTCATCCCAAAGATTTGATTCATCTCTGATAATCTCTCTCCAGTCTAGAATGAGATCAATATCCTCTGAGAATCGTTCTATGACATGATAGCTTTTGGATAAACTTGTACCACCCTTAAAGACAAAGGCTTTTTGGTATTTACAGGTATGGAATAGGTAATCAAGCATAAAACACACCCAGAAATCTTTTTCAATAACAGTCGGTGGAAGTCCCATAGAGAGCGCTGTAGCTTGAAAAAGTTCACTACGTTCATTTGATGATAATTTTGCTATATTATTCATATTCTGCACACACCTTTCTAATTATTTCATAAATCCAGTTAGTAGAATTCTTTGCCTCTTCCAATACACTATCTTTCTTATTATCTGGTATCAAAGATTTCAGTTGCTGCAATATTGTATCATCAATTCTTTCTTTTCCTAATGCTCGAATTGCTTCAATAAGCATTGTTGTAAATGTGCTCATCTGTGATATTTCTCGATTTGCACGATGTTTGAATTCAATGGTGATGTTATCCCATGAGAAATCACGATATGGCCCATCACTGATATAAGACCATACTACTGGAACTTGGGTAGATAATCCAAGTTTATTTAAAGCTAAATCGCCACATGGAGCAATAGTCCAACGATATGTGTTGGCAATAGCGCTAGCTACAGTATCAGGATTGGTTGGAAGATACTGTTTTAATAGACTACTATATGCAGGTTTTTCATATACGCCTTGTATAATGCGACGAAGTTTTCCAGAAGACACCTGACGTCCAAGACATTTTCTTACAGTTGAATTTGATGCGATATCAGTAAAGTCTTTCGTCAAGAATACTGTACCAGGCTTACTTATTTCGATTCTGTTTTCGATTTCTTCGATAATTCCCTTTGACATCTAATCACCTCAATTTTATTTGTCACGAAAATTATACAATAATCGTGACAAATTTTCAAGATATGAAAAATAAATCTGAGGTAAAGCAGAGAATATAGAACTTCATGTATCTTGTTATCGTTCGTGTCTTGCACTAGCAGATGAAAATGGAATTGGCAGTATTGCTTTTTGTTGCATTTCCACAGGAGAGTTTCAGACTTACCGCACAAGAGCCAAATGCGACATATGTAACAATCAACCTTGGAGAAATCTATATTACAGATGAGATTCAAGACAAAGCATTTGGCTTAGACGGATATTTAGAACCAGTTCTAGCAAAGTTAAAAATGGCATGTGAAATATAAAATATTTTATTGTATTTGAAAAATGTTATCTATTTGAAATTTTAGAAAGATAGCATTTTTCATTCGCACATGGATTACACGGATGTCGAATTACGGTAGTCTTTTGGCAGAGTACCAAATACTTCTTTAAAAGCATTTGTAAATTTGCTTGCAGATTCATATCCAACCTGTCGTCCAATCTCTTTAATGCTGTCATCGGTATGTCGCAGAAGTTTTGCTGCATGGCGCATCCGATATTCTTTCATATATGCAGCAATGGCCATTCCGTAGACAGCTTTAAACGCGTCCTTTAACGTAGATGTGTTTATTAGATATTGCTCAGACAATGCCTGAATGGTGTAACGAACATCAAGATGCCCGGTCATTTGCGTGTGAATCTTTTCAATCGCTGCGATAATATCAGAATGATATCGTGGCGTAGGAGATGTTGGAGCAAGGTTTCGGCTAAGATATATAATTAATTCAATTGTTCTTAACTTCAGATACGTTTCTTTCAGATATTCCGGAAGGTGGTATAGGCTATGGAAAATATGGTCGATGTCACTTTCTGTATTCATTGTGAAAGATTTGTCCTTTCTACAATAAACGTGTAATAATTTCTCATAATCAATCGGAAGTCCTTCAAGGAATTCTGGTGGGTTTGACATAATTTCATCAAAATCTATTGTGATTGTAATGCCCTGATAAGAACCGAGTGGAAAGTGCATATTTGACGTTGCACATAGAACAGAGCTGTGAAGCGTTGTGTCCCCTTCGCCCATATAAATAGATTGTCCGTTGTTTAACGTCCAACCCACACGTCCGTAGTGGCAGTGGTTAATTTCTAACATATTTGGTTTTGCATTGTGATGAAAATGCTTTTGGTCACATGTAAAGTCATGATATTCTGCAAAAATGCCCGGATAGACTGTAATCATAAATATTTTAACCCTTTCTTTATAGAGATGTGTGTCAAAAGTGCCGTTGTATTTTTGGTACACATTTGTTCTGAAATAATTAAAATTAATCTAATTAGAAAAGAACAATTTTATAGATACTTAATTGTATTTTAAGTGATTGAATAGATATATACAAGTGATTTTTTGTCATCATTTTGTAAAAATGTATTTTGAAACGCTAAAAATAGCCCATTTGGAAATGAATATAGTCCGATTGGAAGAATCCGTTTCCTATCTATTGACGAATAGTAGAATGTGCGTTATAGTTACATCATCAATTAAACAAATATTTAATTGTTTAAATGATATAAAAATTATGAAAAACAAATTTAAAGGAGATTTTGTTATGAAGAAAAGTTATAAGATTGATGTGGATTGTGCAGCATGTGCAGATAAGATGGAAGTGGCTGCAAAAAAGACAGCAGGTGTTAAAGATGCAAGTGTCAACTTTATGGCATTGAAGATGAATGTTGAGTTTGATGAAGGTGCAGATGCCAAGGCAGTTATGCAGGATGTTCGTTCAAACTGCAAGAAGGTAGAAGATGACTGTGAGGTATTCATCTAATATCAAGTTACAAATTTGAATAATAGGCAAATAATAGGGGACATAACGTGTCCCCGATTTTTTAAAAGAACGATTAAACAATTATTTAATCAAGGAGGCGTTCTTATGAACAAGAAACAGAAAAAAATGTTGATACGAATTATTGTTTCGGCAGTACTTCTCGGATTATTATATGGACTGGGTGAGGTGCAAATCCTACCTCCAAATGGTCCAATTCGATTTATTGGGTATATGATTCCTTATGCAATTATTGGATATGATATATTGATAAAGGCATTGAAAGGTATCAGAAATAAACAGGTTTTTGATGAAGCATTTCTGATGGCAGTTGCAACAATCGGTGCCGTAGCACTTGCACTGTATTCAGGAAGTGGAGATTATACAGAAGCCATTGCGGTTATGCTCTTTTATCAGATTGGGGAGTGGTTTCAATCTTATGCAGTCGGTAAGAGTCGTCGGAATATTTCAGAGTTGATGGATATTCGACCGGATTATGCCAACGTGGAAAAAGAAGGAATACTAGAAAAGGTGGACCCGGATGAAGTTGAAATTGGCAGTATGATTGTTGTTCAGCCGGGAGAAAAGGTACCGATTGATGGAATTGTTGTGGAAGGAACATCGACACTCAATACAGCAGCATTGACGGGAGAGAGTCTGCCTAGAAATGTAGCATCCGGTGATGAAATTATCAGTGGATGTATCAATGAGACCGGTGTATTAAAGATTCAGACAACAAAAGAGTTTGGTGATTCTACGGTATCGAAGATTCTTGATTTGGTTGAAAATGCAAGCAGCAGAAAATCAAAATCAGAAGACTTTATTACAAAATTTGCCCGCATTTATACACCAGCAGTTGTCTACGCAGCCCTTGCACTGGCAATTTTACCTCCTCTCGTAAATATTATTATCTTAGGAAATTCAGCTGGTTGGAGTATATGGATTTACAGAGCATTGACGTTCCTTGTTGCAAGTTGTCCTTGTGCACTGGTTGTCAGTATTCCGCTTAGTTTCTTTGCAGGAATTGGTGGTGCAAGTAAGTCTGGGGTTCTTATCAAAGGTTCAAACTATTTGGAGATTCTTTCTAAGACAAAGACTGTTGTATTTGATAAAACAGGGACATTAACACAGGGGGTTTTTGAAGTAAATGGAATTCATCACAATGATATTTCAGAGTATCAGTTGATAGAATACGCCGCTCTTGCAGAATCTGCAAGCTCACATCCAATTAGTAAAAGTTTACAGAAGGCATATGGAAAAGAGATTGACCGTAATCGTGTAACAGATATTCAGGAAATCAGTGGAAATGGTGTAACAGCCATTGTTGATGGGCACAGTGTGGCAGCAGGAAATGATAAATTGATGGATTCGTTGGGCGTAAAATATATCCATTGTCATGCAGTCGGTACGATTATTCATATGGCAATTGATGGAACATATGCAGGACATATTGTGATTTCTGATATTGTAAAGCCACATTCTAAAGAAGCAATTCGTAAGTTAAAACATGCTGGTGTTAAGAAAACAGTTATGTTGACTGGAGATACAGCAAATGTAGCCCAATCGGTAGCAGCATCGCTTGGAATTGACCAGGTGTATGCACAGCTTCTTCCGGCGGATAAGGTTGCGAAGGTAGAAAAATTACTAGAAATGAAGAAAGATGATAAAGAAGTGCTTGCTTTTGTTGGCGATGGAATGAACGATGCACCGGTTCTTCGCAGAGCTGATATTGGGATTGCTATGGGAGCTATGGGGTCTGATGCGGCGATTGAAGCAGCGGATATTGTGCTCATGGATGATGATCCGATGCAGATTGTTAAGGCGATTAAGATTTCTAGAAAATCACTTCGGATTGTTTACCAAAATATTGTATTTGCAATCGGAATAAAACTGTTATGTTTGTTACTTGTTGCAGTCGGCGTTGCCAATATGTGGCTTGCCGTATTTGCAGATGTGGGTGTTATGATTATTGCAGTAATTAACGCAATCCGTACACTTTTTGTAAAAAACTTATAAATAATAGACAGATATGAAAAAGTGTCTATTATTAGACAGGATGGAAGAAGGTGTTATTGTATACATCTTCTTCTTTTTTCTATAATGAATACAAGGAATCCAATTAATTATCAAGTAGAAGAGGGAACAAGATGAGAAGAATAGAAGTCCCGCAGAATGTAGAAATCTATGGAAACAGAAATGACAGGTCGTGAGATATTGATGTATCAGATTTTTAAAGATGCAGATGCACTGAATCGGTTCCGACTTGAACCGGGTGGTCTTGATGTAAAGTATTTACGAACAGAAGCAGCAAAGGGATTATTGGATTATGCAAAATCAGTTTGGAATACATATGAGAAGATGGAACAGGAATAATAATTATGCACTTAGAAGATATTTTATATAGGTTATGTGACAAGGTTACAGAGATACCAGTATTTTTTTGATACCATATCCTCAGAACAAAACACAAAGCATAAAACGAAAGCGAGGATGAATGATGTTACAGACAGTTCAGAATAATAATTTAAATGAAGCAGCGACAGAAGGCGTTGCAGTTGTTGATTTTTCAGCTACATGGTGTGGTCCATGTAAGATGCTTGCCCCTGTATTCCATACGTTAGCACAAGAAATGGGAGAAGATACTACATTTTGTACGGTAGATGTAGATCAGAATATGCAGTTGGCACAGCAGTTCAGGGTAAGTGCCGTACCAACAGTGGTTATATTAAAAAATGGGAAAGAGGTTGCAAGAAGCATGGGATTTCAGCCAAAAGAACGTTTGAAGGCTTGGATTGAGAGTAACCAATAAAGGTTGTAACAGATGCACTGGGAATAGGAGATGGCGGATGAAACAGATATCAGAGGTAATTCCATTTTGGAATGAATTGACAGAAACACAGAAGATTGTTTTAGAAAAGGAAACAAAATGGATGAATTTTAAGAAAGGCTCTTATGTGATAGGAACAGCAGACGGATGTTTAGGAGCTTTATTTATAACAGCAGGTCAGCTGCGGACTTATATCGTATCAGATGAAGGCAGAGAGATTACGATGTACCGATTAAGAGAGGGAGATACCTGTGTATTATCTGCTTCCTGTGTGATGGAGGAAATTGCATTTGATGTATCTATGAAAGCCATGGAGCATACGCAAGTTCTATTGATTCCAAGTAATATTTTAGAAAGTCTTCTGCGTGAAAATGCAAAAGTAGAACTGTTTTTTGCGAAACTTACCAATGAGCGTTTCTCGGAAGTGATGTGGACAATGCAGCAGATTCTATTCTTCGGTGCCGACAAACGAGTGGCGATTTTCCTTTGGGATGAAATGGCAAAAAGCGGGTGTGATACAATAAAATTTACGCATGAAGAGATTGCAGTGATTATCGGAAGTGCAAGAGAAGTTGTATCAAGGATTCTAAAGATGTTCGAAGAGGAAGAAATCGTGATACTAGGCCGTGGCAGTATCAAAATCATTCATAAAGAAAAATTAAGGGCAATTTGCTAAATGGCGAATGAGATACGATTCTGCACAGCCAATGAACACTTCTCTCCCTGAATATTATCCATTTCTTTGAATTCAGAGGTTGTCTTTTGCACCATTCCTTCATCTGTCAGAAGAAGTCCACTTGCAACACGAGTGAATAATTTCTTACTAAATGGAAGTTCAGAATCAACTAGAAATTACGGTGGTAGAAAATGTTACACAACAGAAATTACATGAAGCGAGAATACTTGGAAGGATGTTATAAAGAAGTGCTTATGATAAGAAAATAATGGTATGCACGCCTGCTTTGGCGGCAGTATTTGGTCTGGTTGCGTGTGGAAAAAACTGCAAATGTATTTAATCAGCGTTATGATACAAAATCTCATAATTTTGTTTTTTTGAAAAAGACTTGTTGTGATTTCAAAAAGTTGGAAACAGCATATTGGATTTTTGAGAGAACGTCTGATATGATATTTACATTAGAGCGAAGAACTATTAGAAAGTTTTCTGCCGCAGGTAACAATAATGCTGGCAGTTGTACAGAATGAAATTCACCCATACCATCAGGAAACAGAGGTAATTCTACGATGGGATTTACAAAATGGAGTGATTGGTATTTGTATTTTGAAAATAAATAGATAGAAATATAGTGAGATATAAGACAAATTTATAACATATTTTAGAAGCGTGAAAGTCGCAAGTAATATGTCAGTTCAGATAGAAGAAAATGGCATTGTACTTGCGACTTTTTTGAAATTTATATTGTTAAAAATATATCATTTATATCATTGCAAAAAGTTATGATAAGATGAACAAAATTTATAAATTCATTATATGCGTGGGAGATTTGCAAGACTCTTTTCAATCTCAGCATCTGTTGGGATGTAATCTGACATTTCTCCATCGTTATATTTCTGATAAGCGTACATATCGAAGTAGCCGGTTCCTGTAAGGCCAAAGACGATATTTTTTGCTTCACCCGTTTCCTTGCACTTTAAGGCTTCATCAATTGCAACCTTGATTGCGTGGCTGCTTTCTGGAGCAGGTAAGATACCTTCCACTCTTGCAAAATACTGTGCAGCCTTAAATACTTCTGTCTGTTCCACACTTCTTGCAGAAATAATTCCATCGTCGTAGAGCTGAGATACGATAGAACTCATACCGTGGTAACGAAGACCACCGGCATGGTTTGCAGATGGAATAAAACCACTGCCTAATGTGTACATCTTAGCAAGAGGACAAATCTTACCTGTATCACAGAAGTCATACGCATAGCGGCCTCTTGTAAGACTTGGGCAGGAAGCCGGTTCTACAGCAATAATGTCGTAGTTGGCTTCACCACGAAGCATTTCTCCGGCAAATGGGGAAATCAGACCGCCGAGGTTAGAACCACCGCCGGCACAACCAATAATTGTATCTGCCTTGATGCCATATTTATCAAGAGCTGTTTTTGTTTCAAGACCGATAACAGTCTGATGAACCAATACCTGAGACAATACAGAACCTAATACATAGCGGTATCCTTCCTGTGTTGTTGCAGCTTCGACAGCTTCAGAGATGGCACAGCCAAGGCTTCCCGTTGTTCCGGGAAATTCTGCGTTAATCTTACGACCGATATTTGTATTCATAGAAGGGGAAGGTGTAACATTTGCACCATAAGTTCTCATTACTTCGCGACGGAATGGCTTCTGTTCATAAGATACTTTTACCATATATACCTGACAGTCAAGATCAAAATAAGAACATGCCATGGAAAGAGCAGTTCCCCACTGACCGGCACCGGTTTCTGTTGTGACACCCTTTAAACCCTGCTGTTTTGCATAGTAAGCCTGAGCGATGGCAGAGTTTAATTTATGGCTTCCGGAAGTATTATTTCCTTCAAATTTATAATAAATATGAGCTGGAGTTCCAAGTTTCTTTTCTAAGCAGTATGCACGAACCAGTGGAGCAGGACGGTACATCCGATAGAAATCAAGGATTTCCTGTGGAATGTCAAAGTAAGGTGTTGTTTCGTCAAGTTCCTGCTTTGCAAGTTCCGTACAAAAAATTGGTGATAATTCTTCCACGGTAATTGGTTTTAATGTTGCAGGATTTAAAATTGGTGCAGGTTTATTTTTCATATCTGCGCGGACATTGTACCACTGGCGTGGCATTTCATTTTCTTCCAGATAAATCTTGTAAGGAATTTCTCTATTCATTGTAATCTCCATTCCGGGAACAACATGGTAAAATGATTCCCTCTAAATTTGCATATGTTACTATAATACATTAAAGCGTTAATTTATTCAAGTGATATGAAAATAAAAGATAAAAATATATGTTTATAATATAAAATAGATATTGCAACATGCTATAATTAATGAAAAATACACTAGAAAAATTATAAATATATATTTATATTTTGACTTCTTTTTTATTATTATCTTTTTTGAAAGTAGAAATGGATTTGTTTAACAAATTGATATTTTATATCATTAAAAAAAGAAAAAGAAATAGAAAAAAGAAATGGAAGGAAATAAAAATTGATATACCCATTATTTTAGGGGATTACGTCAATTTAATTTATATTTATTTAATTAGAATTTATAGATAGTTCATGGTACAATAAAATTGTTAAAAATTAATTTAAAAATAATCAAATAGGGAGGAATTAAAATGTCTGAAAATGAAATGAATAACAAAACAAATGGGCATCAAAAGACAGTTAGTGGTAAATTGCTTACTGTATTAATGCCACTTATTTTTGTTGGATTGGCATTGATTTTGGTTATCGTGTATTTCAATGTACAATCTTATGTGAAAAGCATGCTGTACAATTCAATGGGACAGCAGGTAGAGGCGAATTCAGCACAGGTAAATAAAACATTGAATTCATCATTTTATTATATTAACGGAATTGCAGATTCGATTGAGAATTTGAAATTTGAGGGAAATGATGAAATCAAGCAGTATTTGGGAATTACAATTGACCGATACGAGACGATTCCGACAGGTGTTTATGTTGCATTGAATGATGGCAGTTATTTGGATATGTCAGGTTGGAATCCGGGACCGGATTATAAAGTTGTTGAGAAAGAATGGTACAAGTTTGGTATGAGTCATAATAATAAATACTTCTATTATTATGATGAACCGTATTTTGATGAAGATACAGGTGAATTGTGTGCTACCGTTGTCAGACACATCAAATTACAGGATGGACGAGAAGGTGTAGTAGCGTCAGATATTATGCTGGGGACATCTGCAACGTATCTGAATGATGTCATGGTATTTGATACGGGACGTGCAGTCATGCTTACAACAGATGGAATGGTACTTACTTCTCAAAATGCAGATTATGCAGGAAAACATATTGATGAATTAGATGATACATTATATCGCAATTTTGAATCTATTTTAAAAGGTGAAGATGATGTAGTAACAAAAATTAAAGGAAACGATGGAACATATTATGCAATTGCAAAGACAGTCAATGGTACAGAATGGAAAGTCTTAAATTATGCAAAAGAATCAGATGTATTAAGTGATTTATATCGTTTGGTTTATACAATTGCATTTATTGCGATTGTTTTGATTGTTATTATTTTCTTATTGGTACATAGATTGATTACGGTACTCATTAAAAAGCCGGTTGTTGCATTGACAGATAATATTGAACATATAGCAACAGGTGACTTTACAGTTGAAATTGAGAATAAAGGCAATGATGAAATCGCATTTATGAATTCAAAAATGGGTGAGTTCATCGAGGTAATGAGAAGAACGATTCGGGGAATTGATGAAGCATCGGAGACATTAGAAGCTGCTTCACATAGAACCAAAGAGACGGCAGATCTGTTAAATAATGAGGCGGCAGAGCAGTCATTTTCAATGGAACAGATTAGTCAGAGTATGGAAAATATGGCACAATCTGTTGTTGAAATTGCAAATTCAGCCACAATTTTAGCACAGAATGTCAGTGATCTTACACAGGAAGAAATGGTTGTGGAAGACACAATGAAAGAACTTGTTAAACAGGCAGATGCCGGTCAGAAGGATATGAATGATGTCAGCGAAGGAATGAATGGCGTTGTTCAGTCTATGGGTGAGATGAATGAAGCTGTTGAGGCGGTAAATGAAGCTGCACAGCAGATTAATCAGATTGTAGATATGATTAGTTCTATTGCATCGCAGACCAATTTATTATCTTTAAATGCTTCTATTGAAGCTGCAAGAGCAGGCGAAGCAGGAAAGGGATTTGCAGTTGTTGCGACGGAAATCGGTCAGCTGGCAAATGATTCTGATAATTCGACAAAGCAGATTACAGAAATTATTGGGAAGATGACAGAAAAAGTAAAAGATTTGGCAGAAAAATCTGAATCAAATAGTAAACGAATTAATGAATCTGTAACTGCTGTAGGTAGTGCTGCAGAGACATTCTCGAATATTACAACACAGTTAAATGAAACGAGTGATACACTGAAAGAAATGGCTGAAAAGATGCAAAATGTTAACGATGTAGCAACAACAGTTGCTTCTATCTCAGAAGAACAGTCTGCATCTACAGAAGAAATCACGGCAACAGTAGAACAAGTTGCAGAATCAGCAAAGAAAGTAGCTGAGTCATCAGGTATTGTTCAGAGTGCTTCTTCAGATGTTGAAAATTCTGTCAATCAGATTCATGAAGATATGGAATTTTTTTCAATTGAATCATAAAATTAGATACGTAGAGTAAAAAGAAGCCGGGGTACATCAAAATAATAGCAGATGTACCCCATTTTTATGTTTGTAAATTTATACAGTTAAGATGTTGATGTTTGCTGAACTATTTCTATAAAATATGCATGAATACGCATGTCATCACAAAGCTCGGGGTGAAAAGAAATACCCAATTGGTTGTGATAACGGACAGCGACAATATGTTCGTCTATGGTAGAGAGTATTTCTACATTTTCTTGAACGGATTCAATATAAGGTGCACGTATAAATTCCATAGGAACCTGCTCAAATGGACCAAAAGAACCTTCGGTGTGAAAACTTCCGAGTTGTCGTCCATAGGCATTTCGTTTGACACGAACAGGAAGTGTCTGAAAATAAGTGTGTGTATCATTACTTAGGTTCTGAGCGAGTAATATCAAACCGGCACAAGTTGCCAGAACAGGCATGCCGTTTTGAATTTGTTTTTTAATAATATCAAACATATCTAGTTCTTTTAATAATTTACCCTGAACAGTACTTTCGCCTCCGGGAAGAATGAGCGCATCATAATCGTTATTTAAATCAGCTTTTTGACGTAATTCAATATAGGACACTCCAAGCTGCTGCAATATTTTCTCATGTTCGGCAAAGGCACCTTGAACAGCACAGACAGCAATTTTCATTAGATGCCCCTTTCTGCCATAAGTAAGGCAATTTCCTGTTCGTTGATGCCAACCATTGCTTCTCCCAAATCGGCGGATAAAGCAGCCAGCATTTCTGCATCCTGATAATTTGTTACAGCTTTCACAATCGCATTGGCCCGTTTTTCGGGATTTCCTGATTTAAAAATACCGGAACCGACAAAAACACCTTCTGCTCCGAGTTGCATCATCAAAGCTGCATCAGCCGGAGTAGCGATTCCACCGGCTGCAAAATTTACAACAGGCAATCGTTTGGTTTTATGAACGTATTCGACAAGTTCATAAGGAACTTTTAGATTCTTTGCTTCATCATAGAGTTCATCGGCACGCAGAGCTGTAATTTTTGCAATTTGCTGATTCATTTTACGCATATGACGAACGGCCTGAACAACATCTCCGGTTCCCGGTTCGCCTTTGGTACGAATCATAGAAGCCCCTTCATTAATTCTTCGGAGTGCCTCGCCTAAGTCTTTGGCACCGCATACAAAAGGGACTTTAAAAGTAGTCTTATCAATATGATACACATCATCAGCAGGAGACAACACTTCACTTTCATCAATATAATCAATATCAATTGCCTGTAATATCTGAGCTTCCGCAAAGTGACCGATACGACATTTTGCCATGACCGGGATAGAAACAGCATCTTGGATTCCCTGAATCATTTTGGGATCACTCATTCTTGCAACACCACTAGCAGCACGAATGTCTGCGGGAATTCGTTCTAATGCCATGACAGCGCAGGCTCCGGCAGCTTCCGCAATCTTTGCCTGTTCCGGGGTGGTTACATCCATAATAACTCCGCCCTTTAGCATTTGTGCCAATTCTTTGTTTAGCTCATAACGATTTTCATTCATACAATAACCTCTCTTTACAAATATTTTATATACGATTATAATGAGAATTGAACATATATAAATTGCCAGATTATATATAATTAAAATGGTCAGATTATAAAAGAGGGGGAAATATGTTAACGTATTCATTTGAAAATATAGGGGCAGACAGTTTGTATGAGTATCTTTATAAATGCATCAAAAATGACATTCTTCAAGGGAGAATCCCGGCAGAAACGAAACTTCCGTCGAAACGGACATTTGCGAAAAATTTGAATGTCAGTACGATAACCATTGAAAATACATATGGTCAGTTAATCGCAGAGGGATATATTTATTCTGTTCCAAAGAAAGGATATTTTGTCTCAAATTTAACAAATATGGTGAAACATGTGCCGGTTTCAAAGGAGAATCCGATTCATGTTGCTGTAGAAAAAAAATCGTATCAATATGATTTTGCAAGCAATCAGACCAATCCGGTACATTTTCCATTTACAATATGGACCAAATTAGTACGGGAAGTGATGTTGGACCGGGAAAAGGACCTGATGACGAATTCGCCAAGTGGAGGTGTATTAGAACTGAGAGAGGCAATTGCGGGACATTTGCGCGGATTTCGTGGAATGAATGTATGCGCAGAACAAATCATTGTTGGAGCCGGAACGGAATATTTGTACGGCTTACTAATACAATTGCTTGGAAAAGAGCTGATATATGCAGTAGAAGATCCAGGGTATTCTAAAATTGCACAGATTTATCGAAGTAATGGAGTTAAATGTGTTCATATTCCGTTGGATAAGGATGGAATTCATGTAGAGGAACTGAACAATTCAAGAGCTGATATTTTGCATATATCGCCGTCACACCATTTTCCGACAGGAATTGTGACACCGATAAGCCGGCGATATGAGTTGCTAGGCTGGGCATCTAAAAGTGATAATCGGTATATTATTGAAGATGATTATGATAGTGAATTTCGATTGATGGGAAAACCGATTCCAGCAATGCAGAGTATAGATGTTTCGGAGAAAATTATTTATATGAATACGTTTACAAAAAGTCTTTCCTCTACCATTCGAATTAGTTATATGGTATTGCCGAAACATTTGCTGGAAAAATTTTATAAAGAATTGTATTTTTATGCCTGTACAGTTTCCAACTTCGAACAATATACATTGGCAGCATTTATAAAAGAAGGGTATTTTGAAAAACACATTAATCGTATGCGTATTTATTATAAGAAGATACGCAAACAGGTTATGGAGATTTTTAAAGAGAGTTCCCTTGCTTTAAAAGCAGAGATATTGGAAGAAAATGCAGGTTTACATTTTCTGATGCGCATAAAGACATCTTATACGGATGAAGAATTGATTCGAAGAGTCGCACAAAAAAATATTCGAATCACCTGTTTGTCACAATATTATGCACATCATGAGGATGTCAATTCACATATTTTGATTATGAACTACTCCGGAATTGCGTTAGAGCATGTAGGAGAAGTATTTGAGACATTGAGCAACTGTATGGAATAACATATTCTCACTGTAACTATTGAAATTACAACATAGATATGGTATTCTGAAAAAAATAAGGAGGATTACAAAATGCAGATTTCAAGTAGATTTACGATTGCGATTCATATATTGACAGCGATTGATACATTTCAGAACGAATATAAGGTTACGAGCGATTTTCTGGCAAATAGTATTAATGTGAATCCGGTTGTTATTCGAAGAACCATGCAGGCCTTAAAAAGTGCAGAGCTTATAGAGGTGAAGCGTGGAACAGGCGGTATGGTGATTTCGAAACCGATGAATGAGATTACATTGCTTGATATTTTTCAGGCGGTAGAGCCGTTAGAGAATGGACAATTATTTCATTTTCATGAAAATCCCAACACAGCGTGTCCGGTTGGAAGAAATATTCATGCAGGGCTTGATGATAAGTTATTTTCAATTCAGAATGCCATGGAAGTGCAAATGAAGAATATTACATTACAGGATGTGGTAAAAGATACGCAGGCAGCAATTGCCAAAGAGAATTAAAAGTGTTTTAAAAGGCTTTAAAATAATCACAGGTGTGCGGTTATTTTAAAGTCTTTCTTGTATTATGGGATTATTTGCAGGATATGTAACGATATATTATTGACGATGAGCGATTGAATTTTTAAAAGCGTTATAAATTTAAAAACACAATGTAACAATTGACATTACAATAAAAGAATGATATAGTATGGATAAATATTAAATGTAACAATCAATATTACATTTAATAATGTGCAGCAATTCATATGCATATGGAATGTATTTTCCTGAATTTGCAAATCTTCTTGGCTGTGAACCATGTACTCTTGAGCAGTGGGAAGTAGAAGTTCATACATTTCTTAGAAGATATAAAATATTATCATCAAGGTTCATAAGAACGGATAAGACGTCGCTTACGGATGTTAATTCCAATGTCAAAAATGCATTTACGCTGCCATTTAGAGCATTGGCAATCTTTTTTATCTGGCCGGTTTTGGGATTCCTAAACCCTGCTTCATATTTCTTTATAGTAGAGATATTGATTCCTGAAGCCTCAGCGAGGTCATCTTGTGACATATTTCTTAACTTTCGGAATCTTTTCATCTTTTCGCTTATTTCAGTATTTTCAGTAGCCATAACATCATATCCTCCTTTACAGGTACTATCTTGCCACAAAAGTTCACAAAAGTGAACTGTATAATACAATCAAGAAGTTCGCAAAAGAGAACTGCAAAGAAAGGAGTTGCGGCTTATTTTACGGTTGAAGCTGACAAATATTTTGAGTAGGTATCTTTCACAATACTAGGTATTTTTCATAATCGTACTTGTTTAGGGAGGTTCGATATTATATACTCATATCAGTTCAGAGAAATGAACCACGATAAAATAATATATTGGTTCTTGAAATTAAACCTAAAATGAGTTAAAGTAAAGGAGACGACGATTATGACAAATTTAGAGAAAATCAATGAGTTTTTAAATGCAGGTACATGGTTCTTTTTAACAACAGACGGAGAGCAACCAAAGGGAAGACCTTTTAATTTCCATCTCCTCCAGGGCGATAAGATGTATTTTGGAACTGGAGATTTCAAAAAGGTATATGCTCAGATGCAGAAAAATCCACACGTAGAAGTTCTTGCATTAAAGGATGGAGAATTCCTTCGTTACGATGGAGAAGTGGTATTTGAGGAAGATGATACGATTGCAAAGGCTGTGCTTGAGAAGCTGCCTAACATGCAGAAAGTATATAATGACCAGACAGGATTTAAGCTTGGAATCTTCCATCTTGAGAACGGTAAGGCAGAGATCTGTACCATGATGGGACAGAAAGAGGTATTTGAAGTTTAATTTCAAAAGCTCATTGTGGAAGGAGTAATATGGCAGAAGATTTGTATGGCAGATGTCCTTTTGCTACGACACAACGATTGATACAAGGAAAATGGGCAATTCTTATTATGCATCATATCAGTAATGGTCCGATTAGATTTAATGAGTTGCTTCGTAAGATGCCTAAGATGACACATGCGACATTATCCAATCAGTTAAAGCAGTTGGAAGATGAAGGACTGATAGAACGTAAAGAATATGCACAGATTCCACCAAAGGTAGAATATTCATTAACTGATATTGGACGAAAGTTTGATGTGGTATTAGATGGTATTCAGGAGTTTGGATTGGAATATATTCAGTATTTGAATAAGAATTGATACTATTTACATAGCCACCGGGGCAGCGATACCCCAGTGGCTTATTTTTTTATAGATCGGAGGTGAGAACATTGAAAATCAAGAAAGTGGACGACAAGCCGATGGTACTCCATACCAGGCAGAAAGCGAAGATTCATATCCATGAAGCAAAGTCAGGAGCAATCAAGGGAGGTAACATCTATACTGTAAATCGTGGTCCGAAGGTAGTAAAAGCCGAAGTATCAAAGGTATCAAAGAGAAATGGTGCAGCAGAATATTGGATGCAGGAGAAAGAATCCAGTTACGGACTGGACTTCTTCCTCTGCGTCTTTTTCTATGCAGATTTTTATTATGAAGTCGTTCTTCCATCCCTTAACCGGCTGGATTCAGCTGAAAAGGATGAATTGGCATATCTGATTGGTATTGGCAGACAGGCATTGTCTGCGATTGAGAATGGTGGAGCATTTAAGACATCTACATTGAATAAATTAGTTGAGGTTTTAGGTGTTACAGAGAGCTTCGTTATGCGTGGAAATACATCTAATGATAAGACTGGGTTAATAGAGGAGGCTGTTGAAGTACTGTATGATATGGATGAAACTCAAATCAGACAATTCATTGCAATGATGAAGGCTGTCAAAGGTGTAGTATGATAATGAATGTTGCACAGTGTTTCACTATGTCTTAAACACATACTAGCATAAAGAATAGGAACTGTACTTTTGGTGATATGAGCAATTATAATAAGCATACAATCAACGAAAGGAACATGATATGAAAAGAAAAATTATTTCCATTATATGCATAATAATTATAGCTTTTTTGGTTATTGGACTATTTGTTAGAAATAGACAGCATAAAGATAAGGATGAACAGAATCAGAGAGCGACGGTAAGTGAAGCTACTACAAGTTCAGAGGAAATGAAGAATGTTAGTGCTTCGTCAATGTTAGAAGTTGGAACAGAGAAACAAAAAGGATTTATCAATGACAATGTTCTCCATTCAGACATTGGAGAGATTCATTTTAGCAGCTACATACCGGACACCTATGACGGATCGGAACCTTATGCATTATTTATTACTCTTCCGGGTTGGGAGGGACTTTATTTTCAGGGAGTTGGTGCAAATATGTATGAGGATTTTGGCCCTGAGACAATCAAATATAATGACAAAATGATTGTTCTGTCCACACAGCTTGATGATTGGGGTGAGACTTCTGCGAATATGGCGATCGAGCTGACGGAGTATTTCATTGAAAATTATAACATTGATACGAACAAAGTATATCTTCATGGGATGTCCGGTGGCGGAGAAACAGGTTCTCTGGTTATGGGAAAAAGACCGGATCTATATACCGCATATTTAATGACAAGCTCCAAATGGGACGGAGATTTGAATGTTCTCGCAGAAGCGGAAACACCTGTGTATCTGGTAATTGGAGAGGACGACAGTTATTACGGCTCCACATCTCTTAAAAATGCATATGCAAAACTGCATGAGCTGTATGAGAAGAAAGGACTTGCAGACGATGAGATAAATCGACTTCTTGTTTTAGATGTGAAAGATGCAAAATATTTTACAGAAAGAGGATACAAAGATCAGCATATGGGCGCAGCGTCCTTTGCTTATGAAGAAGACATTATGAGCTGGTTATTTGCGAGGTAATGAAGCAAAGCAAAATGCGAATGACATTCCCATTGAATTAGGAAAGAAAGGATGACAAAACTATGAGAAAAGAATTTATTGTGATAGGAGCGATATTGGTTCTTCTGACAGCAGCGCTCAGTGGCTGCGGAAGAAAAGATAACGTAGCAGTCAAAGATATAAATAATAGTACCACGGCAAACAAAAAGAATACAGAACAAAGACAGGACGGTGAAGACGTGAATCTACATAGATTACCGGAGCAGATTATTGAGCTGCCAGATGAATATTATAGAAAAATGGATGGCGGAGGAACACTGGAAAACTTAAATTATACGACCTATGAATCCTTTACTTATGAGGAAAAGAGTCAGACGCTTGATAAGAGAGCGGTGGTATATCTGCCGGAGGGATACGATGAAAGTAAAAAGTATAACGTGCTTTATCTCATGCATGGCGGATGGAGTGATGAAACCGTATATCTTGGATCTCCAGAAGACGGCAAGGGGATGTTTGCAAATGTGTTAGACCATGCCATTGCAAATGGAGAGATTGATCCGCTGATTGTGGTATCTCCTACCTATAACAATACAAGTTCCAGTGACAGTGGCGATTACAGCCTTGCGATTCAGCTCACAAATCAGTACCACAATGAACTTGCAAATGACCTGATTCCGGCAGTGACCCGAAAATACAGCACCTATGCTGCGGATGCATCACATGAAGCTATTGTTGCATCCAGAGATCACAGAGCATTTGCAGGATTTTCCATGGGCTCTGTGCAGACGTGGAGGACGTTCCAATATAATCTGGACGCATTCCGATATTTTATGCCATCCAGCGGCAATGCAGGAAACAGTGGAGAAGCATATGCAAAACTTGTAAGAAATCAGGGATATACAGCGGATGACTTCTTTATCTTTGCTGCATCCGGAACGAAGGACTTTGCATATAGTTCTTTCAAGTCACAGATTCAGGCAATGGCTGCAAACGATATGTTTACTGTCGCAGATAATGAGCAGGAAGGAAATTTGTATTTTTTGGAAAAAGAAGGTTACAGTCATGATGGATATGCTGCTATGACTTATTTCTATAATGGACTGACATGGCTTTTTAAAGATGGAAATGCAAGAGAAAATGTTGGAACCGCAAGTGTGATTACTTATACATCATTAGCAGAAAATGAAAAGTTTACATTGACATCCATAGTAAGAGATGTGGTGCAGGATGAAACTTTTGGGGATTTTGGACGATTGCTTTTTCCGGTAGACAGGTCTGTGGATGAGAATGCGACCTTAGAACAGATCAGCAGTAGCAACACCTATGTCTGGTATAACTACATTCAGCCGGAGAAAACGGTAGAGATTGTAAATTATCTGAAAGAGCAGTCTGTAAATGGAAATCAGATTTTCTATCCGATTTATTCGGAGGAAGAAATAAAAAATAATCCATCTAAGGCAGATACAGGATTATTTTTCTTTCGAGGGAATCCGGGAGAAAAATTTGCTGTTATGAATGCAGGCGGAGGTTTTGCATATGTAGGTGCGATGCATGACAGTTTTCCTCATGCACTGGAAGCAAGCAAGAATGGGTACAATGCCTTTGCACTTATTTACAGACCGGATGACCCATATGCAGATCTGGCACAGGCGATTACCTATATCCACGACCATGCAGATGAGTTACAGGTAAATCCGGAAAATTATTCTCTGTGGGGCGGTTCTGCTGGTGCGAGAATGGCAGCAACACTTGGCAATGCAGACTATCTGTATCCGTTGACTGGAAGAAACGATATTCCACAGGCAGCCGCAGTCATTATGCAGTATACCGGCTATAATCATGTGTCATCATCAGATGCCCCTACCTATGTGAATGTAGGGCAATCTGACGGGATTGCAAGCTGGAGAACCATGCAGAGCAGACTGGAAAGACTGGAGAATCTTGGTATTCCAACGGAGTTTCATTCCTACGATGGACTTCCGCATGGCTATGGACTGGGAATAGGGACGGCAGCAGAGGGCTGGATAGCGGATGCGTTTGCATTTTGGGAAAGAAATAGTAACAATTAAGGTATATGCATGTGGATGACGCCCGTTACAGTTCATTCATGAACGGTAACATATGCATTTTACGCATACAGGGATAAATAAGCAGCATTGTACATATTTGGGATATTAAGATATAATGAGTGCAGAAAAAAGCAAGCGACACCGAAGGTGGCATTTGTTTTTTTGAAGCCATTAACGAGAAAACAAAAGCTACGAAGTAGCGAAAAGCACGAAGTGCGGGTTTTCGAGTATATATATGATATAATATATCCATAAGGAAACAATAAACACAGATAGAAATAAAGAGAATCACAGGAGGAAAATCCTCTGCTCGCTAAGAGTAGCTCGCATTTTCCTTCGGAAAACATGGAGGATGGAATGATGGAATTTAAAACACTTAACAATGGAGTAAAGATGCCAATGGCAGGAATCGGAACATTTATGCTTAGCCCAGACGAGGCGGAAAACGCAGTGCTTCGTGCATTACAGGATGGATACCGTTTGATTGATACTGCAAATGCGTATGTCAATGAGAAAGCTGTAGGAAGAGCAATCAAGAAATCGGGTGTGTCTAGAGAAGAGATTTTCTTAGAGACAAAGATCTGGCCGGCATTTTATGAGCAGGAAGATGCAGTAGATAAGACACTTGAGAGACTTGACGTGAGCTACATTGATTTATTGCTGATCCATCAGCCGGCAGGAAATTATGTGGCTGGCTATCAGCTTATGGAAAAGGCATACAAAGAAGGAAAAGTAGAGGCAATCGGACTCTCCAATTTTACCATAGATCAGATTAAGGAAATCCTTGCTGTTTGTGAAGTAAGACCGACAGTAATGCAGTGTGAGGTACATCCTTACGGACAGCAGAAAGAATTAAAGGAATTCTTGGATGCAAACGAGATTGCAATTCAGGCATGGTATCCACTGGGACATGGAGATAA
>DGTC01000048.1 GCA_002394205.1 Lachnospira sp. UBA4346 | reverse complement strand
CACGGTTTCCTTCCTTAATCTTAGCTGATACCTTAACTGTATCACCTACACGGAATTCTGGAACCTGAGCCTTTAACTGTGCATCTTCGATATTCTTAATAATAGCGTTCATGTGTGACCTCCTTAATATTTTGATGTTCTTAATACATTTCTCTGTAACAGAGGACCATCTCTTTTCACAACTTGTATATCATACCATAGATATATTTTATTTGCAAGTATTCTTTTCTTATTTTATCATAAATAAAACCAGTCCGCTGGAGATTTCAGCGTAAGTATTCAAACGCTGCTCGTTTGGAAAATGTAACACTTCCTCTCCTAAATAACGAGTATGATGTTTTAATTTGTCGTTTTAAATTGATATTTGATGTTTGAACTGATTAATTTAGATCCAATAATCCATCTAACAAATGTACTGTAATCACTTTATTGTCTAAATCATGATTCAAAATACATTGTGGAATAGATGGAATTAATACCTGCTTACCTTCCGGTGTTGTTACTTCATAGACATTATTTGCACCTGTTTCTAAAATATCTGTCAGTGTACCAAGTTTCATGCCGTCATCTGTAACAACATCTAATCCAATCAAATCACATATAAAGAACTGTCCCGGTTTACAAGAAATCGCATTATCTCTTGTTACAAGCAAGTCCTTTTTAATAAATGGTTCGATTGACTCAATGGTATCATATCCCTTAAACTTTAAAATAACATACTGTTTGAAGAATTTTGCAGATTCAACCTGTAAAGATAATGTTTCTCTACGAAGCTGAATAATATAGTCCTTCTTCTTTTTAAATCTCGTCGGATCATCTGTGGTCGGAAATACTTTCACTTCTCCACGCAATCCATGTGTCTGC
This sequence comes from Lachnospira sp. UBA4346, assembly GCA_002394205.1. Classification (GTDB taxonomy): domain Bacteria; phylum Bacillota; class Clostridia; order Lachnospirales; family Lachnospiraceae; genus Lachnospira. Next base: position 29,869 of record DGTC01000048.1, on the reverse strand, counting down.
GTAATAACGCCAACTCGTAATAAATCTTCCATTTGTATTCTCCGTCACTTCAGAATTCATACTTGTATACCATATAAACTATCCATTCAATAGGTTAGATACGGATTGATTCTAAAATCGAATATTACCTTACAAAGTATGTATTTCTATGTTACGAGGGGATGCAATCCTACAAAACGTTTGTTCTGTAAAATTACAAATTTCACATTATAGGAACGAAAATTCCTATAATATTCTACTAATATAAATAAAAACTGACACAACAAAAATGATGTGCCAGCCTAACTGTCTAGTTATCAATTTCAACTATGACCTTTTTATTTGTCTTTGATGCAGCTGCCGAAACAACTGATCGAATAGACTTTGCGATTCTGCCTGATTTACCGATTACCTTACCCATATCAGATGAAGCAACCTTTAAATCAACTACAATGGCTTTCTCATTCTCAGTTTCCGTCACAACGACTTCTTCCGGATAATCAACTAGCGCCTTGGCAATAATTTCAACTAATTCTTTCATCAATCAATTACACCTCCACTAGTCTTACTTTTCAATACCAGCCATCTTGAAAAGCTTACCTACAACTTCAGTAGGCTGAGCTCCATTTGCTAACCACTTCTTAGCAAGTTCAGCATCGATGTTGATCTTGCATGGATCATAATTAGGATCGTAAGTACCGATTTCTTCGATAAATCTACCATTTCTTGGTGATCTAGAATCAGCAACGATTACTCTATAAAAAGGAGACTTCTTCTCACCTAATCTCTTTAATCTGATTTTAACTGCCATCTTAATTTTCACCTCCTAAATTTATTTTCTATATATGTTAAAAAGGTAGTTTAAAACGTCCCTTTTTAGCACCCTTCATCATTCCCGGCATCTGTTTCATCATCTTCTTCATCTGTTCAAACTGCTTAACCAGTCTGTTGACTTCACTGATATCAACACCAGCACCTTTTGCAATTCGATTCTTTCTTGAAGGATTCAAGATTTCCGGATGGCTTCGTTCCTGAGCTGTCATGGAATAAATAATAGCTTCTGTACGACGCATATTATCTTCTGCATCATCTGGAATTGCCACATTCTTCATCTGGGAACCAATTCCCATACCTGGTAACATATTCAAAATAGAACCAATACCGCCCATATTCTTAATCTGTCCCATATAATCGAGAAAGTCATTAAAATCGAACTCTGCCTTCTTAAACTTCTGTTCCATTTCTCTGGCTTTTTCTTCGTCAATCTGTGCTTCTGCCTTCTCAATCAATGTTAAGACATCGCCCATACCAAGAATTCTTGATGCCATACGGTCTGGATAAAACTGCTCTAAATCAGATAACTTCTCACCCATACCAACATAAAGAATCGGCTTACCGGTAACTGCCTTAATAGAAAGTGCCGCACCACCTCTGGTATCACCATCTAATTTTGTTAAGATAACACCATCGATTCCAACTTTTTCATTAAATGAAGCTGCTACATTAACTGCATCCTGACCTGTCATAGAGTCTACAACAAGGATTGTTTGGTCAACCTCTACTTCTTTTTTAATATTCTGTAACTCTGTCATCATATCTTCATCAATATGAAGACGACCTGCTGTATCTAGAATTACAATATTAAAGCCATTGGTTTTCGCATGATTCATTGCTGCCTTTGCAATATCAACCGGGTTCTGATTCGTACCCATTGCAAATACTTCAACGCCCTGCTTCTGACCATTAATCTGTAACTGTTCAACTGCCGCCGGACGATATACGTCACAGGCAACCAATAATGGCTTCTTGCCCTTTGCCTTGAACTTACCTGCTAACTTTGCGGTCGTAGTTGTCTTACCTGCACCCTGAAGACCTGCCATTAAAATAACTGTAATCTCTCCACCTGACTTCAAGGCAATCTCTGTTGTCTCTGAACCCATAAGAGAAACCATCTCTTCGTTCACAATCTTAATAACCATCTGTCCGGGTGTCAGACTCTGCATAACATCCTGACCAATCGCACGTTCTTCAACGGACTTGACGAATTTCTTAACAACTTTGAAATTCACATCAGCTTCAAGAAGTGCTAACTTAACCTCCTTGAGTGCCGCCTTTACATCTGCTTCAGTCAGACGTCCCTTGCCTCGAAGGTTCTTGAATATGTTCTGTAATTTATCCGATAAACTGTCGAATGCCATATATCCTCACTTTCGCTGCATCTGCATCATCTTCATTATCGTCTGCTAAAAGGTATCTAAGATATCCTCTGCAAGCTGTTGAATGGTATGTATATTGTCGATATTCTTTGAAACAATATAATCATTCGATAGTTCATTAATCTTATGAACTTTTTCCTTTGTTGTCATAAACTTTTCTATTAGATGAAGCTTACTTTCATATCCATTCAATGTCTTGTCTACACGCTTGATTAAGTCATGAACACCTTGTCTTGAAATCCCGTGTTCATCTGCAATCTCACTTAATGTCAAATCATTGAGTACAGCATCTTCATAAATCTGTTTCTGGTGAGCATTCAGAAGCTCTCCATAAAAATCATATAAAAGTGTCTGTTCTACAATCTTCTCCATAACGCTTAACTGCTACTCCATTCATCGTTTTATCACTGACGACTTTAAGAGAATACCATAATATCAAGATACTGTCAAGCATTTTTACTTGACAAAAAATCTTTTCTTTTTACAATCAGCATATTCATTATAAAAATGATACTGATTACAGCACAATCAATCCATATTTGCTGCACATAATTACTACCACTAGGCGTAAAAAGGCTCATTCTCTGCAACATTGCTGCATTTCCAAGAAAATAGTATCGTGGAATAAATATTGCAAATATATTATACATCAAAAGTACGATTACGCCAATAACCGGAGCCACAAATAATGTTACACATATCTGTATAATAGAAAGTGCAATACAGGCAAGCAAAGGAATGATAAGCATTAAAAAAACTGTCATGGCTGTGTGCGGCGGATGGGTGCAATCTGACATCCGGTAAATTCTTTTAAAAAATTCCGGATGAAAATACAAGCGTCCTTTTGCCATAACAAATGCAACACCGAACATAATCATAAATAAAACAAATATATTTTTGATTATGCAACTCATCTTCCCAATTAGCCACTGAATTCGCGTGCCACACCGTATAATATGATTGGGCTGATATTGTGTCATAACATTTCCGACTATATAAGATAAGAATATCATCAACCCCATATAAGTAACCGGAATTTCAAACTGCTGCTTTTGCTGCATAAGCGGAAGATTTGAACCATTTAAAAAGTAGAATAAATAGTCTAACACCCCTGCTGCCGGTTCTGTCTGCTGCATCGTACGCATCAGTGTATTCATATAGAAGCCTGCCAAACTATAAAAGACCGTCATTCCGACAAATGCGATACAATCGCTCCGTCGATAATATCTCCATTCATATCGAATCCCCTGCCAATTCGTCCCTAATTTATTCATCTATGCTCCAATCCATATCATTTATTTTAAAAAGTCTTTTTTAGGCACAATCACATATGCCAATGCCTGAACAACAACCAGTATAATAAAAGCAATCATTGTAAATTCTAATATACGCATTGGCGAAAAAATTTCTGTATAATATGCCCCACCTTCTATTTTAAAGTGCCACATCTGATAATATTTTGTCATTCTTGTCGGCACAAAACGCATACATAGTACCATCAAAATCGTAAGTACCTGTGACTCTGTTTTCCAGTAAAAGAGCATGACCGGAATCACTCGCAGAAATAATTCGATACCATTCATACAAATGGATCCAAATATCATCCACGCAGTAATTGGATTCTTAGGCATTGTATGACCGGTAAGCTGAAATTCATTTGCAAAAATGCTAGTATTCTGCCAATAATTTGTCACCGGATATCCCTTCAGATAATACAACAATTTCTAATGTATTAATGAGCCACGTCATGAACAGTGCAGCAATGAATAATCCCCTATTCCCAATCCGAAATTGAATAAAACATGCGTTGCAAAAGCCATCTTTCCACTTCTGATGAACGCCCCACAAATCAGCAAGGTTCTTGAGCAGGTCAATCTAGGAAAAGGCAAGTCTCAGACCTACGCTTACGTCCGCAAGATACAAAAGTATGCTAAAGACCTCTATGAGAAGAACTATCGCTAAATAGCACGAATGACCGGGCAGCAAACGCTCGGTCATTTTTTGAAGACTATCATTAAAAAGCGAAAGAGAATTCGCTAATCCTGTCCTAAAAGTTCTGTATCATCATCCATGATAACTATTCTGAATGGAGTATTACAAATTACAGTGCTCTCAAGGACTTCATCCATAGTAGCATATTCCCCGAGTATTTTATAATCATGTCCATCGCTTGTCGGAAACTCCAATTTTTCATATAGTCCATATATAGCTTCACGTCCATTTGGTAAGAATGACTCTTTTTTATACATTGGAAAAGTCTGAAATCTCCATTCTTTTCCATTATACTCAAAATCTAGCCCCAGCCAATGCCCGTCTGACGGATCCCATTCACCGATATATTGAGATGTAAATTCTTCTAAACTATTGTATTCATTCTTTCTCATTTTAAATGAAACTCCTTTTTTATTTTTTTAATCAACTCTTGCTCCTTTGGTGTCGGTGGCACTCCGGGATCGTTTTTATTATGACTTAAATAAATGTGTCTATGAGGTTTTACGCCCTGATGTTCATGTGCAAAATCAATACTCACTGCTTGTTTATGATTTTCATCATAATAAGCTACGTGCTTTAGCTGTCCATCTTTTACAACAGCATATACTCTCCCTGGTGTATGTGAATACTCTGGTGCTTTTACATTTTTTGAATCTTGGATTATAACTTTAACATTTTTGTCTCCACTTAATTCGCCAATAGAGAAATAATGCTGTCCGCCCTCTTTAAAGCTAAAGTTACCCATATCTACATTTTCAAAAGCTCCTCTTGAACCCATTATGCCGCCTCCTTTATCTCAAATATCTGGGATAAGTTGGGTATTTTAAGTTGATGACATTTTTCTTGAAATGCATCTTTGTATTTGAAATTTACGAAGCGGCCTGTCATCCCTTCTACCATATCCCCATAAACAATTATTAACGAAGGTTCAATTCTCTTTTTCATCTCGTTAAATCCTTGCAAAAATACATCTTTATTATCCTGACATCCAAGTGTTGAAATCACAACGATAGATCCTTTCTCATATCCCGAAAAACATATATCATATGTATCTGGCAAACACCATGCAACAGTTGGGTACACAACACTCCCATAATTTTGCCATGTTCTTCCAAGCCATCTTGATTTATAAATATTATGCCTTACATCATTGATATTCATTTGAAGATAAATGCTGTAATCAGGTGTTGCTATTGCGTAATATCCCGTAAACATACCTGCTTTTTTCAATGGATTGTTCCATAAGCTTAATAGCTTATAATCGTAATTAAACATAAGCAGTATAGACCGTTTATTGTACATTTTGGGTGAAGCATTTTGAATGCCAACTGCTGTTATATCTATCCAATCTTCTGGATAAAACTCCTCTTTTCTTAAAATTGGGAAGCCATTGCCATCCAATTCACACTCACCTATCACAGGGCGTAATACCTTGTATTTTTCATATTCTGATAAACCATTTATCATTATTTTGCCTTTCCGCCTTATTCAAAGGCATTTGAATCTTTGTAAAAAATGTCAATTGAATTTGCAGTTAGGATATGCTAAACTAAATTTGATTGAGTGAGGATATAGCATATCCTAATGTAAAACGTATTATTTGCTGCTCCAACAGCTATTAATACGTTTTATTTTTTACTCTCATGGTAAACCACCTCCTTCATAATCCTAGGAATATCTCAATATGATTTTCTTCCAAGTCTTCTCCTGTTTTGAGCGAATGCTTTAGATACCATATATTTCCTAATAATTTCTTCTTCTTTCATGCCCTTAGATTCTTCAAAAGGAATCATCACTTCAGCACACAACGCCTTTGCTTGCCATTCCACACTTCTGTATGGTGGAATTACATTATTCTCAACGGATCTTGCATAGATTGGTGTAAACCCTATTGCAAAAAGGAAGATATGACATATCTCATGGCATATAAATCCAAGAAAAGCTCCGATTCTTTTCTCATATGCCCCTACATATACAGATTCCTTTATTTCAATGGTAAATCCATCCATATCATTTTGTATACATTGTGCCATCGTCTTTGGAGGAAGTTTCTTGTCCGGTACAATGATATAGTTACAGTTTTCAAATATATCACTGACTTTGTCCAATGCTTCCAATACAGGAAATGCACCTTTTTCAGAGACGTTAAACAATTCTCTGAAAAGCTTTGAGTACATTCTCAAGTCTTTTCGGCTTGTTGGCTTTGTTTCGTAATCCACTTATTCAGATTCCCCCCTTTTGCTTAACAACTCCAGTATTTTCAATGCTGTCTCATCATCCATTTCGTCAAATGAACGCGCAAAAGCTAAAGCTGTTTTCCTTTGTACATTACTAGCTTTAGAAGCAGCAATTTTAAATTGTGTTTTGGATTCTTCGATAGCTTCTCTTAATTCTTGTTGTTCTTCTTCGGATAAACCATAATGATTAATTATTTTCTTAAACCAATCCTGTGGTACATTCTTTTTGCCATTTTCAACAGCAGATAGAAAGGGCAAAGAAGTATCTAACATTTTTGCCATATCACCCATCACCTCATGGTTTTTAATTCTGAGAATTCTGACAAATTCTCCAAATTTCGTATACGACATATGTATCCTCCTTTCATACACTTGAAATTGTAGCATAAACCCATCCGTATTTCAAGTATATTATTTAACCTTTTTTTGGTTAATAATAACTTTGACAATACCAGATTTTGAACTCTTATATTTTCCATACACAATGAAATTTTGCCTTGCAAGGGGGCACTTTTGAGTTTCAATCAATATCAGTGCATTCAATCAAAATAAAAAACGGCTTTCTGCAGAATACTTAAATCTGTCGAAAGCCTTATTTTAAGCCACTTTTAGTTAGTTCACACCAATTAAATTGTATCAATTTGCGATTGTTAGTTGTTGCAAATAGATGCTAATGCAACCGTTTCCAATACAAAATACACTTACATATACAGGTAACATTTTTGTCTGACTTCATCCCTTCTATTTCTGCTAATCGGTAATTCTATTCCATTTTCTAATACAACAGAATCCCTTCGCATCTTTTGTACCATTGCATAGTTTACAAGATAAGATTTATGAATATATAAAAATTGATATTTTTTTAACAATTCTGATACATCACTCAATTTTCCATAATATTCATATTCTGTAGTCTGCGTATGCAAAATTAACACGCGTCCATGGCTTTCTATATACAGAATCTTTCCAATTGGAATCCGATAGATTTCTCCTTGTTTTTCAAACGTGTATAACTGTCTGGAGTCGTGAATCAAATGAAGTGCCGTAAGAAATGTTTCCTTTAATTTCGTTACATCCAAAGGCTTTAGTAAAAAATCTACCGGACGCACCTGAAATAACTCCATCGCATAATTTTGTTCTGCTGAAATGTAAATAATCTGTGTAATATTATCTTGCAATTTCTCACGAATCAATTTGCCGACATAAACGCCATCTTTATGCGGCATCATTATATCCAATAATATAATATCAAAATGTGTCTGATGCTCTAGTGCTTCACATAATGGTTCTCCATCTGAAAATGTATAGATTTCTAATGGTTCTCCAATCTCATCTTCCATTGTATACAACTGTTGTTCTATATCTGTCCGAATCTGTTCTTCATCGTCGCATATTGCTATTTGAATCATTCTGCTATCTGTCCTTCAATTATGATATCATTGACTAATTTTTCACAATTTACCATTACAATCGTATTAACCAACTCTTCTTCTGTCACTGGTTGTACGGAAGCTGTTCGTTCCAAATCATTTGCTGCAATACGGACACGCACATAATTCTTTGTATAACCTACATAATAAAATGTACCGTCCATCTCAACCTTTTCTTCTAATAAAACATCAACCTTTGTTCCCAAGAACAATTTACGATATTCTAATGACATTTTTTTCTCTAAATCAATTAAAATACCACTGCGCTGCGTCTTAATCTGTTCATCAATCTGATTGTCCATTTTATCTGCAACAGTACCATGTCTTCTGGAATATTTGAAAATATGCATCTCATAGAAATGAATCTTCTCTAAGAATAACTTTGTCTGTTCAAATTCTTCCGGTGTTTCCGCTGGAAATCCCACAATGACATCTGTTGTAATCGCAGGATTCTTATAATACTTACGAAGAAGGTCGCAACTATCCGCATACTGTTTTGTTGTATACTTTCGATTCATTCGCTTTAATGTCGCATCGCAGCCACTCTGTAATGACAAATGGAAATGTGGGCATACCTTTTCTAATTTGCTAATTGTTTGAACAAATTCTTCTGTAACAACTCTCGGCTCTAAAGAGCCTAAACGGATTCGCTCCACGCCATCAATTGCGTGAATCATCTGAATAACCTCTAACAGACTGCCTTCTCCATTATCTGCGCCATACGATGTTAAATGAATTCCAGTAAGTACAATTTCTTTATAACCATTTGCCACCAGACGTTTCACTTCTGCTGAAATATCCTCCATCTTACGACTTCTGATCCGCCCTCTTAAATATGGAATGATACAGTAAGAACAGAACTGGTTACAACCATCCTGAATCTTGATAAATGCTCTGGTATGTTCATTGACTTTATCAATCTCAAGTTCTTCATATGGCTGTTGCTGTGACATATCTAATACATTCACATCTTCTGTGTATTCAGCTTTTGCACCGGCATTTCCTTCATGTTCTTTAAAATAGTCTTCTAAGATTTCTAACAAATTGATTTTTTTGTTATTTCCTAACACAATATCAACTGCTTCATCCTTCTGTACATTTTCACTGTCTGCCTGTGCATAACAACCTGCAGCAATAACAACTGCATTTGGATTAAGTTTCTTTGCCTTGTGTAACATCTGTCTGGATTTGCGGTCAGCAATATTGGTAACCGAACAGGTATTAATAATATATACATCCGCCGGTTCTTCGCCAAATGTTACCATCTGATAGCCTGCCTGTACGAGCATTTGCTCCATAGACTCTGACTCGTAAGAATTTACCTTGCAGCCAAGGTTATGTATTGCAACTTTTCGCATTCTTTTTCTCCGTTTCTTTTTCTTTATAATCATTTTCTATCGCAGTTTCAATTCATTATCATATGAATTCATTTGAATATTCTTATTCTAAAGTGTAAACGATGGATACATTGCTCTATTTATCAAACCTCATCTTTTAGCAAAAGTTTCCATTCCTATATTGACTTATTTTTAACAAAAAGATATTATATTCATATAGGAACGAACGTGTTCCCAATAATTGGAATGACTTAATAATTAGGAGGTATTTACAATGAAAACAGTTCAGATTTCATTAAATTCAATAGACAAGGTTAAATCATTTGTGAACGATATCACAAAGTTTGATGAAGATTTTGATCTTGTATCAGGAAGATATGTCATTGATGCAAAATCTATCATGGGTATTTTCAGTCTTGACTTATCTAAACCAATCGACTTAAACATCCATGCAGATGCAAATATCGATACAATCCTTTCAATCTTAGCTCCATATATTGTCTAAGAACATAATTGAAATTTAATTGCAAACATAATTGCCACCTTTTACAATTGCTGTATGAGGTGGCTTTTATTGTATGATTAATTTGAAAATTACTCTGTTACACCAATTCATTCGACTTCACCCGTTCTAATTCCTGATGAAATCTTTCTTCATTTCCCTCATAGATGCCCAGATAATTACATACTGCCATCGCAAAATCCACAAAAGCAAAACCTTGTGCCGTAATGACATTTCTGTCAATTACAACTCTCTGATGCCGATACTGCTCTCGGTTAAAAGGGTCTTCAACCTGTAACTGCTTGATTTTATCCTCAGAACAGGAGGTTGTATAAGTATATTGATTTAATATGCCTGCTCTGCCTAAAAACTGTGGTGCAAAACAGATTGCTGCAACCAATGTTCCTTTTTCTGCCAACCGAGTAACCAAATTACAGATGCTATTCTGTGTGTTATTAATTGGACCACCCGGTATAATAAGTGCCTCTATCTCCGACATATCAACCGAAGCAATCGTCTGATCCGGTACAAAAGTAAGACCAGACTGTGCTTGAATCGGTTTCGTATCTTCTGAAATATATACACACTGTCGCTTTCCTGTATTTTTCAAACGATGCATTAATAATGTAATCTCAAAATCTGCCATACCATCATATACATAGCAACAAATCATCTGTGAATTCTCCTCTTTATTCTGCTTCGATATGAATCTTCTCTACTGTATCCAGTGCTTCCTTCATTAAAGCATCGATGCAGTCATCCAAATGATGTTCATCTCTCTGAATAATCTTCAAATTCGGCTTCGTAACAGGATGTTTGGCAACGAAAATTGTACAGCAGTCTTCAAATGGAAGAATGGATGTCTCATATGTACCAATCTTTTCAGATACATCAATAATTTCCTGCTTATCAAAACAGATAACTGGACGGAATACAGGCATTGTACATACTTCGTTGGTGCAATATAAGCTCTGCATCGTCTGGCTTGCAACTTGACCGATACTTTCTCCTGTTACAAGTCCCATACAACCGCTTTCCTGTCCAAGCTGTTCAGCAATACGCATCATATAACGGCGCATAATAATGGTTAATTCGTCATGCGGACACTTTTCATAAATTGCAAGCTGAATATCTGTAAAGTTGACAACATTTAATGTCATTGGACCGGAATATTTTGCTACCTGCTTGGCGAGGTCAACAACCTTCTGCTTTGCACGTTCACTTGTATATGGTGGTGCATGGAAATAGGTTGCTTCGACCTGAACACCTCTTTTGGCCACCATGTAACCGGCAACAGGGCTGTCAATGCCACCGGATAAGAGAAGCATTGCTTTGCCTGCTGTTCCGATTGGCATACCACCTGGTCCCGGAATCTCTACGGAATAGATATTAATCTTATTACGAACTTCAATCTGCAATAAAACATCCGGCTTATGTACATCAACATGCATTTCTGGAAATGCTTCTAATAAGCAATGTCCGATTTCTGCATTGATTTCCATAGAATCCATTGGAAAATTCTTTCTGGCACGTCTGGCATTTACTTTAAATGAAAAATTCTTATCTGGATATGCATTATCTACATAATTGATAACTGTTTTTGCAAGGTCATCAAAGCCTGTATCTTCAATCTGAACAACTGGACAGATTCCAATAATACCAAATACTGTCTTTAATGCTTCTACTGCTTCATCATAATCAAATTCTTCTGTTGCAGTCGCATAGATACGTCCATTTTCCTTTGTTACATTGAACTGACCATCAACCTTCTTTAAGGCATAACGAATCTGTCTTACCAATGCGTCTTCAAATATATATCTGTTCTTTCCTTTTACGCCAATTTCGCCATATTTAATTAAAAATGCTTTGTACATCTTCTTTCCCTTTCTATTTCTACGTGTTCATTTCACTTAACGTCTTGTAAATTTACGAAGCTGTGGAAGTAATTCCTGCAACGCTTCTATTGTATAATCAAGTTCTTCTTTCGTCGTTTCAAAGCAGAAACTGAAACGTATCGTTGAATCTAAAAGTGCTGAATCTAGGCCAATTGCCATAAGTGTATTACTTAATCCCGGTTTATTTGATGAACATGCAGAACCTGATGATACATAAATATTTCTATCTTCTAATGCATGTAAAAGAACTTCTGCTCTTACATTTGCAAAACTGGCACTTACAACATGCGGTGCAGACTGTTCATTTCCCATACCATTAATCTGAACATCCGGAAGTTCCTTCAATCGATTGATAAAAGATTCACGAAGTTCATACATTACTTTCTGTTTTGCTTCAAAATCGTGATTATAAATCAAATCGGCTGCAACACCAAGTCCTGCAATTCCCGGAACATTTTCCGTACCGGAACGCATCCCTTTCTGTTGTCCGCCACCGAAAATAATCGGTTTGATTTTCGTATGTTCTTTGATATACAAAAATCCGGTTCCTTTTGGTCCATGAATCTTATGTCCACTCACCGACAACAAATCAATATTTAATTTCTTTGGAATAATTTTAAATTTACCATATGCCTGAATTGCATCGACAAAATATACAATATCTTTGTTGTATGCTTTGACAATCTTACCGATCTCTTCGATGGGTTCTAGCGTTCCGATTTCATTGTTGGCATACATAATTGCAACAAGAATCGTTTCCTCATCAAGTGCTTCTTTTAATGCGTCTAATGATACAACTCCCTGCGCATCTACCGGAAGATATGTTACTGTGAATCCCTGTTCTTCCAAATAGTTAAATGGCTCTTTTACGGAAGAATGTTCTACCGACGATACGATGACGTGATTGCCACGTCTCTTGTTTGCCATTGCTGTTCCAATGATTGCCATATTATTTGATTCTGTTCCACCTGATGTAAACAGAATCTCTTTTTCCTGGCATTTTAACGTTTTTGCAATAATTTTTGCTGACTGTTTGATATAATTTTCTGCATCGACACCTTTCATATGCTTTGAAGAAGGATTTCCATAATCTGTACGCATCACTTTTACAACAGTGTCAATTACTTCTTCTGCACATTTTGTTGTCGCAGAATTGTCTAAATATACTTCCATTTTCCCTGATTCTTTCTTATTACTTGCAGTATCTTACTGTTTTATTTTATAACGGTTGCAGTACCAAAGAATAATCGGCACTGCGTATTACATTTTAATCTTAAATATCTAAACACTCTAACTGATACATCAGGACAGATAATAGCATCATTCCTGCCGTTTCTGTACGAAGAATTCTCTTACCTAATGTAATAATCTCGCAACCGTGTTCGATAGCATAGTCTAATTCTTTCTGGTCAAATCCGCCTTCCGGTCCGATAAAGATTGCAACCTTCATTCCCGGCTTCAGACTCTCCACAAGCTGCTTTGTCTTTGCCATTCCATCTGCACATTCATAGGGCAATAATAACAAATCATAATCTGCCGCCATATTTACAGCTTCCTTAAAACTACAGCAGTCTGCAACCTGTGGTATAATACTACGTTTGCTCTGCTTCGCAGCACTCTCGGAAATGGAATTCCAACGCTTTACCTTATTTACTGCCTTTTTTGCATCGAGCTTTACCACACTGCGCTGCATAGCAACCGGAACAACCGAAAATGCTCCTAACTCAACAGCTTTCTGAATGATAAATTCCATCTTATCACCCTTTGGCAAGCCTTGAAATAATGTAAGCTGAACAGGCAATTCTTTTCCGCGTGTATCTGTTTCATCAATAACAGCACGAATATAATTCTCTTCCATCGTATCAATGTGGCAACTGTAATCTACATTATCCCCACTGCTGATTAACAGTTCATCGCCGACCTTGAATCGCAATACATTTCGGATATGATTCACATCTGTACCGACAATATCAATATAGGTGTCATGGATGTTTTCATGTTCTGCAAAAAAATGATACATTGCATTTCTCCATTCTACGAATTATTTTCTTCTGGCAGTTACATTTACCCACTCGCCATCGTGATTTACTTCTACAATTTCAAGCTCCGGATTCTGTTTGAAACAATCAACCACTTCTGTTTCCTTCGTATCAATAATTCCTGATGTGATAAAATAAGCACCATGCTTCATGTGCTGTGTAATCTCCGCAGAAAGTGGCTCTAATACGTCGGCTAGAATATTTGCACAAACAATATCATATTTCTCATATCCACAGGCATCCTGTGTTGCAGAATCATCAATGATATTTCCTTCAATTACTTCTAACTGCTCTGGAGTAATATCATTTTGCTCTGCGTTTTCATGTGATGCAATAATTGCATTTGGATCTAAGTCTGTACCAAATGCATGCTTTGCACCATATTTTAATGCAACAACGGATAAGATACCACTGCCACAGCCAACATCTAATACTTCTTCGCCGCCTTTGACATATTTCTGAATCTGGCGAATAACCATTCTTGTTGTCTCATGGGAGCCTGTACCAAATGCAGTACCCGGATCAATACTCAATACCGGTTTTCCCTGCATTTCTTCTGTAATTGGTTCCCATGTTGGCTTGATATACAAATCACCAATATGAAATGTATGCCAATACTGCTTCCAGTTGTTAATCCAATCCTTATCTTCTGTCTGTGATTCTGTAATCGTGCCTTCACCTACATTACAGAACATACGAAGGTCTTCTAATTCTTCCTTAACCTTTGGCAATATTGACTTATCATCATCTTCTGTGTCGATATAGAAATTAATCGTCGCAGTTCCATCATCCGGAGGAAGTTCCGGAATAAAATCTACAAACATTGTTTTTGCTTCTTCCTGTGTAAGCTGAACATTATCCTCGATTTCAATTCCTTCAATTCCCAAATCATTTAACATACTGCTGATTAAATCAATCGCTTCTGTTGTTGTCTTAATTGAATATTTATTCCATTGCATATTTTTTCTCCATTTCGTATTTCTTGTATACATAATACAAAAATATTATATCTTGATGAATAAACAAATTACTTTTGTATATATTACATATTTTTCAAGAACGCTTCATATCCCTTATATGTTTCATAAAGGTCTGCCTTGCTGATAATTTCATCCGGTGCATGCATATTCAATACAGCAATACCACTATCAATGACATTCATTCCATAATTTGCAAGAATATAAGCAATTGTTCCGCCGCCGCCTGCGTTTACCTTTCCTAATTCTGCTGTCTGATAGTATACATTGGAATCGTCCATAACCTTACGAAGAGTACCCATATATTCTGCAGAAGCGTCATTTGAACCACTCTTTCCTCTTGCACCGGTGTATTTATTAAATACCATACCACGTCCAAAATATGCGCTGTTCTTCTTTTCACTAACACTTGCATAATTTGGATCAAATGCCGCACTGACATCCGAAGATAACATATTAGAATTTGCAAAGCATCTGCGTAATTTCAACCCTGAAAATGTTGTTGTACGGTCAATGACTTCTGCAACCATATTTTCAAAGAAACGAGAATGCATACCTGTCGCACCAACGCTTCCGATTTCTTCCTTATCTACTAAAATACATGCTGCTGTGTGTTTTGGATTACTGACTTCTAACTGTGCAATCAGTGAAGGGTAAGCACATACTCTGTCATCGTGACCATATCCCATAATCATACTGCGGTCAATGCCAAAATCTCTTGCAGCTCCGGCTGGAACAGCTTCAATCTCAGCAGAAAGAAAATCTTCTTCTTCAATATTATATTTATCCTTTAGGATTGCAAGCAAATACTTCTTTGCTGCATCAGCAGCAGGTCTGTTTTCATTATCTCCTGCTTCTTCTGTGTCTTTCTTTTCTGCTTTTTCCGGAATACTTCCAACTAAAATATTCAAATCTTCTGCATCAATTACTTGGCTTGCTTTCTTATTCATCTGTTCTCCTGCAAGATGAATTAACAGGTCAGAGATTCCAACAACAGGATCTGTATCTTCCTCTCCAATACAAATATCAACGACGCTTCCATCTTTCTTTGCAACAACACCGTGTAATGCCATTGGGCGTGCTACCCACTGATACGCCTTAATTCCTCCATAATAATGTGTATCAAGAAGCACTTGTCCTGCATCTTCATACAATGGATTCTGCTTTAAATCTAATCTTGGTGAATCAATATGCGCACCTAAGATATTCATACCATTTTCTAATGGTTCTTCTCCAATATGGAACAGTACAATTGCCTTTCCCATATTGACAGCATATACCTTATCGCCAGCCTTCAATGACTTACCACGAGCAATCACATCTGCCAAATCTTCATATCCATGTTCCTTTGCAAGTGCAACTGCAGCCTTCACGCACTCACGCTCGGTCTTACAATCAGAAATAAACCGACGATACTTTTCTGCAAAATCGAAAACATTTTTCTTATCTTCTTCACTATACTTTAACCATGCATTTGGTCTTTCCATATTCTGCTCCTTTTCCTGTCTGATATACCTAGAATCCTATCGGAATTTAAGAAAATCTGACATATATAAATTTGCTATTATTCTCAACAACGATATAAACGACACTTTCGTATCTATATAAATCTCACAATCATTTCTCATAAGAAAAAGTATTGTTAATTGATTACTTGCATTTCTTATACCTGTACTTCTACATCCTGTTCAAGTTCTTCATCTAGCTCCATCTCAGCTTCATCCTTAAACTGCTCAACTAAATCTTCACTGATAACCGGTAATTCTTCAAGCGACTGTACACCAAAGGTTCTTAAAAAATCTTCTGTTGTACCAAATAACAATGGCCGCCCCGGTGCATCTAATCTGCCGAGTTCCTTACACAGACCATACTCAACCAATTTACTCACGGCTCTGTCACTACTGACACCACGAATCTTTTCAATCTCCATCTTTGTAATAGGCTGCTTGTATGCAATGATTGAAAGTGTCTCTAATAAAACGTCCGTAAGCACCTGCTTCTTCGGAGCTTTTGCCACTTTTATAAGTGTTTCATAAAAGTCTTTGCTCGTACACATCTGAAAGGAATCTTCCAACTCAATGATTCGAATTCCCCGTTCTTCCGATTCATAATGCTTCATTAATCTGTGAATCGCCGCAAGCGCTTCCTCTTCTTCTATTTCAAGTGCTGCTGCAATCTTTTCTAAGGGAACGGATTCTCCCATAGTAAACAGAATTGCTTCGATTGCTGCTTCTATTCTGTCTGTATTCATGCCATACCTTCTTTTCTATTTCCTATATTGTTCATTGATGTTTTATCATCAATCTCAGATTACACATTTAAACATTGGAACATTTTATCTATTCTTCTAATTCGAGTTCTCCAATTAACTCTGGATCTTTGACAACAGTAATATCAATATCTGCATCAGAACGCTCCTGTTCAACTTGAACAAATCCCGTCTTAATCAATTCCAAAATAACAAGAAACGTTACAATGACTGATACCTTTGAAGAATTCTTTGATAGCATTTCCCGAAAACAAAAACGCTTGTTCTTTCGTAAATAATCCTGCACCTGAACGAGTTTTTCTGCCATACTGACTTCTTCACGTTCAATCTTACCGAACTTGCTTCGAATCGGATCAATCTTTTCTTCTTGTCTGCGAAGAACTTCCTCAAAAATCTCATTCAAACGAACCAGTGTTACATCTCCGACAAGTTCCTGCAAATTCACTTCCGGCTTATATGCTGCAACTTCCTTCGGAATTGTTGGCAATTTGTAAAAAGAACCTTCAGCATCCATCTGTCTGTCCTTTAACTCATATGACATATGCTTAAACAACTTGTATTCTAAGAGTTTTTCAACAAGTTCTGCTCTCGGATCTTCTTCTTCGCCCTCTTCATTTACTTCTTTTGGAAGTAACATCTTAGACTTAATATCAAGAAGTGTTGCCGCCATAACCAGGAATTCACTGACAACATTTAAGTCCTCTTTATCCATTTGATTGACATAATCCAAATACTGCTCTGTAATGGTAACAATCGGAATATCATATATATTCACTTTATTCTTATCAATGAGATGTAATAATAAGTCCAACGGACCTTCAAACACCTGCAGCTTTACATTAATTCCCATGTCAATCTCCATTCAACTCGTTATATCCATTATAAATTCAGACATATCTAAATTTTACAACATTCTATATTGTACCCAAATTCTTTAATGAATGCAACCTTTCAATTTCAGGAGCTGTATATTTTAAGAGGAAATTCGGTACTTTCTAGGCGTCACTCCGTATTTTTTTTGAAAAATCCGATGAAAATAGCTAATATTTTCATACCCAACCGTCATTGCAATATCAACAATTGTCATTTCTGTATGTGTCAGCAAATATGCAGACTGGCTGAGACGCTTATCCTGCACTAATTCTGTATAGGTTTTTCCCGTCTGTTTCTTTATTTCTTTTGAAAGCCAATAAAAATCATAATGCAACTGTTCTGCCAAATCACTAAGAGTTCCATCCACGTAATGTTCTTCTACATAGCTTAAAATCTCAATTGTTAATTTTTCTACAGGACTCTCTGCATTGGTAATCAGACATTCCATATGGTTTGCCAATTGCAAAAATAACAGACCCATTGTAATCTGGTTTGTACTTCGTTTATTGGGTACACGATTATGCAGCGTCCAAATCAGATTTTCTACTAAATTTTGAATCGGCAAAATATTTGCCACCTGAAAATGCAAGAAACTAACCGGACTGTTTTCTCCTTTCAATGCCTCAATCAAAAACGTATGCAGCAGATTCTCATCTTCAATCATATCCAATGCATAAGAAAAAAATTCAGGCAAAATAATAAAATTAACTGCAATATCATTTTCTCCTGCAGGATATATCTCCTGTACAGCCTCTTTGTTTAAAAACAACAGCTCTCCCTCTTGCAGCACAACATCTTCTCCATTAATAATGTGATGTGTACTGCCCGAACACATATAAATCACTTCAATATAATTGTGAGTATGCTTCGGGAAATGCACAAATCGCGTATGCGTACGAATCTGAATCAGTTTTCCGGCTTCTAATAATCGTTTTGCATCAATGACTGTTGCCATATCGGAAGATGTTTTTTCCTTTGTATAGATCTTCTCATCAATATTTTTAGAGCCGTCTAGGATTTTCTGCTCTTCCGGTGTTATTTTCTTTAATTCAGACAGCAACTGAGCGTTCACTGTGACAACACTCCTTTCAGTCCTTCTGTACGAAATACATTTTTATAATAAGATAATTCGTCTTGAATCAACGCATCAATCACACGCATGCCCAATAATTCTACCGGTGCCTTATCGTCCGTAAGAATATAATTCCCTTTCTCATATGAAATCAAACGATTCCGAATATCCGCATACAACATCCGCAAACCTGCCTGCGCACTTGTATTATTTGATGATATAACCGGTATCTTCGCCTGTAAAAAATCTGTAAATGCATTTGCATTCGTCGTTGCAAACAATTCTCGGTTGGTTGAACCTGCCACATCAACTGTAGATACATATGGAAATACCGTTGCAATTGTATCTGATAAATATTCGTTGATATTTCCCTGTGCATCTGTATGCATATTCATATTCACAATCATGACGCCGTTATCTTTTAAGTGAGCACGAACCAATCGAAAAAATTCTACAGAAGACATCTGAAATGGAATTGTAATATCCTGATACGCATCGACTAAGATAACATCGTATTTTTCAGAATTCACTTGCAAAAATGCTCTGCCATCGTATTCATATGTTGTCGCATCATCTTGCGTATCAAAATATTGATTTGCCAGTGTTGTTATTTTTTTATCAATCTCTACACCTGTAATATTCAAGTTAGGATAATATTGTTTCGATTGCCTCGCAAATGTTCCGGTTCCCATTCCAAGCACCAATACATCTCCAGCATCCGACTGCGATAACCCTGCCATCTGCAATCCCGCCATTGCATAATCATAATACATTCCTGTAAGACTTCGATCTTTTTGTGTTACAGACTGCACGCCAAATAACACATTTGTCGATAAAATAACGCTTTCCGGGGTCTCTTTCACCTGCAAATAGTTGTATACAGATTCTCCCTCGTACGTCAAATCATTTTCCCAGAAGGCAAAATTACCGGAATGTCCTAAAATGGAGCATATTATAAATAAAATCACCGAAATAATACACAAACGAATCCGTCTGCGTTCTGATATGAAATAAACGATACCAAGCAGCAATAAAATCGCAGAGAAAATTAAAAATGTAACCGAGGTTCCAACCGCAGGAATCGTTACAAATGTGGGCAAAAATGTTCCAATAATACTTCCGATTGTATTAGATGCACCAAGTGTTCCTACCGTCTTACCGCTGTCTTCCAAACTGCGCACGGTATATTTTACCAATGAAGGTGTTACTGTTCCCAATAAAAACAGAGGAAATACAAAAATAATCATACAGGCAAGAAATGCCGCTATTACCAGAAATGAATGACTAATCGTCAACACCAGCAACCCTGAAATCCCAACAATAATATATTTCCCCACGACTGGAATCGCCGCAATCCAAATGGATGCAATTATCATTCTGCGATACAGTTTATCCGGATTCGGATCTTTATCCGCACTTCGTCCGCCCCAGACATTTCCCAATGCCATTGCAATCATAATTGTTCCAATAATAATCGTCCAGACAATCTGCGATGATGAAAAATACGGTGCAAGCAGCCTGCTCGCACCTAATTCCACTGCCATAACAGCCATTCCCGAAAAGAATTCTGTCAAATAAAGATAATATTTGTTATCCAATATTGATTTTCGATTCATATTTATATCCTTCCCTCTTTTATAGTTTATCACATTGTTTTGTATATTCAGGAAAACTCATATACACAATATAGTACATCATTTTCTGAAAAAAGTACAGATACTATATATATTTTAAATGGTTTTGTTATAAAAAATATTTATCAGTCACTACAGCGGTATTTCCGTAGGATTCCAACTATAAAAGACATGAAAATCATATACAATTAATACATTTTATATTAAAATTCGGTTATACAAAAAGCACCGAAGAAATTTATCCGGGTTGATTTTTACCCTGACAAATTCTCCGATGCCATAACAATAACATATCTAATTATTTTATGATCTGGTCACTCTAATTACTTCCCCAAAATCTGTGCCAAATCTTCTTCCGGAGTTGTTGTTGGTGCAATGTTATAATTCTCCACAAGTACATTTAATACATTTGGTGAAATAAATGCTGGAAGTGTTGGACCTAAGCGAATATCCTTAATTCCTAAGTGTAATAATGTAAGTAAGATACATACAGCCTTCTGCTCATACCATGAAAGCACCATAGAAAGTGGTAAATCATTCACGCCGCAGTCAAATGCCTTTGCAAGTGCAAGTGCTACCTGAATCGCACTATATGCATCATTACACTGACCCATATCCATAATTCTTGGAAGTCCACCGATGTCACCTAAATCTAAATCATTGAAACGATACTTACCACAAGCAAGTGTTAAGATAATAGAATCCTTTGGTGTCTGTTTTACGAATTCTGTGTAATAATTTCTGCCCGGTCTTGCTCCATCACAACCGCCAACCAAGAAGAAATGACTAATGTCTCCGTTCTTTACTGCATCAATTACCTTGTCTGCAACACCAAGAACCGTACCATGACCAAAACCTGTCATTACATACTCGCCGCCATTGATACCTGTTCTGTGCTGGTCTTCATCATATCCGCCAAGTTCCAAAGCCTTTTCAATAACCGGTGTGAAATCTTTATCTTCTCCGATATGAATCATCTCCGGATAAGACACAACTTCTGTTGTAAATACACGATCTGCATAACTTGGCTTCACTGGCATCAAGCAGTTTGTTGTAAATAATACCGCACCAGGCATATTATCAAATTCCTTCTGCTGATTCTGCCATGCTGTACCGAAGTTCCCCTTCAAATGAGAATACTTCTTTAATTCCGGATAAGCATGTGCCGGAAGCATTTCTCCATGTGTATAGATGTTAATGCCCTTATCCTTTGTCTGCTCTAATAACAACTCTAAATCCTTTAAGTCATGACCTGTTACAACAATAAACGGTCCTTTTTCAACACTTAAAGAAACCTTTGTAGGTACCGGAGTTCCGTAGCTCGTTGTATTTGCACGGTCAAGCAATTCCATGCACTTTAAGTTCACTTCTCCAACTTCTAATACAACCGGCAGCAAATCTTCCATACCGAGATCATAGCTGATTACAGATAATGCCTTGTAGAAGAATGTATTCACAGAATCATCTGCATAACCTAATACCATTGCATGATATGCATATGCTGCCATTCCACGAATACCGAAAAGAATCAAAGACTTCAACGAACGAATATCTTCATTTGCATCCCACAGTTGATTCATATCATATTCATCTGTATTACCGCATCTGCTGTCGCATACTGCACAACCAGGAACGATTTTTTCTTTTTCTGCACGAACGCTTGCTATCATATCTGTTAATGTTTCATCATTGAAGTTTACGTTTGTAATCGTTGTAAATAACCCTTCAATAATGATGCGGTCTGTATCAGCTGTCTTTTCATTATTTCCACAAGCCTTTGCAAGACCGATTAATGCGCCTGTTAATTCATCCTGTAACTTTGCTGTGTTCGCACTCTTTCCGCAAACACCTGCTCCGCCTGTACATCCTGTACAACCAGCAGTCTGCTCACACTGAAAACAAAACATCTTCTTATCCATAGATACCTCTTTCCGGGATGCCCTCCCTTTTTCACTTCACAATAGTAACTTTATTTTGCAAAACCGGACTTAATCCGATTGCATTTACCTCGTTGGTATGATAAGAGTATATTTGATTCTCAACAACATTTCTGTTGTATCTACAACATTTTTATCATTTTATATTTATTTTATAATTGAATTTTCCACTTGTTTTGTAATTATTATACAATATATTTATCTTATACGATTCGGGTATCAAAAGATGCTGTCAAACATCCATTGGCAACAAATTCTCAATTTTATAAGCAAACTCCAAAAAATAAAACACTTTAGATTAGCCTTCGTATATCCCCCTTGCAATGAATTGGAATACATATTAGAAGAAAGTTATCTAAAGTGTTTTCATGATTATGAATCTCTGCGTTCATACAGAATCCAAATTTCTTTTTTTCCATAATTACTGTTACTGCAATATGTTCCGACCTTCTTATATAATTTCATATTAATATAATTACAGGCATATTGCAAAACAAATTTGTGCGAGCCTTCATCGATATATGTGTTAAATGCATCATTAACATAGTTATTCGCTTCTTTATAACAGGCGCGTGCGTATGCTGAAAAATGCTGTTCCAACACCATATTATAATTGATAAAATACTTTGTATCAGGCAATTGTCCTGTCTGTAAATAAACAATACAATTATCTGTTCTGGAAAGAAAGCTCTTATCATCGCTCTCATTAATACGTTCTACTACATCATAAAGACTTCCATCACATCCTTCTTCTACGTTCTGGAATCCCGGCAATGTCATAAAATCCATTTTTGCATGAAATGCAATTGGCCAGGCAACCAACACACTAATATATACCATTCCCGCAATGGCACGAATATATGCACGATGCTCCATAAAATATGCTTCTACAAATTGAATAATCCGTTCTCCACCAACAAATAATAACACAAGAAAAGACGGATACACCCCAAAATAATAAACTCTTGTTGCAACCGTAGTAAACACAAGTGCCGCTGCGCATGAAACAAACAACATATCAATTACAATAATATTTCTTTTGAGCGATAATGTAATAAATAAACTAAATAATATCACAATAACAATCGGCCACATATTCATATCCGTAGGCTCGTATTGAAAACTAACATCATACAAATATATTCTTGCAAATTCTTCAAATGCACCTGTTATGCCAAAATATATAAGTGCCGGTATCGCACCCGCCAAAAATCCTGTAAGAAACATTCCTATATAATGCAGCAATTTACGAAACTGATGTCTTTTTACACAACAAATGGCAACTGTCAAAGCAAATGCCAATACAAATACAGTCATCGTATATTTTATAAAAAAAAGAACCGCTGTAAGGATTCCAATTTTAAAACAAATCTTCGGCTCAATCAGTTCTTCTGCAAATCGACGATAATTCTTTAGAACCATATAAATTATATACATAATCAGGAACTTTCCTAATGTCTCTGACTGTCCGCCGAAATGATACAAATACCCGGTTCCTTTATCAATAACTTGAACCAATAACACACATAAAAATGAAATCCATTCATTAAAAAACAAATGCAGTGACTGATATGCCAAAAAGATAAATACAAAATCCAGTACAACCTCAACAGCAAATGCCGGAATTAATTCTTTTACAATATAATAAAAATATAAATATAACCCTTTATGTTCATAGATATCCTTGTATAAAATATCTCCTTTTAACATTCGTTTAGCAACCGCTTTATAGACCGTATTATCCGGTGCCAAATTCATAAAATATAAGGGTGAATCTCCATTAAATAATAATAACAGCAATACACTGGACAGCAATAACAGCCCAGTGTATACAAAAAATCTTTTATTTATTTTCACGCATGTGTTCATCGAACTGTTCCTCCATTGTATACATAGGTAACAAACGAACTCTATTATATGCAACTTCGAGACTTTTTGCAAGACTATGCCCACACTTCGTCGGCAATTTCTTTTACAAGACGTAATTTATTCCACTGTTCTTCCTCCGTCAGTTTGTTTCCAATTTCACAGGAAGCACAGCCACACTGTGGACTTAAGTATAATCTATTTAACGGAACATACTTACTTGCCTTTTTAATTCTATCAATAATCTGCTTTTTATCTTCAAGTTTTGGAGACTTCGTTGTAATAAGTCCCAATACAACGCCTTTTTCCTCCGGGACTGCCTGTAACGGTTCAAATCCGCCAGAACGTTCGTCATCATATTCCAAATAAAATGCATTTACATCTTCTTTTGCAAAAAGTGTCTGTGCAACAGAATCATAAGCACCACTGCTTGCATATGTAGAATGGAAATTTCCACGACATACATGCGTGTTGATAACCAAATCTTCTGGCTTGCCTTCTATTGCCGCATTATTAATCGCAAGCAGCTGCTCTTTTATCTTTTCTAAACCGTCTTCATCTGTGCCAAAAATTTCACAAGCTCTCGGATCAACCAACATTCCCCAGGAACAATCATCAAACTGAAGATTTCTACAACCTACAGCATATACATCCTGAATAAACTTACGATATCCATTTGCTATGTCCTGTGCAAGTTCTTCCTGTGTATCATAAAATTGCTTTGAGTGTTCCCATGCAAATGGCATAATCATCTGTTCTAAAAACTGTGCCGGCGCCGGAATCGTCAGTTTGGCAATTGTATTTTCATCTTCAAACTGCTTTAAGAACTTAAAATGCTCTATAAATGGATGTTCATTTGCCAGCGAAACTTTGCCAGTCAAATATGTATCATCAATCATTGCTGCTTCACCATGAAATGGAAGCCCCTGCTCCGTCTTGTGATGGCCTACTCCATCAAAGCCCCACATAAAATCCAAGTGCCATGTTGCTCTGCGAAATTCGCCATCTGTAATGGCATGAATTCCTACTTCTTTTTCTTTGGCAACCAGCTCTGTAATCGCGCGATTCTCAATCTGCGTTAATTCTTCTTTTGTGATTTTTCCGGCTTCATAATCAACTCTTGCCTGTTTTAAATAATCCGGTCTTAAAAAACTTCCCACGTGGTCAAAACGAAATGGTGTCTGTATACTCATAACGGTTCCTCTCTTTCTATCATTCAACGCTTAATCTTTTATTTTCCTAAATAAAATGTGCACACTCTTATTATTGAAACACAACAATTATCCCCTGTATTTGCTGTTGATGTGCTTCGTGAATATAGAATATCATGGAACGCTTGTCTTGTATAATATCTAATTTTTATCTCTGCCATAACTTTTTGTTATATCAAATCACACTTATTATTTCTTTAAATTCATCTGTTATCTTAGACATCAGATTGATACCACGCTTATTTTCAATAATTTTTACATGTAATCAGCATGTCAATATACAATCAAAGTTTTATAAATTTCGCAATTTAAATTCCTTTTGTGCCTCTCTTTTTTGATCTTTTTTTGCGATGGATTCTCTCTTATCATAATTCTTCTTACCACGTGCAAGACCAATTTCAATCTTCACACGACCATTTTTTAAATAAACCTGTAACGGTACAATCGTATAACCCTGCTGACTGATTTCCCCTGCTAATTTATTAATCTCGTATTGATGCAATAACAACTTCTTTGGACGAAGCGGATCTTTATTAAAAATATTCCCTTTTTCATAAGGTGTAATATTCATATTATTAATATATATTTCTCCGTTTAAAATCTGAACATACGCTTCTTTAATTGAACATTTTCCAAGTCGTAACGATTTTACTTCTGTTCCATGAAGCACCAGTCCTGCTTCAAACTTTTCTTCTATAAAGTAATCAAAATACGCCTTTTTATTATTTGCAATCAGACGATTTCCTGCTTCTTTTCCTTTCGCCATAAAAATACCCTTCCTCTTTAAATTTTATAGGGAATCCTGCATATCTTTATTATCATACAAAATCCCCTTTATACATTTTTTCTAAATAAACAAAAACGCTTCTAATCGTCAATTAATCTTCCGGCAATACAAAATCAATGGTTCGCAATATTTTATCCGTACCTGCCACCTGTACGCGAATCTTTTCTCCTAAACGGAATGTACGATTGGTTGTTTCATTGACTAATTCATAATGATTTTCATCATATACATAAAATCCATCTGTCAAATTTGCAGCAGAAATCATTCCTTCAATCGTATTTGGAAGTTCCACATAAATACCCCAGCTTGTAATACTTGAAATAACACCTTCATACACCGCTCCAATGTGATCAGACATATATTCCACCATCTTCTGCTTATCCGTATCACGTTCTGCATCGTCTGCACGTCGTTCTGTCGTACTCGTATGTGTCGCCACATCCGGAAGAATCTGTTCATAATGCTGACGACGTTTTTCCTTTAATCCACCATGTAAATTTTCTTTGATAATCCGATGAATCTGCAAATCCGGATATCTGCGAATTGGGGATGTAAAATGACAATAATATTTTGCAGCCAGACCAAAATGTCCAACACAGTCTGTTGTATATCTAGCACGTTTAAGGGAGCGAAGCGTCAGTCTGCTAATCATCATATCTTCCTGTGTTCCTTCAATCTTTGCTAATAATTTCTGCAATTCCTTCGGATGGATTTCTTCATCTCCATGTTTAATATTGTAACCAAAATTATTAATAAATGTAGCAAGTTTCTGAATCTTTTCCGGATCTGGATTCTCATGACTTCTGTAAAGAAATGGTAATTCCTGCCAGAACATATCCTCAGCAACCGTTTCATTTGCAATTAACATAAAGTCTTCAATAATCTTCGTTGCCGTATTACGTTCATACGGCTGAATATCAATTGGCTTTCCCTGTTCATCAAGTGTAATCTTTGTTTCTGGAAAATCAAAATCAATTGAACCACGTTTAAAACGTTTCTTACGCAAAATATCCGCAAGTTCCTGCATCAAATGAAAATCCGGAACCAATTCCTGATACTTTTCAATTTCCGCCGCATCTTCATCTATCAAAATCTTTTTGACACTTGTATAACTCATTCTTCTTGTGACACATATAACAGATTCACAAATTCGATGCCCTACAACATTTCCTTTGCTGTCAATGTCCATCAAACAGCTCAGTGTCAAACGATCACAGCCTTCATTCAGTGAGCAGATTCCATTGGATAGCTGATGCGGAAGCATTGGAATGACACGATCCACAAGATACACACTTGTACCGCGTTTATATGCCTCTTTATCAAGCACACTTTTCTCAGTAACATAATGGCTGACATCTGCTATGTGCACCCCCAAATGATACATATCCCCTTCTTTAGAAATCGTAATGGCATCATCTAAATCTTTTGCATCTTCCCCATCAATCGTAACGGTATTTAATGCACGTAAATCTACACGACCTGCTTTATCTTTTTCATCAACAGTATCCGGAATATTTTTCAAATAATCCATTACATTTGTCGGAAATTCTACAGGAAGTTCATAAGCCTTAATAATTGACATAATATCAGTACCCGGATCATTAATATGTCCAATAATTTCTTTTACAACACCTTCCGGATTCTTACCATGACTGCCATAATTCACAATCTTCACAACAACTTTATGTCCACTTACTGCACCACTGCAACGTTCTTTTGGAACAAAAATATCATATCCAATCTTCGGATTATCCGAAATAACAAAACCGTACGTCTTGCTCTTTTGGAATGTACCGACAATTTCTTTAATCTGATGTTCCAAAATCCCAATAATCTTACCTTCACATCGACGACTGCCTTTCTTTTCTTCTGTAATTGCTACGCGAACCTTATCCATATGAAATGCACCATTGCAATCAGCTTCTTTGATAAAAATATCGTCTTCTCTGCCCTCAACCGTAACAAACCCAAAGCCTCTTTTGGTACTTTCAAATACACCAACAAGTGCGGTTGTCTCCGGCTTGCAGTACTTTCCTTTTTTTGTTACACCAATTGTCCCATCATGAAGCAGGGAATCCAACACTTCCTGTAATTCACTACGCTGGCTCTTTGGTATATTTAAAAGAATTGCCATTTCTTTGGTCTTCATTGGTACATAAAACTCATTATGCAGAATTAAATCTGCAATCACTTTTTTTCTCTTTTCTAATGATTCTCTATCCATTTTACTTTCTCCTGTAATTCCTATCATCTATATCCAAGTATTACCTTACAAACCAAAAAAACACTTCTTACACACCATAGAAGCCTATATGATTCGTTTATTTCATCAAAATATACGCAACAAAACAAATACGTAATGTCCACTTCACTTTTCCTCACAGATACGAAAACGCCCTCAAGAAATAGTCTCTCAAGGGCGTTACAATTCTATGCATACAAACCCAACATTTGATGCTTAGAAATTAAGATTCAATATTAATGCAAGTATGATTAAAGCAGCTCCTAAAATCTTAGTAAACATTTCAAGTTTACCTTCGATAGAACGGCCTTTGTTCTTACCCCAGTATGTATCAGCAGCACCGCTGATTGCTCCTGATAATCCACTCTGCTTGCTTTCCTGCATAAGTACGATAACCGTTAAGATTACGCATACAATGACGAAAACAACCATCAATATAATTCTGATTATATCTGCAGCAGACATTCCTACACCTCCTATTTGTATGTAACTTAATACAATATTTTTAGCTTATCATAAACTGGTCATTTTCGCAAGTTATTTCTTATTTATTAAAAATAACTTGCGAATTTTATTACAAATTACAGTGTTGCAACTGCATTTTGCTCATCAGATTACTTTCTAACTAATAATGACTCACCTGTCATTTCAGCAGGCTTCTCCATTCCCATAACTTCGATTAATGTAGGAACGATATCACAAAGACGACCATTTTCCTTTAATGTATAATCTGAATCATAGTTTACAAGAATAAATGGAACCGGATTTGTTGTATGTGCCGTAAACGGTTCATTTGTTGTATAGTCAACAAGCTGTTCTGCATTACCGTGGTCAGCACAGATAAACATTGCTCCATCAACTTCCTTGATTGCCTCAACTGCTCTTCCAACGCACGCATCTACTGTCTCAATTGCCTTTACAACAGCATTTTCAACACCTGTATGTCCAACCATATCAGGATTTGCAAAGTTTGTAATAATTACATCATACTTATCAGAACGAATAGCATCTACTAATTTATCACATACTTCATTGGCACTCATCTCTGGCTGAAGATCATATGTTGCAACTTTAGGTGATTTAACAAGAATACGTTCTTCTCCCTGATTTGGCTCTTCTACACCACCATTGAAGAAAAATGTAACATGTGCATACTTCTCTGTTTCTGCAATTCTAGCCTGTGTCATATTATGTGCTGCAAGGAATTCACCAAATGTATTTGTAATCTTTTCCTTCTTAAATGCAACTTCCTTATTGCCAATTGTTACATCATAATCTGTAAAGCATACATAATGTACCTGCTTTCTTGCACCTCTATCAAATCCTGTGAATTCATCATCACAGAAACATCTTGTAATTTCTCTTGCTCTATCT
>DGTC01000030.1 GCA_002394205.1 Lachnospira sp. UBA4346 | reverse complement strand
AAAAAGGAAAAAGAAGAAAAGACAGGATCGTTTTCCGCTTTCCCTGTATGGTGTGTATTGGATTGTACTGTTATTAATGTCTGGTATACATACGGGGCTTATCATCTGGATCACGGAGTATAACCATTTGCATCCTGGGATTCAAACAATGGTTCCTCTCGTTTATTGGGGACTTGTTGCCGCAGGACTGACACTTTTTACCAGAAGAAAAATGCGTCAGACCTACGAAGATCCTATGGTGGAGTTTGCAAAAGCAACAAAAAAGGTGGCAAAGGGTGATTTCTCTATCTATCTACCAACCATTCATACTGCGGATAAGCTGGATTATCTGGATTATATGATTTTGGATTTTAATAAGATGGTAGAGGAGTTGGGCAGTATTGAAACATTAAAGTCGGATTTTATCTCTAATGTATCTCACGAGATGAAGACACCGATTGCTGTGATTAAAAATTATTCAACACTGCTGAAAAAAGAAAATCTTACAGACGAAGAACGTTTGGAGTATGTAAAAACGATAGAAGATGCTGCTACCCGGTTAAATAATCTGATTAGCAATATCTTGAAATTAAATAAACTTGAGAATCAGAGAATCCAGCCGGAACCGGAAACCTATGATGTCTGCGAGCAGATCTGTGATTGTGTCTTTGCAGCGGAATCGCTTTTGGATCAGAAAGAAATTGAGCTGGATGCAGAGTTGGACGAGCGAATTTTTGTAAAAGCAGACAAAGGTTTGATGGAATTGGTATGGAATAATCTGATTTCCAATGCGATTAAATTTTCAAATCTGGGAGGACTATTGGAGATACACTGTCAGTTAGAGAAGGATGCTGTTAAAGTTGCCTTTACCGATCATGGAATCGGGATGACAGAGGAAACGAGGTCTCGTATTTTTGATAAGTTCTATCAGGGAGACACTTCTCATGCGACGGAGGGAAATGGTCTTGGACTTGCACTCGCTTATCGAGTGACAGAACTGATGGGTGGAACATTAGATGTTCAAAGTGAATATGGAAGGGGCAGTACCTTTTATGTGACACTGCCTGTAGTGGAGAATAAAAATGAGTAATAACAAAGAATTTATCGGATATGAATATAAAGAGATTGTTGGTGACAGCTCTATGATCGGTATCCTAATGGATGGGTACGAGAGCTTCGGCTGGGAAGTCACAGAACAGACAAAAATCAGGCAGGAACAGCAGGCTGCACATGCAAAGATACCTTCAAGAGAAAAATTAAACTTACGGAGAGACCGCCATATCAATAATAAAGTAGAGCTTACCCGATTACAAAGAAACTTCGAAGCATGTGTAAATGAAATCGAGCGATTGGAGAGTGCAAAGACCACGAAAGGAACTATCCTTGCAATTCTAATTGGGATTGTGGGAACCGTATTTCTTGGACTTGGTACATTTGCGGTAATCGGAGAAAATCCGAATTATCTGATTATGTTTCTGTGTGCAATTCCCGGGTTTGTCGGTTGGATTATGCCATATTTCTTCTATAAAAAATCAGTAAAAGATGAAACCGAAAGGATCAATCCAATCATTGATCAGAAATACGAAGAAATTTATGAACTGTGTAAGAAAGGGCAGAGACTTAGGTAACAGAGCATGAACAAAAATATAAGAAGAAAAGACAGATCAGTAACTGATTTAGAACAGATAAAGAAAGTAGTGGATGATGCTAAAATATTGCATTTAGGATTGTTAGACGACGATTTTCCATATATTGTGCCATTACATTATGGTTATGAATATGATGCAGAAGCAGACTGCTTTACATTTTATATACATGGAGCAAAAGTAGGGCATAAGATTGATCTGATTCTAAAAAATCAAAATGTATGTATTGAGTTGGAAACAGATGTAGAACTTGATCCGGCAGGAGATATTGCCTGCCAGTATGGTTCATTTTATTCATCTTTCATTGGACAAGGCAACGCATCAATCATTGAAGATATAGAGAATAAAAAACATGCACTTAATATGCTGATGATAAATCAGACAGGAATGGCATTTGAATTTACAGAGCAGATGGTTCAGGCTGTTGCTGTAATTAAGGTGGAGATAGCGAATTATACGGTCAAAGCAAGGGTTAAAAATAGGTAGCTGGAAATATCAGAAACAAATATTAGAATTTGGCAGATCTTTCACATATTCATATGTGGGGTCTGCCATTTTTGAATTTTGGAATTAATAAATCTCAAACGATTCTTAAATATTTTACAAACAATGAGACTGTATGATTGGCTTATCAAATTCAAGGAGGTAAATGCGATGGACATTGCAGGAAAAATGAATGCAGGAATGAGTAGTTTTGCAAAAAGTATGAAGAATGGAGTTCATAATTGCAAAGTAGATGGAAAGATTACAGAGCAGCAGAAAAGAATCAAGTTATTAACCCGAGAGATTGGCAATTTGACTCTTCTTAAGCTGGAGGCAGGAGAAAGTATGAGCCCTGAAATTATGGAGCGATATGCGGCTATCAAAGAGGCGAAAGAGGCAATTCAAACATTTGAAAATGAGCGACAAAAAACAGTAGTGATTTGCCCGAAATGTGGGGCAAAAACATCGGTAGAAATGAAATATTGTGGTGCATGTGGAGTGAATTTATCAGAAGAAAGGGAGCATGAATAATGGCAGATTTGGAGAACAGCTTTACACATTCTTCTTCCGAAATTCCATCGGAGTCAATCCTGTAATTTTTTTAAAACATTTTGTCATATTACCAGGATATTTAAAACCGGTTTCTAAGGCAATATCAGTGATAGAACGGTTTGAATTTAACAATAAATCTTGAACATGGCGGATGCGGATTGCGATTAAATAATCTGTATAAGATTGTCCCACTTGTTTTAGAAATAGTCTTGAAAAATAAGCAGTAGAATATCCGGAAGCCTTGGCAACATCTGTAATGGAAATATCTTTTGTATAATTGCGTTCCAGATAATAAATTGCTTCTGTGATTTGTGTAGAAAGTTCCGTTGCATGTGCATCGGATTGTTCTTGTTTTTCACGCTTCGTATAGATAAGAAGTAACAGTTCACATAAGAGCATTTGTAATTGAAATTCAGAATAAATGGAATCCTCCTGATAAATATGCAGTATTTCCTCAAATGCATGCTGGATGTGAAGTTGGTTTTCAAGTGTGAAGGAATTAGCGTGTTGTTCATAGATTCGGTCAAGAATCTGCGTACCAAATTTATCTGTTAAAGGTTTCACAAATTCAGGGCGGAATTTAATCAGAATAGATTCGTAAATTTGGTTCGATTCCGGTAGTGTACGATGATAAATATAAGGAGCCATTGCACCTACATAACCGGCATGCAAGAAAAAACTCATCTTTGGTGTGATGATTTTTCGGTCTCCACTGAGCATATAAGAAATAGAATAATGATCCTGGGAAGCCTGTAAAGAAGGCATTTCATAGTTTGCTTCTAATTTCTTATGAGTTATTTGAATGGATTGACCTTCGGGAATGGGTGTTGGCATGGGAACCCTCCTTTTTACAAATAATATGAGTAATATGTCATGAAAGTATAAAAAATACTTATTTCTATATCGAATAATGATAAGAAATATATTCTATTATGTCATATGATAAGTATAACGATAAAATAGAAAAAGGACAAGGGTATATGAGCAAAGAACGAAAGAAAATTGATATGACAACAGGACCGATTATGAGAAATGTGTTTTTGTTTGCAATTCCTATTATTTTAGGAAATGTTTTGCAGCAGTTGTATACAACCGTTGATACACTCATTGTCGGTAAATATTGTGGTGATACTTCACTTGCGGCAATTGGAACAAGTGCGCAGCCGGTAGAGGTGCTTTTATGTATATTTATGGGAATTGGTGTAGGTGTGTCGATTCTGATATCCCAATATATTGGAGCCAAAGCGACCGAAAAAATGCGAAATGTATGCAGCACATCTATTTGTTTTGTTTATGTGTGTGGTGTTTTATTAAGCATTGCAGGTTATTTTTTGGCACCATATTTGTTGAAATTGATGGGAGTACCAGAGGATACCTGGAATGGTGCGTTAATCTATACAAGAATTGTCTTTTTAGGAACACTTGGAAATATAGGCTATAATATGAATTCGGGAATCTTACGTGGTATGGGAGATAGTAAGGCTTCATTATGGTTCTTAGTAGTTTCTTGTGTGACAAATATTATATTGGATATTTTATTTGTGGCAACTTTTCATATGGATATTCAGGGAGCAGGAATTGCAACGATTGTAGCAATGTATTTATCATGGATTGTAAGTATCTTCTATATTAAAAAGAGATTTCCAGAATTACAGTTTACGTTTCTTCCAAGAAAATATGTTGGTGAAGAGATGAAAAATATTCTAATGCTTGGATTGCCAATTGGTTTGAATCATTCGCTCTATTCATT
Source organism: Lachnospira sp. UBA4346 (assembly GCA_002394205.1). Taxonomy (GTDB): domain Bacteria; phylum Bacillota; class Clostridia; order Lachnospirales; family Lachnospiraceae; genus Lachnospira. Next base: position 2,454 of record DGTC01000030.1, on the reverse strand, counting down.
TGGACATATGGTATTGCAGACGATGGTAAATGCACAAGGTTCTGTATTTATGGCAGGTGCATCAGTGGCAGGACGAATTACCGGTATTGCAAATGTAGCTATTACGGCATTATCCTCTGCAGCAACAACATTTTCAGGACAGAATTATGGTGCGAAGCGTATTGATCGTTTGAAGCAAGGCTACCTTCGAATTCCATTTGTTTCCGGGGCAGTTACACTTTGTTTTGGATTGTTATTTTTGACAATTCACAGACCAATATTAGGTCTATTTTCACAAGATACACAGGTATTAGACTATGCATCCAGATATGTGGCGGCAATTTTATTATCCCAGTGGTGTTATGCAATCTTTAATGGTATTATTAATATAGCAAATGGTGTTGGTCAGATGCGCTATGCAACAATTGTCAGTATCGTAATGTTGTGGGTTGTGCGAATTCCAAGTGCGTACTTGATTATGAAATATATTGATGGAACCTGGATTATGTTATGTTATCCGATTAGTTTTGTGTTTGGAATGATTTGCATGTTTGGATACTATTTATTCTCAAAGCGTTGGAAGGCGATTCTTGCAGGAGAAGAATAAATAATAATCTGGAAATTATAAAACAAATATTTGGTGAAAATAAAAATATACAATGAAATATAGTCTTAATATATGTTATTTTGCAATAAAATAATTGTTATTGGATTATTATTGAACAGAAATGTGCATAGTATTTTAGGGTGTGTCATTTTAACATTATTATTGAGACGAAAAAATAATATCAGTAAGAAGCAACAATATAGATGTTGTACAATGAGATATTTCCATAAAAAAGCAAAAAAATTGAAAATGATGTCATAAGAAGTATAAAAAGTGAAATTGCACGAGGAGGAAGCAATATGTGTATGGATTTGATACAGGTAAAAAAGAATTTGGAACAAAGACGTTTCCATGTAACGGTGTTTGAGACAGCAAAAGAAGCATCTGCCTATTTAAATGAACAGATTGATGATACGACAGTTGGAATCGGCGGTTCTGTAACCGTAAAGGAGATGGGACTTTTTGATACATTGTCAGAACATAATACAGTATGGTGGCACAATGCACCGCAGCAGGTGGCAGATTATGGAAGAATGGAAGTACTTCGCAAGGCGGCAGATACGCAAGTTTATATTTCTTCAGTTAATGCGATGACACAAAGTGGACAGATGATTAATATTGATAATACAGGAAATCGAATTGCATCTACTGTGTATGGGCATGAGAAAGTATATTTGGTTATTGGTGTCAATAAAATAGAAGAAACTTTTGAGCGGGCGATGTGGCGAGCCAGAAATATTGCATCTCCGAAGAATGCACAGAGAATGGGATTGAAAACCCCGTGTGCCGCAGCCGGTGATCGATGCTATGACTGCAATAGTCCACAACGAATTTGTAATACCATTCAGATTATGGAAGCACCGACCAAAGGACAGGAGACAGAGATTATTTTAATTAATGAAAAATTGGGATATTAATAATAGAAGAGTTGGTTGTACTGAAATAAAATTGTTTATTAGTATGTCTGCTATAAGAAATAAAGCGATTCAAGGTGGTACAAAATATATAGATGTATAAGGTAGTAGGTTATATACATAAATATATTTTGTGCCACTTTAATCTTTAAATCCAAATCGCTCATTTTTCATAGTATTTGATGATTTGTTGTAGAAAACAGAAATAAGTAGAAATAGATTTACTGTAATCGTTATAATGTAATTATGTGTACTGATAAGTAACAGGCAAAAGAGTGAAAATTATTTCTTTTCATATTTCTTTGTTATATACAAATTATAAATTGCCATTAGGACGATTGTTTCTATCATTACACCCAAAACAGATAATAAAATATAAGGTGAATTCTGCTCACTGAGTAATGGCAATCCAAATACGATAAAAATAATCCCATAAACAATAAAAAGTTTCCCTGTTGCTTGATTATATCTTCTTATGTCATTGACTTGAAAGACTTTAATGTTCGCCCAAAAAGCAACGGGTTTCTTTGAAAAAAAAGCACCAATTCCCAATCCGACCATAACACATCCAAATAACGTCCACATTATAAATCCCATAATAATGGCAGCCATATGAAAACCTCCTTCCAATTTGCAATTGATATATCTAAGTATATTATATTATTCGGTTTATAAATATTCAAATGAATTTTGTTACATAGCGTGTTCTGTTTTTATTGTATGGTGTCTTATACAAAAATATATTGGAACAAATAATTTTAGGGAGTAACTGTTATATCAGTAGAATACACATAAAATAAGGCAATTCTTGTAGAAAAAAGCAAAAAATAAAAGAAATTTGAAAAAAATTGAAAAAAGATGTTGACACAAGTGGATATAAATGGTAGTATAACTGAGCTGTCGGAAAACAGCAATGACAACAAATAAGGACTTTGATAATTGAATAGTAAAACA
>DGTC01000055.1 GCA_002394205.1 Lachnospira sp. UBA4346 | reverse complement strand
GCATTTGTTTTTTTCAAGCCATTAACGAGAAAACAAAGTTATGAAGTAGCGAAAAAAGCACGAAGTGCGGTTTTTTGAGTATATGTATACTAAATGGAACTATCAGATACATAAAAATGACATAAATAAGGATACAGGAGAGGGAATACAGAATGAAATTTTTACATCTGGCGGATTTACATATTGGAAAACGTGTCAATGAATTTTCTATGATTGAAGACCAGAAATATGTTTTTAATCAGGTTATTGAGCAGATAGACAAGCAGCAAGCGGATGCAATTTTGATTGCAGGAGATATTTATGATAAGTCCATGCCATCAGCAGAAGCAGTTGCTTTATATGATGAATTTTTAACAAAGTTAGCAGCGTTGAAGAAACCAATTTGCATTATTAGCGGTAATCATGACAGTGCAGAGCGAATTGCATTTGGTTCTAAAGTTATGGAACAGGCAGATATTCATATTGCGCCGGTATTTGACGGAACATTGACAAAAGTACAGCTAGAGGATGTATTTGGTGAGGTCAATGTCTGGTTGCTCCCATTTATTAAACCTGCTGCGGTGAGACGGTTTTATGAAGACGAACAGATTGAAGATTATACAGATGCAGTAAGAGCAGTGATACGTCATACATCAATAGATACGTCAAAAAGAAATGTGCTTGTTGCACATCAATTTGTAACGGGAGCCGTCAGTTGCGAATCAGAAATATCAATTGGCGGATTGGATCAGGTTGATGCGAGTGTGTTTGAGCCGTTTGATTATGTTGCTTTGGGACATTTACATGGACCGCAGCGCGTGGGAAGAGATACGATTCGATATAGCGGTACATTGTTAAAATATTCTTTTTCGGAAATAAATCATAAGAAAAGTCTTACATTTGTTACGATGCAGGAAAAGGAGAAAATGCCACAAATAGAAACAATACCGGTACAGCCACTGCATAATATGAGACGGATAGAAGGCAGCTATGATACGCTTGTTCAGCGTGAAAACTACATCAATACAGACTTGCAGGATTATATGCATGTTATATTAACAGACGAAGAGGATGTGTTTGATGCAATTGGAAAAATGCGTTCTATTTATCCGAATATTATGAAGTTAGAGTATCATAATACAAGGACAAAACAGCAGGAAATGGCAACACAGGCAGAATCAGATACAGAAAACAAGTCACCATTACAAAATATATCAGACTTTTATTATATGCAAAATGGAATGAATCTGAGTGAAGTTCAGGAAGAATATATTACAGAGGCAATAGAGCGAATTTGGAGGGGTAGCAAATGAGACCATTACAACTAGAATTATCTGCATTTGGGCCTTATGCAGGACAAACAATATTTGATTTCTCCAAATTAGGCAACAATGGATTATACCTGATTACAGGGGATACCGGAGCCGGCAAAACAACGATTTTTGATGGAATAATTTATGCGTTGTATGGTGAAGCAAGCGGTGCGGTTCGTACGGTAGATTTGTTTCGAAGTAAATATGCACTGCCGACGACACCTACATATGTTACGTTAAAATTTGTATTTCGTGAACACACTTATACAATTACTCGAAATCCGGAATACAAACGTCCTAGAAAACGTGGTACGGGAGAAGATGCAACGGAAACTGCAAAAGCGGAACTGACGATGCCGGATGGAAAAGTTATATCTGGAATTGCAACAGTTAATAAAGCAATAGAGCAGTTATTGGGCTTAAACAGAGAACAGTTTTCACAAATTGCCATGATTGCACAAGGGGATTTTTTACGCTTGCTGTTGGCAGATACAAAAGAAAGAATTGAAATATTTCGTGAAATATTTAACACAAAGGCGTACCAGAATTTACAGGATGATACGAAACGAGATATGTTAGCATTATATCGACAAATAGAATTGAAACGCAATACAATTCTTTATACATTAAAGGATGCAACGTGTGATTCTGATAGTGAATATGCACAACAGCTTGACAATGTGAAAAAAGATCAGGGATTAGGAACACTTGATGAAACGAAGCAATTATTATGTAATTTGATTGATGAGCAGGAGCAACGAAGAAAACAGTTTGAAACAGAAATTGCACAATATGATGAGCAGTTGACACAACTGCAAGGACAGGTGGAAAGATTTGAGCAATATCAAAATTTGCAGTCACAGTTAAAAAATGCACGTAAAGATTATGAAATGCATACAAAGTCTTATGAAACAGCCCAAGAGACATATAAGCAAGAAAATGATAAGGAAAAACTGCGTCAGGATACATTTTTAGAGATAGAAAAACAGAAAAATACATTAGAATCGTATGAGCATATGCAGCAGGCGATGGATACGCAGCAAATGGTAGTAAAGCGGATTCAAGAGAATGAAGCAGAATTAAGATGTTCAACAGATGCATATGAGCAAAATAAGACACAGTATGAACAAAATGAGAAAGAAATTGCACAATTAAAAGATGTACCGGTCACACTTGAGAAAGTACAGGCATATCAGCTAGATATACAAAGAAAAAAAGAGCATATGATACAGGTGCTGCAACAGGTCGAACAGTGTGTTAAAGATACGAATAAAATTGTACAATTGACTGACAAATATCGCAAGGCATATCAGGCGTATGATATTTGTCAACAAGATTATATTGCACAGGAAAAAGCGTTTTTTAACGCACAGGCAGGAATTCTTGCAGGCAGCTTAAAAGAAAACGAACCGTGTCCGGTATGTGGTTCTTTACATCATCCGATACCTGCTGGTTTGCAAAAAGATGCACCAACGCAGCAGGAATTAAAGCAAAAGAAAGAAGAAATTGAACAAAAAACGAAAGTATGTTCTGAACTCAGTTCACAAATTTCATCTATTAGAGGACAAAGAAAGAGTACTTATGAAATGCTCGTTTCGCAAAATGACAAAGAAGTACTTTTTGAAGCGTTTCATTTGACAGGGGAAATGTTAGAAGAATCAGATGGTCAGGAACAAATGCTACAGGAAATGGGAGAGGTACTTCATACAAGAATTGATGCTATTTCCGAAGAATACTTACAGCAGGAGAAGCAGCGCAAAGAGCTGCAACATAAGAGCCGGCAGCTTGAATTATTACAGAAAACACAGATACAGTTGCGTGAGTCAAGAGAACATTTGCAGATAAAAATGCAGGATAGCAGCCGACAGGCAGGCATGCTGCAGACACAATCAGAGAATTTATTGAAGCAGATTGAGGAATACCGTAAGAATCTTACATTTGCAACATTGCAGGAGGCAAACCAACATATTCGTACATTAAAGAATCAATATCAGGCAATGATACATCAATTTGAAACAGTAAAAAAGGTATATGAATCTGAGAGAATCGCGGTACAGACGGCAAAAAACCGGACGGAAGATATAGGAAAACAATTATCCGTATTCCGTGAGACACAACCAGATACCATCGGCTTAGAGGATGTAAATAAAATTGTACAGACCATTGAAATATATCGTACAAAGAAAGAAGAATGTTTAAAGCAACAGCGTCAATATGATGTTGATATAGCAAATAACAGACGAATTGCGGATAATGTAAAGAAAACACATCAGGAAATTACAGAACAGGAAAAACAGTATCAATGGATGAAGGCATTATCAGATACATTTAATGGTTCGATAGCGGGAAAGAGCCGAATTATGTTAGAAACATATGTTCAGATGGCTTTTTTTGACAGAATTATCCGCCGTGCAAATGTACGGCTGATGCGTATGTCTGAGGGACAGTATGAATTGAAACGAAGTGAAGAACTTCAGAATAAAAAAAGTCAGATTGGCTTAGAACTAGATGTGATTGACCATTATAACGGAACCGTTCGCAGTGTAAAGTCCCTTTCAGGTGGGGAATCATTCAAGGCATCACTGTCTATGGCACTTGGAATGGCAGATGAAATTCAGTCACAATCAGGTGGTATTCAGATAGATACGATGTTTATTGATGAAGGCTTTGGTTCATTAGATGATGAATCTTTGTATCAGGCAATCGCTGTCCTGCAGGAGCTTTCAAGTAATCATCGTTTGGTTGGTATTATCTCGCATGTGAAAAATCTTCAGGATTGTATTGATAAACAGATTGTTGTAACAAAGGAAAAATCAGGCGGCAGTGCTGCAGAGATTGTTGTTTGAAAATAGTAGAAAATATGTTGAAAAATTTGTTAAAAATGATACAATCATAGTATATAAATTGTGAAAATGCACAGAATAACAGGAGGAAGTAGTGTATGAAAGAAAAGATTATGAATGTCGTGAATAAATTACCGGATAAAAAAATTTGTATTGGTTTTGCAGCAGGAGCAGTATTTGTATGTGCGATTTCATCTGTTCGGACAGCATATAGAGAAAGACGCAGACTGCGTAAAAAGGTCGAAAAATTAGAATATGAATTATGGAAAAGAGACGCAGCGACTGACAATCAGCATAGATAATTGATAGCGTATAGGATATTGAGGAGGAATTGTGTATGAAAAAGACAGTGAAAAAGAAGAACCCAATCAAAGAATTTAAGTCAAAATTGATTCGTAAGTGTATTTTATTTGGTACTGGAATTGCAGTGATTGCAGGTGGTTCTATATTTTTATATAAAAAATTTGTAGAGAAGAAATCAGATAATCATTGTGAATTTGATGACTTTGACGATTTTACTGATTTTGATATTTCAAAAGAAAATTCGGATGAAAGCGCTAGAAAAGATACGGACAGAGAACAAGCCCAGACAACAGTAACAGAAGAGGAGAAAAAGGCGTTAGAAGAAGTTATTGAAGAACTTGATGTTGAAGAACAGGCAGAAAGCGAAGATGAAATATCTGAAAAATAACGCTTGCAAATAGAATTATGATTTGATACTATTAAATAAATGAGAGGGAGTAGCTTGCATTTATAAAAATGTAATATGTTTCGTCAGTACGGGAAAGCGATTCAGATAGAATATATTTCCCCGGAGCATATTTTAGAAGCGAGACTTTTATTGCAGTCACTTGCAATAGAAGTCTCTTTTTTTGCTTTATCATAGACTTTATCGGAATCTTGTAAAGTAAAAAACTGTGCAGATACATATGCATTTGCAGACGAAACGAACGTTAAAAGTGAGTAAAACCGACAATCATTTTAAATTGCAAATGATACAATTATAAAATAAAAAGAAGGGAGTAAGGTATGGCGGAAAATAATAAAGAAAGCAGGAAAAAGATACTTACGATAGGTGCAGTGTTGATTTTTCTTTATTGGGCATTGAATCATTATGCATTATTTTTAACCTTGTTTACGAAGATTGTAGCTATTATTATGCCATTTATCATTGGTGGTGTACTTGCATTTATTCTGAATGTTCCAATGAAGCAAATTGAGCAGCTAATATATTGGGTATTGAAAAAACTTCGTCATAAGGAAAAAGCACAATATACAAAAAGAAAAGGTCTGATTCGGGGAATCGCATATATCATTACGCTGATTCTTGTAAATGCAGTATTGGTTGGCGTATTTTTTATCGTTATTCCGCAATTGGGCAGAACAATTGGAGAAATTGTTATGCAGATCCCAATTGGAATTGCAAGGGCACAGGAATGGGTAACACAAAGATTAAGCGAACATCCGCAGATTTTAGAAACATTCAATCAGTATACAATGGATTGGCAGTCAATTCTTAGTTCTGCGATGAATATGATAACAACAGGAACGGGAAACCTGATAACTGGTGGAATTGGAGCCGTGAGTGGAATTGTTTCCTCTGTAACATCTTTTGTGATTGGATTTGTATTTTCTATTTATATTTTATTACAGAAAGAATCGTTAAGTCTTCAGATGAAGAAAATTTTATATGTATTTCTTCCGGAAAACAGAGCAGACTGGGTATTATATATTACACGCCTTAGTGCCACAACATTTGAAAAATTTCTGACAGGACAGTGTGTGGAAGCCTTGATTTTAGGATCAATGTTTGTGATTGCAATGTCTGTTTTCCGTATGCCATACGCATTTTTAATTGGTGTGGTGATTGCAGTAACAGCATTGATTCCGATGGTTGGTGCATTTATTGGATGTGCGGTGGGATTTATTCTCATTGCATTGGTCAATCCGTTACAGGCAGTAGGCTTTGTTGTTTTGTTTTTGGTATTACAGCAAATTGAGGGAAATCTTATTTATCCGCATGTAGTTGGAAATTCTGTCGGACTTCCCGGAATTTGGGTATTGGTGGCAGTTACGGTCGGTGGTAATTTATTCGGAATCGTTGGAATGTTGACATTTATTCCGATTTGTTCCGTGGTATATGCATTGTTCCGTACATATATTTACCAAAATTTGTCAAAAAAACATCTTGAAAATTTGGAGGAGAAATAAGAATGAAGATTTTATTGGATATTATATTGTTGGTTATCGGATTTGTGGCACTGATTAAAGGAGCGGACTATTTTGTAGAAGGTAGTGCAGCACTTGCTAAGAAGATGCATATTCCGGGGGTTGTTATTGGTCTGACAATTGTAGCAATGGGAACAAGCGCACCGGAGTTGGCAGTTAGTATTTCTGCCGGATTATCCGGTTCAAATGAAATTGCAATCAGTAATATTATTGGTTCGAATATGTTTAACTTGATTGTGGTACTTGGTGTATGTGCAATTATGGCACCAATGGCAGTAGAACGCTCTATTATTAAAAGAGAGTATCCATTTTCGATTGCATTAACGATTTTATTGGCTGTATTTATATCAGATGCAGTATTTACGGGAAAGAGTACATTTGGTGATTTTCAGGTTAATGCAGGAACACTTGCACGTGCAGAAGCAATATGTTTTCTTGTTATCTTTATTGCTTATATTGTATTTACCGTTCGTACGGCGATTAAGAATCGTGAGACAGAATCAGAAGAAATTGTAGACTTATCCGGAGTAAAATGTGCGATTTTTATTCTTGGCGGTATTGCAGCGATTGTTATCGGCGGTCAGCTTGTTGTTAATAGTGCAAAGGCAATCGCATTATTCTGTGGAATGAGTGAAACACTTGTTGGTCTTACGATTGTGGCGATTGGTACGTCACTTCCTGAACTTGTCACTTCCGTTGTTGCATCTTCAAAAGGACAAAATGGAATGGCAGTGGGGAATGTTGTTGGATCAAATATTTTCAATATTCTGCTGATTTTGGGTGTTTCGTGTTCAATTCATCCAATTCCGGTAAAGATGGAATCGTTGATTGACGTATGCATTTTGCTTGCCCTAAATGTTATGGTCTACATTTTTGTGAGAACAAAAGAAAAGATTAATCGTTTTGAGGGAGCAGTCATGGTTGCCTGTTATATTGCTTATACAGTATTTGCGATTCTGCGTTAGAAACAGGTGCTGCTTAAAACGGTCTGTTGGATTGCCATGGATACAGAAAATCTGATTATAAGATTATTATTTGCGAAGGAATTTACAAATTGGGTGCAAGATATACATAAAAATGTTATAGAGAAAATATAAAAATATAAAAAATGCACAAATGAGTTGACAAATATAAAAACAAGTGATATTCTTTAACCATAGAAAAGACTGAATGGTCTTCTCGTGACGATGTTGTGTTTTGTGTTTGTGTGATTGAGAATAATTTAAGAGAAAGTATTTATCCTAATAAGTAGGATACTTTGGTTAGTGTAATCAGATATTATTTGAAGTCGCAGATTTACGGAAGTGTTTTACGAATGACTGAAGTGTACCATAAGGGTTTATGTGTAGATACAGTCATAGGAACAGACAGGAGATGACGTATCCAATAGTGAGAGAGCGCAAGCCATAAACAATTTAATATGAAGTGACTGCACGAATGAGTCGTGTATGAATAACACAGAAACCCGAATTTAAAAGATGAAATGATGTAGTCTTTTATCTTCGGGTTTTTGCTTTATGATGTAGAAGAGATTTACATTATCAATTGTCCCATGCGCAAATTTGGGGACATTGTATTAGAAAAATGTTCGTCGGAGAAGATTGAATAGATTTTGAGAGAAAGGTGGAAATAGCATGATTGTACTTCAGGGAAAGAGTGTATACAAAGATGTGTGTATTGGAAAAATATCCTTTTATAAGAGACAGGAAAGTATTATTAAACGAATCCATGTGACAGATGTGGAAGCTGAAGTGGCACGTTTTCAAGATGCGAAAGCAAAAGGGGTGGCTCAGCTTGGTGAATTGCATGAACAGATGATTCAGACTGTAGGTGAAGCAGATGCAGCGATTTTTGAAATTCATCAAATGATGTTAGAGGATCTTGACTATTGTGATTCCATTGAAAATATTATTCGGACGCAGGAAGTGAATACGGAATATGCGGTTGGAATTACCGCAGATAATTTTTCAGATATGTTTCTTGCAATGGATGATGAATATATGCGTGGTCGTGCAGCAGATGTGAAAGATGTATCGGAACGCCTTATTCGGATTCTGAGTGGACAGGATACGAGGAAACAGACGACAACGTCAAATGATAAATATATTGTGGCAGCTGATGATTTGGCACCGTCAGAGACTGTACAGCTTGATAAATCAAAAGTATTAGGTTTTATTTTGCAGAAAGGCTCGTCAAGTTCTCATACGGCGATTCTTGCACGCAGTATGGGAATTCCGGCAATTATTGGATTGGGTGAGAATCTTTCGGAAGAGTATGACGGAGTAGCCTGTATCGTAGATGGATTTACGGGACAGGTATATATAGAGCCGGATCAGGCGACATTGGAAGAATTGCAGAAGAAAAAGGCAGATTCTGATGCAAAGAAAGAACTGCTTCAGACATTAAAGGGAAAAGAAAATGTGACGATAGATGGCACGAAAATTAATATATATGCCAATATTGGCAGTCCGGCAGATGTAGCGAAAGTATTTGCAAATGATGCCGGGGGGATTGGGTTGTTCCGTAGTGAGTTCTTATATCTTGAGAATTCTGATTTCCCGACAGAGGAACAGCAGTTTTTAGCATATAAGCAGGTTGCAGAGAATATGGCAGGGAAGAAAGTTATTATCAGAACATTGGATATCGGTGCAGATAAGCAGGCAGACTATTTTAATCTTGACCATGAAGATAATCCGGCATTAGGGTATCGTGCCATTCGAATTTGTCTGACACAGCCGGAAATTTTTAAAACACAGCTTCGTGCATTGTATAGAGCGGCATGTTTTGGAAATATATCAATTATGTATCCGATGATTACATCTGTGGAAGAAGTTCGCAAAATTAAAGAAATTGTAGCAGAAGTTAAGACTGAATTGAAAGAAGAAGGTGTTCCGTTTAAAGAAGATGTAGAAACCGGTATTATGATTGAGACACCGGCAGCAGCATTAATCAGTGATGAACTTGCAAAAGAAGTGGATTTCTTTAGTATTGGAACCAATGATTTGACGCAATATACACTTGCAATTGACCGTCAGAATCAGAAATTAGAGCCGTTTTCAAATACACATCACAAAGCCGTTCTAAAGTTAATTCAGATGGCGGCGGAAAATGCGCATAAAGAGGGAATCTGGATTGGTATTTGTGGTGAACTTGGAGCCGATACGGAACTGACAGAAACATTCCTGCGTATGGGTATTGATGAATTAAGTGTATCAGCAGGACTTGTACTGCAGGTTCGTAATCAGGTACGTTCTATAGATTTAAACAAATAGGGCAATGAGATAATAAAATAATCAGAATTATTCAGGTATCAGGAATTGTATGACAGCAATGTTGGTACCTGAATTTTTATGTCTTGTTCATAAGATACAATCGAATAGATATTTGTAATTCTACGATAAGCCTCCCTAAATGTAGAATGTAGACAAAAATGGAGTATTTTTTATTATAAATTTAAAATAAACTGTATTATATATAAAAAAATGTTAAAAAACTCCTTGATAAATTCTAAACTAGTGAATATAATATATAGGACTATAGGCACAGCCGAAAATGAAAATCTAATCAAGGAGAAGAGACGATGGAAAAATTTTTCAAAGTACAAGAGCGTGGTTCGACAGTACGTACAGAAGTACTTGCCGGTATTACCAGTTTTATGGCAATGGCATATATTCTCATGGTCAATGCGAATATGTTCTCAGCGTTAGGCGTAGTTTCTTATAACGCTATTTATATTGCCACAGCAATCTCAGCTGTTGTTGGTACAGTATTGATTGGTTTATTAGCTAATCTTCCGCTTGCACTTGCATCTGGTATGGGATTAAATGCATTCTTTGTATATACAGTATGTTTTAAGTTTGGCTTAACATATGCGAATGCATTGACACTTGTTTTATTTGACGGTGTATTATTTATTGTTTTAACAGTAACAGGAGTTCGTGTAAAGTTATTCAATGCAATTCCGGAATGTGTAAGAATTGCAATTCCAGCCGGTATCGGTCTGTTTATTGCATTTATCGGTTTACAGGATGCAGGCTTAATCGTTGCCGATCCTTCAACATGTGTAAACCTTGCATCCTTCAACTTATTTAATGGTACAGCAACATGGGCAACAGTTATGCCATTACTTGTTACAATATTAACATTGGTTATTATTGCAGTATTGTCACATAAGAAAGTAAAGGGTTCTGTATTCATTGGTATTCTTGGTGGAACAGTTTGCTATTATGTTTTAGGTGCTACAGTAAAGGGATTCTACGATGGTTTTGCTGAAAAGTTTAGTTTTAATCCATTCGCAGCATTTGGAGACTGGGGAACAGAAGCATTTGCAAAGGTATTTACAGAAGGTTTTGATTTCTCACAGTATTTATCAACACATACAAATGCTGAACTTGTAATCTTAATTATTACAACAGCACTTGCATTCTGTCTGGTAGATATGTTTGATACACTTGGAACATTGTATGGTGCATGTGCAAGAGGTAATCTCTTAACAGAAGATGGACAGGTTCCAAAGTTTGAGCGTGCGATGTTATCAGATGCGGTTGCTACAGTAGCAGGTGCTGTATGTGGTACATCAACAGTTACAACATTCGTTGAATCATCAGCAGGTGTTGCGGAAGGTGGTAGAACAGGTCTTGCAGCTATGGTTACAGGTGCAATGTTCTTTATTGCAATGTTCTTAAGTCCGGTTGCATCACTCATTCCTACCTATGCAACAGCAGGTGCATTAATTTATGTTGGTGTACTGATGATGGGTGGTGTTACAAAGATTGCATGGGATGATACATCTGTAGCAGTTCCAGCATTCCTTACACTTGCAATGATGCCAATGACATATAATATCAGTTATGGTATTGCATTTGGTGTTATTTCATACATCTGCATTAAGATATTCTCAGGTAAAGCAAAGGAAGTTAGTGGATTTACTTGGGTAATTGGTGTGTTATTTGCGATTATGTTCTTCTTTACACACTAATGAAAATATATCAGATTTGATGGTATTTGAATAAGAAAAGATGAAGGATATCCGTAGATTATGTCTGCGGATATTTTTTTTCTTTTAAGGTATCAAATCACATAAATTTAAATACAAACTTGGTTGTAATCGCATTTGTGAATGAATCTTTAGGAATGTACCCTTGTATTTTAAATGGATAGCGGATATAATAGAACACATTGAATATAACTGATAAAAGTGATATAAGATGGGAAAGACAGGGAATCAAATGAAAAAGGTATTGACGATTGCCGGAAGTGATTGCAGTGGGGGCGCTGGAATTCAGGCAGATATGAAGACAATGATGGCAAATGGTGTCTATGCAATGAGTGCGATAACAGCTCTGACGGCACAAAATACGACAGGGGTATCAGGAATCTTAGAGGTAACACCGGAGTTTCTTGCACAACAGTTGGATAGTATCTTTACGGATATTTATCCCGATGCAGTTAAAATCGGGATGGTATCTTCTGCAGCTTTAATTGAGGTAATTGTAGATAAATTAGAGGAATATAAGGCAAAAAATATTGTTGTGGATCCGGTTATGGTGGCAACGAGTGGAGCAAGACTGATAAACGAAGATGCGATAACAGTTTTAAAGAACAGACTGTTTCCTTTAGCGGCGGTAATTACACCGAATATTCCGGAAGCAGAAGTATTATCAGATATGAAAATTCAAGATATAGATGACTGCAAAATAGCTGCTGCAAGAATTCATGAGATGTATCATTGCAATGTATTGTGTAAAGGTGGTCATCATATCAATGATGCAAATGATTTGTTGTATATGGAGGATGATGTTGTTGTATTTGAAGGAAAACGCATCAATAATCCGAATACACATGGAACCGGCTGTACATTGTCAAGTGCAATTGCATCAAATCTGGCAAAAGGATATCCGCTGCCGGAGGCAATTCATTTAGCAAAAGATTATATTTCCGGTGCACTTGCAGCAATGTTGGACTTAGGAAAAGGAAGTGGACCGATGGATCATGGGTTTGCAATAAAAAACAAATTTACGCAGTGTAAAGAAGATGTTTATTAAATAATTATTGCGCCCATGTAGCGTGGCAACTCCTCACGCAAGCCTCGCAATCATCTGCCCAAAATGAAAATTATTATATTCTTAAATTATAGAAAATAAGAATCTCCTTTTTTTTCAATATGTGTAGCAAAATATTGTGAAATAGCACGTTTCATATAATTGAGGTCATATAATCCGGCGGTTTCGTATGGAGAATGCATTGCAAGCTGAGCAAGTCCAATATCAACAGTATTTAAAGATACATGTGCATTTGCAATATTACCCAATGTTGAACCACCGGCAATATCAGAACGATTGGTGTAATTCTGAACAGGGACATCTGCCAATTTACAAATCTGTGTAAAAATTGCAGCAGAAATTGCATCGGTTGTATACTTTTGATTTGCATTGAATTTGATAACAATTCCGTGATTCATATATGGGCGATTTACCGGGTCTGCTTTATCTAAATGGTGTGGATGTGCAGCGTGTGCATTATCGGCAGAGATTAAGAAACTTTTTGCAATTGACATATAAAAATCTTCGGTAGTGCGGTTGCATGCATTATGGATACGTGTCAAAGTATCTGACAAAAAGGTAGAATCGGCACCCTGTTTCGTGGTACTTCCGACTTCTTCATTGTCAAATACACAATATACACCGATACTCTTTTGATTAGAATTTGTTGCAAGTCCGGATAAATACCCTTGCAGTGTTGTGTATACACAAGCAAGGTCATCTAATTTGGTGTTGGAAAGAAACTCCTCATTGGCACCCCAGATACTGCCCTGAACACGATTGTATAAGAATAAATCCGTATGAAGGATTTGTTCTGGAGTTGTATGAATGTTTGATGCAATCAACTGAATAAATGTATCCTTTGAAGAAGCATCACCAAAGAGTGGGAGCATATCTTTCTGCGGATTATAGCAGTAACCGTTATTAATATCACGGTTCATGTGAATGGCAACATTAGGAATCATAAGCAAATCTCTGTCAATATTGACAAGGCGTGTTTCTATACAATTGTCAGTACGAATGACTGCACGGCCGGCAACAGACAATGGGCGGTCAAACCATGGTGCAAATAACATTCCACCGTATTTTTCAACATTTAATTCCACATAGTGATTATCTGTAAAAAGTTCCGGATTTTCCTTAATTTTAAAGGATGGGGAGTCACTATGCGAAGCGACAATCTGGAAATTATCATAAGACAAGGTAGGGACAGAGAATGCAATGATAGAAGAACCGCCGCGTGTCGTAAAATACTGTCTGCCAGGCTGAATGTTCCAGTGAGAGTCTTCAGGAAGTTCTTCAAAATTATTTTTAGTGAGGATGGATTTTATATTTTCAATCACATGATAACAGCTTGGACTTTGTTCAATAAAATGGAATAAATCATGAGCTGTTTGTAAATCTGTTTGTTTGTTGTTCATTGTAAAACCTCTTTTATGTATTATCTAAATTAATCTTATTATGCTATAAATAATACATCAATTTTTAAAATAGTGCAATAAAGTGTCTAATTCTGCAATAAAACGTCAAATTCTGCAAAAAGTATTGAATCATTAATAATTATTGATATAGTAGAAACAGCAGATAATAAATGTTGTTGTTTTATCTGCGATATATGGGCAATCGTTTTTGCAAATGAGGGTGAGGACTAAATGTTTTTATAGAAATACCATGTTTATATTGACAGTTTAGGATAAGAATGTTAAACGTATGCTTGAAGAAATTAGGGGACTTGATGAATGTGAAATGAATAGAGGAAAGGAGAAGGATAATATTTATTGCAATGTAATGAATGTATTATAATTGTAATAATGACAATCGTAAAAAAGAAGTTTGTAAACGCTACGTATAGTTGAGAAGATTCAATTATGCGTAGTGTTTTTGCTTTTCCAATAGGATTATATACATATAATAGATATAAAAGCTAGAAAAAAAGTAGTATTTATGATACTCTAAATAAAAGAAAAAATTGTTTGGGAAAGTCGAGAAAATATGTTAAAAATTGCGATTTGTGATGATGAAGTATTTTATAGAAAACAGATACGGAAGTATTTAGTGAAATATCTGGATGCGCAAAATGAACAATATGACATAACATTATATACGGCAGGAACTCAATTGCGTGAATTGGAAAAAGAAGAAATTTTACAGTTTGATTTAATATTTCTAGATGTAAATATGGATGAATTGGATGGAATAGAAACGGCTCAATATATTAGAACAATATCTACAGAAAGTGTATTGGTGTTTGTAACTGCATTTATTTCATATGCCTTAGAAGGATATAAAGTAAATGCATTTCGATATATTATTAAGAACTCGGAGCAGTTTGAAGATTCTTTTGAAGAATGTATGGATACATTTATGGAAAAACAAAAAATTGTTAGTAAATTAACATTTTCTTTCATTGGAGGAGATCGGGAGGTCTATTTGAAGGATATTTTGTTTATTGAAAGTCAGTTGCATAAGACTATTTTTCATATTTGTACTACTGACAGAGGGATGAAGAAAAATAACGTGTCTTATTTATATGAAAAACTAGATTATATAGAAGAAAAACTGTTATCATTTGGATTTCTTCGGGTTCATCAAAGTTATATTGTAAATATTTCACAAATAGACTATATTAAAGATTCTCGTGTGATATTGTATGATGGGACGGAATTACCAGTGTCAAAGAGTCGGTATAAACAGGTGAAATTACAGTACACATCATACAAGGGGGATGTAAATCAATGGAACACTTTATAGAAACATGCATTATCATTATGATAGAAGTTATGAGTGCACACCTATTTTTAGGAACATTTATGACGGAAAGAAAGTACAAAATTGCAAAAATTCATTGGATCTGGATTGTACTTACAACATTTATTATGTATATGATTACGCAAAAGTTTCATGATAATGTGTTTGCTAAAGAATGTGTAATTTTTATCGTACTTATATTCTTTACACGACTGTGTTTTACTGGTAAATGGGTAAAATCGACAATTTTATCTGGAGCATATATTGGAATCTTGATTGCTGTAGATATGGTCGAATATATTGTTATTACATATATGATTCC
This sequence comes from Lachnospira sp. UBA4346, assembly GCA_002394205.1. Classification (GTDB taxonomy): domain Bacteria; phylum Bacillota; class Clostridia; order Lachnospirales; family Lachnospiraceae; genus Lachnospira. Next base: position 123,759 of record DGTC01000055.1, on the reverse strand, counting down.
GATTGATATGGAACAGGTTTTTAATAGCAGTTTATTAACAACATTACTGACCTTGTTGTGTAAGACGGTTATTATTGTATTGGTTGTCTGGCTTCGTATGAAGTATCAGAATCTAATTTATACAGATCTGTTGAATCAGGCACAATGGCTGCGATTTCTATATTTTCCAGTATTAACGATGATGGTTATTATCACAATCATAATGAAAACTGGGGCATTAGAATCGGAAGAGAATCAACAGGTATTTTTGATGGTTGCAATTGGTTTGGTTGTGATGAATCTGTTTATTTTCTATTTTATGAGAGATATGGCAGAACAGGAAGTGCAGATTCGGGAACGAACACTAGCACAGGAGCGTATGCAAAATGAGATTGCGTTATATGAATCTCTTTCGAGTCAGTACGAATTACAAAAGAAAAATGCACATGAATATAAGAATCACATAGGCTGCATACAAGGATTGTTATCACAAAAAGAATATGATAAGGCATTAAATTATGTTCAGTCGTTAGCACAAACAATTCATAAGCAATATGATACGATTAATACAAATAACAGTTATGTCAATGCTATTTTAAATACAAAATATGCAGAGATGATAGAAAAACATATTGTATTTATTTTTCGTGTAAATGATTTATCGGATTTGCCAATGAAAAATGAAGATGTCGTGGTTATTTTGTCAAATCTTTTGAATAATGCGATTGAAGCATGTGAAAAAGTGAATGAAAAGCGGAGAATACAGCTAAAATTTTTAAAACAGGAAGATGAAATCATTTTATCTGTTAAAAATTCTACAAAGAAAAAAGCAATTCAGCAAGGAGAAGGGTTTCAGACAACGAAGGAAGATGCAAAACAGCATGGAATAGGTGTATCGACCATTCAGGAACTTGTAAAGAAGTATCATGGAGAGATTTCAATTGAAAATGAGTCAACATATTTTTATGTATCAATAACAATTCCCAATTTAATCGCTTAGATTTTCAATATTATTTTGATGATAGAAATGCTTCTATTGTCAAAATAATATTTTTTTTTATCCAATTCTGCAAAAAAACGGTTGAATCTGCAAAAAATATTGATTTCTGATATAAAAAATATATACTTGCATCAAAAGGAGACAGGATAAAAATGATATATCGATTTGTGAATTACCTTGTGGATGAGGGCTATATATTGCAAGAGGATATAGAGGCGTACAAGTATACATTAGAGATGTTTTGGGATAAGTTTTTAGTGTATGGCTGTATTCTGGTTATTTCAATGCTTGCAAAGTGTTTTGTAGAAACCGCATTGTTTTTACTTTGTTTTAATTTCATAAGAAAGTATACGGGTGGTTTTCACTTAAATACCTTCCGCCAATGTTTTGTAGGAACAGTTACGATATACATCGTTTTTATACTATGGTTGTCATCATTATTGTTATCACATAATATGGCAACATTTGCGATGACAATTGGGAGTGCATTGTATTTGTTATGCGTAGGAACGGTAAATCATCCAAATTGGGATTTGTCCGAAGAAGAATTACGAGCATGCAAATTATCATCTCGATATGTTGTTGGCATGATGTTATTGGGGGTAGTTTTTTTAAAATGGCTGGGTGTTCATAATATGACATTTGTTTTTATTCAGTTTTCTGTTATTTTGAGTGCAGTTTTAGTATTGCTGGCACGCTTACAGAGAGGAGATGATTCCAATTAAGAAGTTTGAAAAGACCGTGATGGACACAGTTGCAGTAATAACAGGTAAAATGGTAGAGAAGCGCAGTAATAAGTGGCCACCAGATTGTATGGGTATTTTATATCAGCCAAAAAGACCAAAGAAAAAGAATATGTAAGGATTCTTTTATCATAAAGAATCGGGTGATTGACATCACAGCCAAATGTCAATCAGTGGATTCAAAACATATTTCATAAAATTAAGTATCGCATAGAAGATGTTTCGATGTCTTCTATGCGATTTGCACTGCCAAAGGCAGAAATTGTTGAAATGAATTGCTGTATATATTCAAATATTATTATGTAATTAGGAGCAGATATGAAAAATTCTAAATTAAAAATAGTAATAGTGGGAGTTATGCTTATTGATTTTGTTGTTTTATGTACAGTGCCGCTTCATAAGAACTGGTTTGAGTCGGAGAACCACAAAAAACAAAAAGTAGATGCCAATTTATGCAGGTCTGAAATTGTACAGAATCATACACAAGTAACAGCAGATAATAACGTTCGTATTCATATTGTGGATTATTATTACAGCCGTCATTTAGAAGAGGATATAAAGCCGGAAGAGAGTGTTAGAAGTCGATTCAGAAAAGATTCTTTTCAAGAGGATGGAACGATTTTAGATACATACCAATATTTGTATGTGGATATGGAAGTGACGAATATTGGAGAAGATACACGGCCATTTGCAGCAGGAGATATTAGTTATATTGAAGTGAATAATGAAGGAGATGTTTTATATGACTCATTTCCTCAATGCAATTTTCAATACCTGTGTGATGATTATCATACATTATCGCACGGAAAATTAGAGCGGTTTCCGGTAGGAAGTACCATTCGTTTTCGTTTGATTTATGTTGTTGCAGATGAGGCGATAGCGAGAAATGACATAGGCATATATATGGGTGCAGCAAAGCCTATTGACATTGAGCTGGGGAAAGAAAACAGCTGTTTTGTAATGTTAAATCTTCACGACAGACAACGATAGAATTGTACATGAATTCTTGTATTTGACGATTCTTCTTACAGGTGGTAAGATACATTTATGACTGTATTGTCATGAAAATATATGATATAATTCCGATAGATATAATATGCAATCTAGGAATACACGATAAGAAAAAGTGGGGATATAATATGCGCACAGAACAGATTCGGTCTGCATTGATGAAAAAAGTGTTCGTTGGAGATGGGGCAATGGGAACCTATTATGCAACGAAATATGATACACAGGAACTTCCGGAACGGGCAAATGAACAGTATCCGGAGCGGATTTCAAATATTCATCTGGAATATATCAGTGCGGGAGCTGATTTTATTCGGACGAATACATTTGCCAGCAACACAGTGATGTTACAGTGTGATTTTGCTGGTGTAAGAAGAAATATTGAAAAAGCATGTAAGATAGCAAGAGACATCGCAGGAAATCATACTTATATTGCCGGCGATATAGGACCTATCAGAGATGGAAATCGTTCCTTCGATGAGATAACAGAAGAATATGTAGATATTTCCAGAGTGTTTATTGAACAAAATGTTGATATCATTCTGTTTGAAACGTTTTCTAATATGGATGAGATATTGCCGGCAATAGAATATATTCAGGAACATACGGATGCGTTCGTAGTTGTTCAATTTACGGTCAATCAGTTTGGGTATAGTAATGCAGGACTGAGTGCCAGAAAGTTAATAGAACAGGCAATTGAGCATAAAGGCGTACATGCGACAGGATTTAATTGTGGCGTGGGTCCGGGGCATTTGTATCATTTAATGAATGGGTTAGAATTAGAAAATACAGATACATTTATAACGGCATTTCCCAACGCCGGATATCCGCAGAATATTGGAAACAGAATGTTATGGATGAACGATAATAAGTCGTATTTTGCTGAAAAGTCAGTTGATTTTCTTGGATTGGGTGTAGATTTGATTGGCGGCTGCTGTGGTACAACACCGGAATATATCAGTAAAATGGCAGGAAAACTTACACGAAACAGAACTAAAACATTTCTGTCAGAAGCAGAAAATATGAAAGCTAAAACAGCACCGATTAAAAAAACAAAGAAGACTGCATTCTATGAAAAGAAACTTATGACCGGAGAAAAGTTTATTGCTGTTGAACTTGCGCCACCACTAGGAAGTGATGATAAGCAGATTATGGAGGCAGCGCACAGTCTGAAAAAGAGCGGTGTGGATGTTCTTACATTTCCGGATTCACCGTCTGGAAGAACCAGAGCAGATGCTGTACTAATGGCAGAGAAAGTTGAACGTGAGACAGGCATTTGTGTAATGCCGCATCTGTGCTGTCGGGATAAGAATGCGATTGCCATTCGTTCACAGTTATTAGGAGCACATATCAATCATATCAATAATTTCCTTGTTATTACAGGAGATCCGATACCGTCAGTAATGCGTCAGTCGGTAAAATCTGTTTTTAACTTTGATTCTGTCGGATTAATGAACATTATCAATGATATGAATACGGAACAATTTCCACAAGCTCCATTGACATATGGCGGAGCAATCAATCACACAAGAAGAAATCTGGATGTGGAAATTATGCGTGTGAAAAAGAAAATGCAGGCGGGAGCAACCTTCTTTTTCACGCAGCCGGCATTTTCAAAAGAGGATGTTGACAGAATCCGTATGATAAAAGAAGAAACGGGAGCGAGGATTCTTTGTGGAATTATGCCACTTGTCAGTTATCGAAATGCAATGTTTATGAAAAATGAAATGACAGGAATTCATGTTACGGAAGAAGTTCTTGCAAAATATCCAAAGGAAGGAACGAAGCAGGAAGGTGAAGCAGTCGGCGTTTCTATTGCGAAAGAAGTGATTGAAATGACGAAAGATTTTGTAGAAGGATATTACTTCTCATTTCCATTTAACAGGGTATATCTGTTAGATCAGATTTTAAAATAAGTTATTTGTATGAAAAATAGAGTTTTAAAATAAATGTGTATGCGTTAAAAGTATGATGAGCTATCGAATATAGGTATTTGTATTTGTAAAAGGCATTTGCTACAATAAATACAGTGAAAAACAGTGTTGTGTGAATGTTTTTCCATAATAAGAATGACAATTAGAGGAATGTTCATTCTAATACAGTATGAATAAAAGGAGATAGGAATCATGAAGAAACAATATAGAGAAGAAAAATTCGTAGGAGAACGTGCGTTATTTCAGACAAGAGATGCAGAGATTGCATATTGTACCTTTGCAGATGGAGAATCACCATTAAAGGAGAGCAGCGATTTGGTGATTGATAATACATTATTTCAGTGGAAATATCCATTGTGGTATTGTAAGAATGTAACAGTGACGAATTCGACGCTTTTTGAGATGGCAAGAGCCGGAATCTGGTATACGGAAAATATTTCAATGAAAAATATCACATATGAAGCTCCAAAGGGAATCAGAAGATGTCACAATGTGACATTGGAAGATATTAATTTTCCAAATGCTTCTGAGACATTGTGGAATTGTGATACTGTGACAATGAAAAATGTTACAGCCAAAGGCGATTACTTTGCAATGGGTTGCTCCAATATGGAGATTGATGGATTTACATTGGTAGGCAATTATTCTTTTGATGGTGTTAAGAATTTAACAATTCGGAATGCAAGAATGTTGTCAAAGGATGCCTTTTGGAACTGTGAAAATGTAACGGTGTACGATTCCTTTATTTCAGGCGAATATTTAGGCTGGAATGCGAAAAATGTAACATTGATTAACTGCACCATTGAGAGTGAACAGGGAATGTGTTATATGGATAATGTTGTTATGAAGAATTGTAAGTTGTTAAATACCAATCTTGCATTTGAATATTCAACAGTTGATGCAGAAATTCAGAGTGGAATTGACAGTATTAAGAATCCGATTTCTGGAAAAATTCAGGCAGAGCGTATCTCTGAAATTATTTTTGATGATGCAGATATTAAGAAAGAAGCAACAACAATTACAGTGGCGGAGGAAGTATGAAATATCAGTTTGACAAAGTAGTAGATCGAAGAAATACAAACTCTTTAAAGTGGGATGTGACTGAAAATGAACTCCCAATGTGGGTTGCAGATATGGATTTTGAGACTGCACCGGAGATTATTGATGCGTTGCATACACGTGTGAACCATGGTGTATTTGGTTATAATATTATTCCGGATGAATGGAACAGAGCCTATCAGGACTGGTGGAGCAGACGACATCATTTTGAGATAGAGTCAGAGTGGATGATTTTTGCGACAGGTGTTGTACCGATTCTGTCAAGTGTTGTTCGAAAGTTGACGACACCGGGAGAAAATGTCTTGATTCAGACACCGGTTTATAATATTTTCTTTAATAGTATTTTAAATAACGGAAGAAATGTATTAGAAAGTCCGCTTCATTATGAAAATGGTGAGTATTCCATTGATTTTGCTGATTTAGAAGAAAAACTTGCCAATCCGCAGACTTCTATGATGATTCTGTGCAATCCGCATAATCCGGTCGGCAAAATCTGGAGCAGAGAAGAACTTGCACGTATTGGCGAATTGTGTAAGAAATATAATGTAATTGTCGTATCAGATGAGATTCACTGTGATTTGACAGCACCGGATAAGGAGTACATTCCATTTGCAGCGGTATCCGAGACATGTAAGGACATCAGTGTAACGTGTATTGCTCCAACGAAAGCATTTAATATTGCAGGATTGCAGAGTGCTGCTGCCGTAGTGCCGAATCCATTCTTACGCCATAAGGTATGGAGAGGTTTAAATACAGATGAAGTGGCAGAGCCGAATTCATTTGCCATTCAGGTGGCTGTGGCTGCGTTTACACAGGGTGAAGACTGGTTAAATGAATTAAGAGAATATGTGCAGGAGAATAAGTATATGGTTCGTGATTTTCTTGCAGAAAATATTCCGGAATTTCAGATTATATCGTATGATGTTACGTACCTATTATGGATTGATTGCAGTAAAATCACAGAAAACAGTTTAGAACTTGCTAAGTTTTTAAGAAAAGAAACAGGGTTGTTTTTAACTGCCGGTACTGCTTATGGAGAGAGTGGAAGACATTTTTTACGTCTGAATATTGCTTGTCCGAAAGCAACGTTAGAAGATGGTTTAAAGAGACTCCTAGAAGGCGTACGCAGATTTCAGAACAGATAATATCTGAGATATTATAAAGCATAAATACTAGAATATTTGAATAGAGCCACTGACTTGATAATAACGAAGTCAGTGGCTTTATTTGTTTTAAAAGAAGTTTTTAAATTAGTTATTTGGGAACATCTTTCTGAAGATAAAACGGATAATTGGTCCGCAGTAGCATAACTGCCAGAAGAATGCAACCGGGAAGTTCATAAATGTTGTCTGACACCATACAGCAACGAACTGCGCACCGGCATTCTTGAAAAGAATTGTTGCGATACAGCTCATTACAGGACACATAATGCAGATGATTGCGATTGAGATAGCAACTGTAATTGCAAAAGATCTGTCTTTAGGTGTAACAACCTTAAATGCAATGGCGTGTGCAAGTTTATCTACGATAAAGAACTCTAAGATAAACGCAACCGGCCACATAATAATTAATTCGTGGAAAGCCATAAGGAATACCTGATTGCTCATTCCTCCGATATTTAAGCTGATGTTGTAGCAAATCATAACGTAAACCATAAGGAACGCCATCATTGCCGTGAAAATAACGTTTTGTAACTTTGTTTTTGGCATAAATTTTCTCCTTTTTTTCTAAATTTCCTAAAAATGGGCGCAAAAAAAGACATAAGTGTTGTTCGTTATTCAGATAAGCACCTGTGTCGTTTCCAATTTATACCGTGTATGTATTTAATTGCCTGATTAGAATAGCACAAATTCGTTTTTAATGTCAATTTATTTTTTGGAATTTATGAAAAGTTTAAACTTTAATGATTATAAAGAGCAGTATTTGTAAGTCATTCCTATATAAAATTACAAAGAATGGTATATTTTGCTATAAAGTTACGGTTGAACATGTGTTCTATTTATGATAGAATGAGGTACAAACAGAAAGAAATAAACGTGTATAATTGTATGAAAAAAATAGGAGGTGTTCTATGCAGCAATCATTACCGGAAGAAAATCACATATATGTAGCCATTGATTTGAAATCTTTTTATGCATCTGTGGAATGTAATGCACGAGGACTAGATCCGTTAACGACAAATCTGGTAGTAGCAGACGAGAGTCGCACACAAAAAACGATTTGTCTGGCAGTAACGCCTTCTTTAAAGTCGTTTGGAATTCCCGGAAGAGCCAGACTGTTTGAAGTGTATGCTAAAGTGAATGAGGTTAATGCAATGCGTAAGACACGTCTTAGGGGAAAGACATTCACAGGCGAATCATTTGATGCAAATGAACTAAATCAAAATCCCGATTTGAAAGTATCTTTTATAGCAGCACCTCCCAGAATGGCATTATATATGCAGATTAGTATGCAGATTTATAATATTTACTTAAAATATGTAGCACCGGAGGATATTCATGTGTATTCCGTAGATGAAGTGTTTATGGATGTTACACATTATTTGTCAACATATGGAATGACTGCACGCGAACTTACAACAAAGATGATTGCAGATGTGTATGCAGAAACCGGAATTACGGCAACAGCAGGAATTGGTACGAATCTCTATTTGTGCAAAATTGCACTAGATATTGGTTCTAAACATGTAGCACCAGATGAGAATGGCGTTCGTATCGCAGAACTAAATGAGTATACATATCGACAGCAGTTATGGGGGCATCGCCCGCTTACAGACTTCTGGCGCGTAGGCAGAGGATATGCTAAGAAGTTAGAAGCCCATGGATTGTATACAATGGGAGATGTTGCAAGATGTTCGATTGGTGCGGAAGCTGATTACTATAATGAAGATTTACTGTATCAGTTATTCGGTATTAATGCTGAATTATTAATAGACCATGCATGGGGTTGGGAACCGTGTACCATTGCGGATATTAAAGGATATAAACCGGAAGTAAACAGTATTAGCTCCGGTCAGGTGCTGCATTGTGCATATTCGGCAGATAAGGCACGCCTGGTTATTCATGAGATGGCAGACCAGCTGGCACTGGACTTAGTAGACAAGGGTCTTGTCACAGATCAGATGGTATTGACGGTTGGATATGATATAGAGAATCTGTCTGATGAAACAAGACAGAAGCAGTATCATGGAGAAGTCACGATTGACAGGTATGGAAGAAGGGTTCCGAAACATGCACATGGAACAGAAAATTTATCAAAAGCGACCTCTTCGTCTAGTGAAATTATTGATGCCGTCCTTCGGTTGTATGACAGGATTATTAATCCAAAGTTGTTGGTGCGCAGAATGAATCTGGTTGCCAATCATGTAGAGAAGGAGTCAGCACAGTCACATCCGGAGGTTTTTACACAGTTGGACTTATTTACAGATTATACTGTATTAGAACAGGAAAAAGAGAAAGAAGATGCAGCCAAAGAACGGGAAAAGAAGTTACAGAAAGCGATGCTTGATGTAAAGAAGAAATTCGGTAAAAATGCAATTTTAAAAGGAATGAATCTTCAGGAAGGCGCAACTGCGATGGATCGGAACCGACAGATTGGTGGACATAAGTCGTAAAGATGCAGATAAAGCATTGATTTAGATAAAAAATTATAGTATAGAACAGAGAGGATAGGTATTATGCGGCAGACAAATCATTTATATCAGGATATTATCGAATTGCCACATCATGTTTCAAAGAAGCATGCACATATGTCGATACATGACCGGGCTGCGCAGTTTTCTCCGTTTGCAGCTTTGACAGGTCATAATGACGCAATATCGGAAACAGCAAGACTGACCCAGAAAAAAATAGAATTGGATGAGAATCGTAAGCAGGAACTTGACAGACAGCTGCAGCAGATTGATGCATATATGCAGACACATAAGGAAATCAAACTGTCCTGCACATATTTTGTACCGGATATGAAAAAGGAAGGCGGATCTTATCAGACGATAACGGAGTCACTTATTCGGGTAAATCACCAGTCTCATGAGTTCTTATTTGCAGGAGGATTATCCATTGCCGTAGAGGATATATACGATTTGGTATTCGTGGAAGATTCCTCTGTAATCTTATAAATTTCCACATTTTGAAATTGATTTATAAAAAATTTATTTGACATATATAAAGGGATATGCTTAAATAGGTCGGAAACTACATGTAGGAAGCTACATAATCAATGTGTCGCTTTCTGAAGTATTTATGGAGGAGGAGATTCTATGGGGCAGTCCGATAATGAGGATATTAGCCTTCTCATTAAGAAGATTAGTGAGGATATTGATAAGAAATGTAATAACGATTTGAAAAAATGGGGAATTACGTTATCACAGCTCCGGGTATTGGGCTTTGTAAAATTTCGTCAGGAAAGAGATATTTTGACATCACAAAAAGATATTGAAAATCACTTTGAAGTTTCGCATCCGACGGTTGTAGGCATCCTTACCAATTTGAAAAATAAAGGATTGATTGAAACGTATACAGATCCGCAGGATAAAAGGATTAAAAGAGTACGCATTACTTCTGAAGAATCTGATTTTCATGAATATTTAGCAGAGTCATGTTTAGAAACTAGTGAAGCATTGCTTTCTGGGTTTTCTATAAAGGAAGAAGAGGAACTGATGCGACTTCTTCAAAAAATGAAACAAAATCTTACAACAAATTAGAAGGGAGAATTTTATGCTGAAAACATTAGTACAACAAATTAGACAGTATAAAAAAGCATCTTTGCTTACAATGTTTTTTGCGATGTTAGAAGTTTTTATGGAAATAGCAATCCCACTTCTGATGGCATCTATTATTGACAATGGAATAGCAAAGGGCAATTTATCACACGTTTATCTTTATGGTGTGATTATGTTATTAACTGCATGTGTCAGTTTAAGCTGCGGATATCTTGCAGGTAAATTTGCGGCAACAGCTTCAACTGGATTTGCGGCAAATTTAAGAGATGCAATGTATGTGAATATCCAGACATTTTCATTTGCAAATATTGACAAATATTCTACACCGGGACTTGTTACAAGATTAACAACCGATGTGACAAATGTGCAGAATGCATATCAGATGATTATTCGTATGTGTATTCGAGCACCATTTTCGTTGATTTTAGCCTTGATTATGGCAATTTCCATTTCACCACAGATTAGTATGGTATTTGCTGTTGCAATTGTATTTTTGACAATATGTCTTGGAACAATTATTTATAAGGCAATGCCGGTATTTAACAGCGTCTTTAAAAAATACGATGATTTAAATGCAAGTGTGCAGGAAAATATTACAGGTATTCGTGTTGTAAAGTCTTTTGTTCGTGAAGAGCATGAAAATACAAAATTTGAAACAGCCGTAGAAAATCTTTACAAAATGTTTGTTAAGGCAGAAAGTTATCTTTCTTTTAACAATCCGGCAATGATGGCGGCAATGTATGGATGTATTCTTGCCATTTCTTGGTTTGGTGCGAATTTTATTGTAAAGGGCAGATTGACAACCGGTGAACTTACCAGTCTGTTTACGTATGTTATGAGTATCTTAATGAGCCTGATGATGCTATCAATGGCATTTGTTATGATAACAATTAGTATGGCGAGTGCAAAGCGTATTGCAGAAGTTATTCAGGAGAAAGCAGACCTTGTTAGTCCGGACAATGCAATTGATACCGTAGAAGATGGCCGTGTAGAATTTCATCATGTCAACTTCTCTTACAAAAAGGACAGCAGAAATTATGTACTCAGTGACATCAATTTTGCGGTAAAATCTGGTGAAACCATTGGTATTATTGGCGGAACAGGCAGTGCAAAGTCAAGTCTTGTCAACTTAATCAGCCGTTTGTATGACGTATCTGAGGGAAGTGTGTTTGTGGGAGGAAAAGATGTTCGCGAATATGACTTAGAGACTCTGCGTAATCAGGTAGCGGTTGTATTACAGAAGAATGAATTGTTTTCCGGTACGATTTTAGAGAATCTTCGCTGGGGAAATGAACATGCAACAGAGGAAGAATGTATTGCGGCATGTAAGGCTGCGTGTGCAGATGAATTTATTGAACGTTTTCCAAGAAAATATCATACATATATTGAACAGGGCGGTTCTAATGTATCCGGCGGACAGAAGCAGAGATTGTGTATTGCCAGAGCGTTGCTTAAGAATCCGAAGGTATTAATATTAGATGATTCAACAAGTGCAGTTGATACGGCGACAGATGCCAATATTCGCCGTGCATTTTTAGAACAGATTCCGGGAACAACGAAGTTTATTATTGCACAGCGTGTTTCTAGTATTCAGGAAGCTGACCGTATTATTGTAATGGATAACGGTAAGATTGATGCAATTGGAACGCATGAAGAACTTGTAGCAAATAATGATATTTATCGTGAAATTTATGAAGGACAGACTAAGGGAGGAGGCGATTTTGATGAAAACTAATTCGAATATGAAAAATCAGTCTTCCGATGGAATGAAGCAGATTTTAAAAATGTTGTTTCAGGATTACAAATGGCATTTATTATTTGTAATCATCGGTATTTTAGGTTCTGCACTTGCAACAGTAAAAGGAACTTTGTTTATTCAGACATTGATTGATGATTATATTATTCCATTGACAACAGCTGAATCGCCGGATTTTGGCCCGCTATTACAGGCACTTACAAAGATTGCATGTATTTATCTGATTGGTATAATTTGTGCATATATGTACAATCGTATCATGGTTAATGTTGGACAGGGAACGATGAAGAAGGTACGTATTCGTTTGTTTACTCATATGGAATCCCTTCCAATTAAATACTTTGATACACATGCGCATGGTGACATTATGTCAGTATATACCAATGATACCGATACCTTGCGTCAGTTTATCGGTATTAGTTTGCCACAGTTATTAAACAGCTTTATTTCAATTGTCAGCGTATTTATCAGTATGGTTATGCTGAATATCCCGCTTACAATATTAACAGTTGCCATGGTTGTTATTATGCTTGTGTCAACAAGGGTGATTGCCGGAAAGTCTGGAAAATACTTTGGAAAGCAGCAGGCAGACTTAGGAGCGGTAAATGGATATATTGAGGAAATGATGAGTGGCCAGAAAGTTGTTAAGGTTTTCTGTCACGAAGAAGAAAGTATTGCACAGTTCCGCAAGAAAAATGAAGAGTTGCGTGCAAGTGCTGAGAAGGCAAACGGATATGCAAATATTTTGATGCCTGTAATTGTACAGCTTGGAAATGTCAGCTATGTATTTTGTGCCATTGCAGGCGGAATCTTAGCATTAAATGGATATACAGGTCTTACAATTGGTGCGTTGATTTCTTTCCTTACATTAAATAAGAGTTTTAATCAGCCATTTGGTCAGATAAGTCAGCAGATTAACAGTGTGATTATGGCACAGGCAGGTATTAACCGTATCTTTGAAGTTTTAAATGAGACACCGGAAGTTGATGAAGGTTATGTAACACTTGTCAATGCAAAGAAAGCAGAGGATGGCACATTGACAGAAAGTGACCATCATACAGGTATCTGGGCTTGGAAGCATTTTCATAAGGCGGATAACACAACCACATATACAGAGCTGCGTGGTGATATTGTATTTGAAGATGTGGACTTTGGTTATACAGATGAAAAGATGGTATTGCACAATATTAATTTATATGCACACGAAGGTCAAAAGATTGCATTTGTAGGTAGTACAGGTGCAGGTAAGACGACAATTACCAATCTGATTAACCGTTTTTATGATATTCAGCGTGGTACGATTCGTTATGATGGAATCAATATTGGAAAGATTCAGAAGGCAGATTTGCGTAGTAGTCTTGGAATTGTATTACAGGATACGCATTTATTTACAGGAACGGTTATGGATAATATTCGTTATGGTCGACTTGATGCAACCGATGAAGAATGTATGGCAGCTGCCAAATTGGCCAATGCAGATAAATTTATCGAGCATTTACCGGATGGATATGATACGATGTTGTCCGGAGATGGTGCAAGTCTGTCACAGGGACAGCGTCAGCTGCTTGCGATTGCAAGAGCAGCCGTTGCAGATCCACCGGTATTGATTTTAGATGAAGCAACTTCAAGTATTGATACTAGAACCGAAGAGTTGGTTCAGCGTGGTATGGATCAGTTGATGAAGGGCAGAACGACATTTGTCATTGCACATCGTTTGTCAACGGTTAAGAATAGTGATTGTATCATGGTATTAGAGCAGGGACATATTATTGAACGAGGAAGTCATGATGATTTAATTGCAGAAAAAGGCAAGTATTACCAGTTATATACAGGTGGTATGCAGGAAAATTAATTTCTTTTAGAGTGAGTTTATAAGTTATTTATAATTTAATATATTTTTTTAGAAAACAGACTTACTTTAGACATAATTATCCTTTAATATAATACTTGTTCAAAGCAATATGCTTTTAAACATACACTTTTTCATATTTGTAGCGAGGAGCCCATTATTCCAACAGGTTATTATAAGTGTCCCCCCACTTCGTAATCTGTAAAGCTACAACAATAATTTCCCCCTCCCTATTAGATTAATAGAGAAGAAGAGAGCTGATATGCGGTAATCCAATCTACCGTATGTCAGCTCTTTTTCTATTAAACAGAAAATAGCCTTGACAAATTATCTCTAAGTGTTACAATAACTTGCGTTAGACAGTTCGTTTGTACCATCCTGTCTCTAAACAAAACCAGGACTATTTGCGAATTATCGATAAACAAGATTGATGAAGAACAAAGAGTACCAGGCGAATATGGTTTGGTGCTCTTTTTTTATTTAAAAGATTGGAGAAAAGAATGTATATTTTAAAGACAAAAGCAAGTTTTGATTCTGCACATTTTTTATCGGAATACGAAGGAAAGTGTAAGAATCTGCATGGACATCGTTGGAGTGTAGAAGTTCAGGTAATGACAGAGGAATTATCAGAAGATAAGCAGCACCGTGGAATGTATGTGGATTTTGGTGAGTTAAAGGGAGATTTAAAAAAGATGTGTGATGAAATGGATCATGCACTTATCTATGAAACAGGTACGTTAAAGAATGCAACGATTGCAGCATTAAAAGAAGAAGCATTTCATATGATTGAGGTGCCGTTCCGACCAACTGCGGAAAATATGGCAAAGTTCTTTTATGAGAAAATGCAAAACTGCGGATATAATATGACGGCAGTCACCGTTTATGAGACACCAAATAATGCAGCAACATATATGGCATAAGGTTGTAGAAAAGGAAAGATACTATGACAGAACAAAAAGATCAGACATTACAAGTGGTAGAGCAATTTACAAGTATTAATGGAGAGGGCAGACGTGCCGGACAGTTGGCGGTTTTTGTACGTTTTAAAGGCTGTAACCTGGATTGTGAATATTGTGATACAAAGTGGGCAAATGAAGCGGATGCGCCGTTTGAAGCAAGAAAAATTACAGAAATTGTAACATCTGTAACAGATACCGGTGTAAAAAATGTGACATTAACAGGTGGAGAACCACTGTTGCAAAAACACATCAAATTATTAATAGAACAGTTGTTACAAGCAGGATTACGTGTAGAAATTGAGACGAATGGAAGTGTAGCAATTTCCCCTTTTCGGATTGCAGGTTATGATAAGCAGCTCACATTTACAGTGGATTATAAACTAGGCTGCAGCAAAATGGAAGAAAAGATGCTTTCTGAAAATTTTGATGCAGTTCAGGAACAAGATACGGTAAAGTTTGTCGTTGGCAGTGAAGAAGATTTGCATCGAGCAAAAGAGATTATAGATGAACATCATTTAATTGGTAAATGCAGCATTTATTTCAGTCCGGTTTTTGGAGCAATCGAGTTGGAACAAATTGTAGAATTTATGAAAAAAGAAAAGTTAAACGATGTCAATATGCAGATTCAGATGCATAAAGTCATCTGGGATCCAAATGCCAAAGGTGTATAGATAGATTTGGAGGAAATCATGGAACAAACAGAAATTGTGAAAAATCAAACAAAGAAAAAGATTGACACAGAAAAAATCGAGTATCATATCAGAGAAATTTTAAAAGCATTAGGTGATGATCCCGACAGAGAAGGTCTTGTAGATACACCAAAGCGTGTTGCAAAGATGTATGAGGAAGTCTTTGAGGGAATGAATTATACCAATCATGAGATTGCGGAAATGTTTAATAAAACATTTGAAGAAGATTTCGATCAGATTACAGACAGCAAGGATATGGTTGTGGTAAAAGATATTGATATTTTTAGTTACTGTGAGCACCATATGGCGTTGATGTACGACTGCAAGGTGACAGTTGCTTATATTCCAAATGGAAAGGTCATTGGACTTAGTAAGATTGCCCGTGTTGCCGATATGGTATCGAAACGTTTGCAGTTGCAGGAACGCATCGGTTCAGATATTGCGGATATAATCAGTGAGATTACTGGCTCTGAGGATGTGGCAGTTATGATTGAGGGATGCCACAGCTGTATGACGGCAAGAGGAATCAAGAAAAATAATACAAAAACATATACAAGAACATTAAGAGGGAGATTTAAATCAGATGAAAGCAATGGTTTTACTCAGTGGTGGAGTTGATAGTACAACCTGCCTTGGTATGGCAGTAGATAAATACGGTGCAGAAAACTGTATTGCATTATCCGTATTTTATGGACAGAAGCATGATAAAGAAATAGAAGCATCAAAAAATGTAGCAGCACATTATGGTGTAGAACACCTTTATTTGGATCTTGCAAAGATTTTCCAGTATAGTGACTGCTCATTACTGACACATTCAGACGCAGAGATTCCAAAGGAATCTTATGCAGAACAGATTCAGGAAACCAATGGTTCACCGGTATCGACTTATGTGCCATTCCGTAATGGATTATTTTTATCGAGTGCGGCAAGTATTGCATTGTCAAAGGGATGCAGTGTGATTTATTATGGTGCACATAGCGATGATGCAGCAGGCAGTGCATATCCGGATTGCAGCGACGCATTTAATCAGGCGATGAATCAGGCAATTTATTTAGGAAGCGGCAAGCAATTAGAAGTAGTCGCTCCATTTATCAATCTAACCAAAGCGGATGTTGTTAAAATTGGCTTGGATTTGAAGGTGCCATATGAATTAACATGGAGTTGTTATGAAGGAAAAGATACGCCTTGTGGTGTGTGTGGAACCTGTATTGACCGTGCAGAAGCATTCCGTTTAAACGGCGTAGAAGATCCGGCATTAAAAAAGTAAATGTTGAAAAGAATAGATTAATCAAAGAAATTGAGTCAGAAACCTTTGCAGGATGTATTGCGAAATTGCCTGCAAAGGTATATTGTTGTTTATAGGAACATTTTCGTAAAATGATAGAAGAAGGAGATATTTATTATGGCAGGAAGAAGTAAGGAAGAAACACAGGGAATTACATTGTTGGGCAATCAGGGTACGAAGTATGCCGATGATTATGCACCGGAAGTATTAGAAACATTTATCAATAAACATCAGGACAATGATTATTTTGTAAAGTTTAACTGCCCGGAATTTACAAGTTTATGTCCGATTACAGGACAGCCGGATTTTGCAACAATCACAATCTCTTATGTACCAAATGTAAAGATGGTTGAGAGCAAGTCACTCAAACTATATTTGTTTAGTTTCCGAAATCATGGAGATTTCCACGAAGATTGTGTCAACGTAATTATGAAGGATTTGATTCGTCTGATGGATCCAAAGTACATTGAAGTATGGGGAAAGTTTACACCACGTGGAGGCATTTCGATTGACCCGTATTGTAATTACGGAATGAAAGGTACAAAGTGGGAAGAGATTGCGATGAATCGTATGGCAAATCACGATATGTATCCGGAAAAAGTAGATAACAGATAAACTATTTTTGGGGAGGAATTGTTTATGAAGAAATATATTTATTGTGAAAAAAATAACAAAGAAACAACACATTTGGTAAAAGAACATGCAGTTCGGAGTATTGGAAGAATCTTAGGTGCTGCGATTTTGTGTATTGTATTTGTTTGCCTTAATTGGTTACAGCCGCAGCAGGTACAGGCACAGGGCAACGGATATTATGGAAAGTTGCAGGTGCAGGATGGCAGATTAACAGATATGTCTGGGAATCCTGTGCAGTTAAAGGGTGTCAGTACGCATGGAATGAACTGGTTTCCAGAATATGTAAATGAGGAAAACGTAAAGTGGCTTCATGAAAAGATGGGCATGAATGTTTTAAGACTTGCAATGTATACCGCAGAGTATAATGGATATTGTGCAGGTGGTAACCAGGAAGAATTAAAAGGCCTTATCAGACGTGGAGTGCAATATGCTACCGATAATCAGATGTATGTGATTATTGACTGGCACATTTTATCAGATAATAATCCGAACTGGCATATTGAGGAAGCAAAGCAGTTTTTCAACGAAATGTCAGCCCAATATGCAGGTTATGATAATGTATTTTATGAAATCTGTAATGAACCAAATGGCGGAACAAGCTGGGAAGAGATTCGTTCGTATGCATATGAGGTCATTCCTGTTATTCGTGCAAATGATGCAGATGGAATTATTCTGGTTGGAACGCCAAACTGGTCACAATTTGTCAATCAGGCGGCAGCAAATCCAATTACAGGATACGATAATATAATGTACACGCTTCATTTTTATGCGGCAACACATACAGACTGGCTGCGTAATACGTTAGAAAATGCTGTCAACGATGGACTTCCGGTATTTGTAACAGAATATGGAATCTGTGATGCATCCGGAAATGGTGGCATTGATTATTATCAGGCAGAGCAGTGGAAGGCTTTGTTAGATCGTTATCAGATTAGTTCTTGTATGTGGAATATGTCTAATAAAGCTGAAACATCTTCTATGTTTGTCAACTGGTGTAATAAAACATCAGACTTTACAGAAGAAGATTTAAGTGAGGCAGGACACTGGTTATTAAAGTATACAGCAGGTTCTGATACACTTTTATCTGCAAAGGAGGGCTTGTATCCGGATGAATCCGGAAATTGGTTTCTCTTTCGTAATGGCAATATTGCGACGGATTATACAGGCATTTCTGAAAATGATTTCGGTCAATGGTATGTCGTGAATGGACAGGTTGATTTTGGATATACAGGTGTTGTTTATGCGCAAGATGCATGGCGTGTTGTAATCGGTGGTCGTCTTACGGATGATTATACAGGACTGGCAGCAAACGAATTCGGTTGGTGGTATCTTGAAAATGGTCAGGTGAATTTTAACTACACAGGAATTGTAGGAAATGAATACGGCTGGTGGAAAGTTGATGGAGGTAAAGTCAATTTTGAATACACAGGTCTTGCATCAAATGAATATGGCTGGTGGTATTTGTCAGGTGGACAGGTTAATTTTAACTATACAGGAATTGTAGGAAATGAATACGGCTGGTGGAAAGTTGACGGAGGTAAAGTTAATTTTGATTATACAGGACTGGCTTGTGATGAGTATGGCTGGTGGTATTTGAAAAATGGCTGCGTCGATTTTACATATACAGGCAAAGCCACAAATGAATATGGTACATGGAAAGTTGTTTTAGGTGCCGTGGTATTTTAGGAGGAAACATGCGTTCAAATTTAAAGAAAATGATAGCTTATTATAAACCATACAAAAAAGTATTCTTTCTGGATATGTTTTTTGCCATTCTTTCTGCGTTAATTGCATTGGTAATTCCTTTGGTTGTTCGATTTATTACATCAAAGGTGATTTATATGGATACGCAGCAGGCAGTAAATACAATTTTAAAGATTGCAATCGGTATGGTTCTGCTTGTTCTTATTCAGGCGTACTGCAATTTTTATATTGCCAACTACGGTCATGTAATGGGAGCAAGTATGGAATATGATATGCGTTCAGATATTTTTTCTCATTATCAGAAGTTATCATTTTCTTTTTATGATGACCAGAAAACAGGCCAGTTGATGTCTCGTATCACATCAGATTTGTTTGATATTACAGAGTTGTTGCATCATGGACCGGAAAATATTGTGATTTCTTTGATAAAAATATTCGGTGCCTTTATTATCCTGTCTAATATTAGTTGGATTTTAACATTGGCAGCGTTTATTTTGGTACCGTTTATGCTTGCATATGCGTATTTTTTTAACCGTAAAATGAAAGCTGCCTTTCGTCAGAACAGAATAAAAATAGCAGATATTAATGCACAGATAGAAGATAATCTTTCAGGAATTCGTGTTGTTAAATCGTTTGCAAATGAAGAAATTGAGCGGAAAAAGTTTAAACAGGGAAATGACGGATTCTTAGCTGCTAAGAAAAACAGTTATCATTATATGGGTGGTTATCAGGCCGGACTTACTGCTTTTACAACGATGATTCAGGTGTGTGTCATCGTTGCCGGTGGATTTTGTGTAAGCAAAGGAATTCTAGATATTACAGATTTAATTACGTTTTTATTATATATCAGTATTTTTACGGATCCGATTAAGACGCTTGTTGATTTTACGGAACAGTTTCAAAACGGTTATTCCGGATTTGAACGTTTCTTAGAGATTTTAAGCATCAGACCGGATATTGCAGATCGAACAGATGCACATGCTGTTTCAGATGTTCAGGGAGAAATTGCATTTGAAGACGTTAGTTTTCGTTATAATGATGGTGAAAATGTGTTAGAACACGTAAATTTACATGTAAAAGCGGGAGAATATACAGCTCTTGTAGGACCTTCCGGTGCAGGTAAGACGACACTTATGAATCTGATTCCGAGATTTTATGAGGTATCGTCAGGAAGAATTACATTGGATGGAACGGATATTCGGGATATTACAATAAAATCGCTGCGGGATCATATTGGAATTGTACAGCAGGACGTATATTTATTTGTAGGAACAGTATATGATAATATCCGTTATGGCAAGCCGGATGCAACAAAGGAAGAAGTTATACAGGCAGCAAAAAATGCAAATGCACATGAATTTATTATGTCACTCCCGAATGGATATGAAACAGATATTGGACAGAGAGGAATTAAGTTATCCGGGGGACAGAAGCAGCGACTTTCGATTGCAAGAGTGTTTTTAAAGAATCCACCGGTGCTTATTTTTGATGAAGCAACGAGTGCACTTGATAATGAAAGTGAAAAGGTTGTACAGGAATCTTTGGAAAAACTTGCCCATAATCGTACAACATTTGTAATTGCACATAGACTTTCGACAATTCGCAACGCAGAGAATATTATGGTTTTGACCGAAAATGGAATCGAAGAAGAAGGAACACATAAAGAATTGTTAGAAAAAGAAGGCTTATATAAAAAATTGTATGAAATGACTTTAGCATAGTGCTTCTTTATGAAAATTTTATAGATAAATGTAGTTTTTTCGTTGCAGTTTCTCAAAACGCTTTATATAATAGATGTAAGATAGCAGATGATATAGATAAGGAAGCTGCCAGGGAGGATGTAATTAATGGAAGTGTATGAAGTAATACTAAGTGAAGAAGAATCGAAAACGTATCATAATCCCTTATTACAAATTAGAAAATTATCGCTGCGGGACTGGGCATATATTTATATTAATATGGTGCTTCTTATTGTACTTTTATGTGGTTTATGTACTTTCTTTGCAGAAGATATATTTTTGTTTCTCTGGTTTCAGACAGGCGTATTTTTCAAAAGTGTTATTGTAATATTTGTGCTGTCAGTTTTAGTATGGAGACACTCTAAGAATATTCAAATGCGTGCAATTTTACAAAAGTATTTATTGAGAAATGTTCCACAGGAGTTAATTGGAGAATCTGTACAGCTTAGAAAGATTAAGGTTCAGGGAAATCGCCTGGTTGTATATTATCGAAAAAGATATGAATAAGAGAAATGAGGTGGCATTATGATTGTTGCAGGTGCTAGATGTGATAGATGTAGCAGGATTGATGACATACCTTATGCTTCAGCTGTAACTGTTGAAGTGTTGTTAAGACAACAGGGGTGGAGTTTTAAGGATGGAAAGTGTCTATGTCCGATATGTGTAATTAAAGAACGGGATATTAATAAGAAAAAGGAAGAATAGATGTTTACAAAGGAAGAACAATCAAACAGTAATGTTGTATTTTTTGCCAGTAGAAAACAGATGTCAGAGGCATTTATTACAAGTGCGATTCTGGCATTGTCTGGTGGTTTTCAGGATGCTTATACATACATCAATAGAGGTGAGGTGTTCGCAAATGCGCAGACCGGTAATATTGTCCTTATGGCAGGGAATTTTTTTGAGGGCAAATATTCATTTGGTCTGCGCTATTTAATTCCATTATTAGCGTTTGTAATTGGAATTTATGTAGCAGAGTATATTCATAAGAATCATCAGAATATGCGTATTTTACATTGGAGACAGGCAGTGGTTCTGTTAGAAATGATTGTATTATTTGCAGTGGCTTTTATTCCACAGGATTATAATCAGATAGCCAACGCGCTTGTTTCATTCTCGTGTGCAATGCAGGTACAGTCATTTCGAAAAATCAATGGCTATGCATATGCGAGTACAATGTGTATTGGTAATTTAAGAAGTGGAACAGAGAGTCTTTATGCATTTGTACATTCCAGAAAACGTAAAGATTTTATGAAAACGATGCATTATATTGGAATTATCTGCTTTTTTGCGATAGGAGCCGGATTTGGTCGGATTTGTACGAATCATTATTTTGAAAAAGCAATTTGGGTGTCTTGTATTTTGTTATTTATTTGTTTTTCTATTATGTTTATTGCTCCAACGAAAGAAGATAAGTAGAATGTATATTTATTCTTAATTTAAGAAAGTTTATACATTTTTTATTTTCTATTGAAAAGAAACCGTTATTGGTATAAAATAGTAACACTTGTAAATAAATAAAAACGGAGACATTCAGTTATGGAAAAAAAGAGAAGTAGTTTTACTGGGGGAATCGGGTTCGTGCTGGCAGCTGCATCAAGTGCAGTAGGACTGGGTAATTTATGGAGATTCCCATATTTGGCAGCACAGTACGGAGGCGGAATTTTTATTCTTGTTTATATTATTCTTGCCCTTACATTTGGTTTTGCCTTAATGACAACGGAAATTGCAATTGGACGAAATACGAAGCTGAGTCCGATACGGGCATATACAAAACTTAATAATAAATATGGCTTTTTAGGTTGGTTAGCATTTAGTGTGCCGGTTATTATTCTGCCTTATTATTGTGTAATTGGCGGTTGGGTAACAAAATATATTACAGTTTATGCAACAGGCCAGGTTACAGAAGCTGCTGAGAGTAGTTATTTTGGTGGATTTATTGGTCAGGAATACAGTCCGTTAATATTTTTTGGAATCTTTCTAGTTATGACAGCATTGATTGTTGTATTGGGCGTTGAAAAAGGGATTGAAAAATTTAGTAAAATACTGATGCCTGTATTAATTGTTCTTGCAATTGGCATTTCGATTTATGTATGTACAATTCCGGGAGCAGGAGCAGGTATTAAGTATTATTTATTACCTGATTTTTCAAAGTTTTCATTAAAGACTGTTTGTGCAGCAATGGGACAGATGTTCTATTCAATGAGTCTTGCAATGGGTATTATGATTACATATGGTTCTTATACAAGAGATGATGTCAGTCTCGTAAAGAGTGTTAATCAGATTGAAATCTTTGATACGATTATTGCTATTTTAGCAGGTATGATGGTAATTCCTGCAATTTATACATTCAGCGGAGAAGCTGGAATGGCAAGCGGCGGCCCTGGTTTGATGTTTATTTCATTACCAAAAGTATTTGCGCAGATGCCGGGAGGAAGAGTATTAGGATTATTATTCTTTGTACTTGTATTTTTTGCAGCTGTAACAAGTTCTGTGTCCGTTATGGAAGCGATTGTTTCCATGATGATTGACCGATTCCATATTTCAAGAATTAAGTCAAGTATAATTATTTTGGTAATCTGCGTTATACTTGGTGTTCCGTCATCGCTTGGTAATGGTATCTGGTCTAATATTACTGTGCTTGGTATGGATTTCTTAACATTCTTTGATTATATTAGTAACAGCGTTATTATGCCAATTGTTGCATTAGGAACAAGTATTTTGATTGGCTGGAATGTTGGTACAAAGTTTGTTACGGATGAAGTTACAAGAAATGGTGAAACGTTTAAGCGAAAGATGATTTATGAAGTTGTTATTAAATATATTGCACCGGTGTTACTTATGATTATTTTGATTGTATATTCACTTGCGCAATTTGGTATTATTACGTTATAATGAAATATGTTGAATGTTTTTACAGATGGTTCAATGAACCATCTGTTTTTCTTTGTATCTATATCATTTTGAACGGATATAATTGAAAGCTCGGAATTGAGATTTTAAGTTGGAGGTTTTTATGAGTATATTAAATGTCGAGCATTTATCACACGGATTTGGTGACCGTGCAATCTTTGAAGATGTATCGTTTCGTTTGTTAAAGGGAGAGCATATTGGACTTGTTGGTGCCAATGGTGAGGGTAAGTCTACATTTATGAATATTATTACCGGTAAATTGATGCCGGATGAAGGTAAAGTTGAGTGGGCAAAGGATGTTCGTGTAGGATATTTAGATCAGCACGCTGTATTGCAAAAAGGTATGACGATAGGTTCGGTTTTGTCCTCTGCATTTGACTTTTTGTTAAAAAAAGAAGAAAGAATGAATGAAATTTGTGCACAGTTAGGCGAAGCTGATGAAGCGCAGATGGAAAGCCTCATGGAAGAACTTGGAGTGATTCAGGATATGCTGACAATGCATGACTTTTATATGATTGATGCCAAGGTAGAAGAAGTCGCAAGAGCTTTAGGACTTCTTGATTTAGGACTTGATAAAGATGTAACAGATTTAAGCGGTGGTCAGAGAACAAAAGTTTTATTGGGAAAACTATTGTTAGAAAAACCGGACATTCTCTTATTAGACGAGCCGACAAATTATCTGGATGTAGAGCATATTGAATGGCTGAAGCGTTATTTAAATGATTATGAGAATGCATTTATTTTAATTTCGCATGATATTCCATTTTTGAACAGTGTTATTAATTTAATCTATCATATGGATAATCAGCAGTTAAATCGCTACGTTGGAGATTATGATAAGTTCCAGGAAGTGTATGCAGTCAAAAAGGCACAGCTAGAGGCAGCTTACAACAGACAGCAAAAAGAAATTGCAGATTTGAAGGACTTTGTTGCAAGAAACAAAGCAAGAGTAGCAACTAGAAATATGGCAATGTCCAGACAGAAAAAGTTAGATAATATGGATATGATTGAGCTTGCACAGGAGAAACCAAAGCCGGAATTTAACTTCAAGACTGCAAGAACACCGGGAAGATATATCTTTGAAACAAAGGATTTGGTTATCGGATATGATGAACCATTATCTAGTCCGCTGAATTTATCGATGGAACGAGGAAGTAAGATTGTTCTTGTTGGTGCAAATGGTATTGGTAAGACAACGCTTCTTAAGAGTATTTTAGGATTGATTAAGCCTGTGAGTGGTTCTGTGACATTAGGAGATTATTTGGAAATTGGATATTTTGAGCAGGAATTAACAGATGATAAGAATCGTTCCTGTTTGGAAGAAATCTGGGAAGAGTTTCCGGGATTTACGCAGTATGAAGTGCGTTCTGCATTGGCAAAATGTGGTCTTACGACAAAGCATATTGAGAGTAAAGTACGTGTATTAAGCGGTGGCGAACAGGCAAAGGTTCGACTTTGTAAATTAATAAACAAAGAAACCAATATTTTATTATTAGATGAGCCGACAAACCATTTAGATGTAGATGCAAAGGATGAATTAAAACGTGCATTGAAAGAATATAAAGGAAGTATTTTAATGGTTTGTCACGAACCGGAATTTTATGATGGACTTGCTACGGATGTATGGGATTGTACAAAATGGACAACCAGATTGGTATAAATATTGTAAGATACAACGCTGGAATATGAAATACAATTGCTATATGGTTGTGTTTTGCAGATGTAAGTAGATTTTATGTTTGTAACCAAAATTAGAAATGGAGTTTGTTATGGAAGAAAAAACAAATGTCATGCGTGTATTAGAAAAGAAAAAAGTTGCATATACACCGCATCATTATGAAAATGCAGATGGATTAAGCGGCACAGAAATAGCAGAGCAGCTAGGACAGGATCCGGATCGTGTGTTTAAGACATTGGTAACAGTTGCAAAATCTAAGGCAAATTACGTGTTTGTCATTCCAGTAGAGAAAGAACTGGATTTGAAAAAGGCGGCCAAAGCCGTTGGAGAAAAGTCAATTGAAATGTTAAAGTCGAAGGAGTTATTGCCATTAACAGGATATATTCACGGTGGATGTTCTCCGATTGGAATGAAAAAATCATTTCAAACAACCTTTCAGAAGGAAGCAGAGAATTACGATACGATTATGTTTAGTGCGGGAAAAGTTGGTTATCAGGTAGAAGTTGCATTAAAAGATATAGCAGGAATTATTCGTTACCAACTTGCAGATATTGTTGTTGATTAGGGAGTATGTCATGATAAGAAGAGTACCACATTATTATGCAGATTTTCATTGTATTGCGTCAGATTGCAAGGATAATTGCTGCGTTGGCGGTTGGGAAATCGATATTGATGAAGAAACTGCTACATATTATTTGAACTTAGAAGGTGCATTTGGAGATCGTTTGCGAAATTCTATTGAGCATCGGGATGAATATTGCTTTCAATTAAAAAACGGACAGTGTCCATTTTTGGATCAACACAATCTTTGTGAAATATACCAGCAATTGGGCGAAGATAAGATGGGGGTTGTTTGTACGCAGTTTCCAAGATATAGTGAATATTATGGAAATATTAAGGAGACTGGAATTGGGCTTGCTTGTGAAGAAGCTGCAAGAATTATATTTGCAGATAATGCAGCATTAACATTTGCTGAAGAACAGATTCAGGAAGAATTAATTGATGACCCTGAGTTTGAAGAAGAACTGGCAGCACAATTGTTTCCAATTCGAAGGACTTATATTTCTTTGTTAGAAAATTCACAATACACATTGCATCAAAAAATGCAGATTTTACTGCGAAGTGGTGCACAGATACAGGAATATATCAATGAAAATTGTTATGAAAACATCGAAAAGATAAAAGATGCATTATGTGAGAATCCCGGTTCTTTTCTTGAGGGGATTTTTCAAAACACAGAATCGGTGCAGGATGTAGAACATATTTTGTATGCATTTGAAGCATTAGAAGTTCTAAATGATGACTGGTCTGAAATGTTTGAAAAAGTATTTGCACTTCTGCATGGCGAACAGATGCAGGAGCAGGAATATTGTGCAAATGTGAAAGCATTTTTTGAAACAGACAGCAGGAGAATTCATGAGTATGAAAAGCTTTTAAAATATTTTTTATTCCGTTATTTGTTAAAAGCATCTTATGATCATGATGTCATTGGAAAATTACAGTTTGCAGTAGCAGGTTATTATATGCTTCGTGATATGGACATCGTTCGTTTCCTTGAAAATGACAGAAAGTATACCGTATCAGACAGACTTGATGTGATTCATATATTTTCAAGAGAAGTTGAATACTCAGAAGATAATTTAGAAACGCTTGCAGAAGAATTTATTTTTGATGAAATATTTAAGCCGGAGAAATTGTGTCAATTATTACAATATGAAAATCAATCATAGTGCGTTAGAATATCAGCCGGATATTTCATAACTGTATAATGGAAAAACGAAAAATGCATAAAACGAAAACTTACGATAAACATAAAATTATTCTATTAGATTCTAATTAAATGATGATGTTATAATTAGAATTGTAAAAGAGAGAAAGCGTCTTTGGAATATAAGATAATAGAACATGAAAAGATACCATACTGTATCTGAAAGAGAGGTTTTATGAAACATATAGTAAGAAATATAGTGAAAAATGCAATTGGAAGAATCATTGCTTCAGGAATCGTTGTGTGTGCAGTCAGTTTGACTGCATGTGGACAAGATAATACAACGAGAGAAACCGGGGAAATGCATACAACAGCGGCAATCGCACAGGAACAGTCTGGTATGGCAGAAGTTTTTTCGACGAACAATAGTGAGGTTACGCAGGTAGATAATACAGTATACAGTAGTGATTATGATCCATATGCAGATACAGATATTACCCCGGTTGGGCCATTTATATCACCGCAGGAAGGCAGGGAATATGGCACCGTTGAGACGTTAGATTATTATTCTACGACATCCAAAAAGAATAAAAAAGCATCAATTGTTCTGCCAACCGGATATACACCGGAAAAACAATATCCCGTTTTATATTTATTACATGGGATGGGTGGTAATTATAGAAGTTGGCTGGATATGGGAGCTGATTATGTTGTATGGAATGCGCATTATGATGTGGATGCTGCAGAAATGATTGTTGTTATTCCATCTGTATTTACGTCGGAACAATATAATTCGGAAGAGAATTTAAATTTTATGCAAATCAGTCACGCATATGACCAGTTTATAGATGAATTAGAAAATATCCTGATGCCTATGGTACAGAGTAAGTATTCGATTAAGCAGGGAAAAGAAAATACAGCGATTGCCGGATATTCGTTAGGTGGCAGAGAATCTTCTTATATTGCTTTTAAATATCCGGGGCAGTTTGGATATATTGGCGGGTTTTCTGCAACCAATGGAATTTTTAAGAAAGAAACCTGGGCAAATGTATTATTAGATAATTATGATTTTTCCAAAGTAAAGAATAACTATCGTTTTATTATGTATCAGGTAGGCGTTGATGATCCATATATTTCAGGAGTAACGGAGTTTCATGATGTTTTAGATGCAAATGGAATTCAAAACATGTATTATGAAATGGAAGGCGGTCATGATGGCGGTGTTTGGCAGCATGGTTTATATAATTTTGTAAAAAGAATCTTTCGCTAAATGCAATTTTAAAAAATTTAAAAAAATAAAAATAAAGAGTTGACAGAATAAAAAAAAAAGCGTATATATAAATAAGACAATTTAATACATTAAACCGATGATGTGGAGATAACGGTAAGATATGAGCTTACAGAGAGTTCGGAATGCTGAGAACCGGATAGTAATACAGCTTATCAAATGGACCACGGAGGGCATGATCAAAGGATAATATCCGAGTATTTCATGACGTGTAGGCATACGTCAGTTGCCAGGAATATGTTTGTATTTCGATGAGTGTGTGGTTTAACACGAAGCAAGGTGGCACCGCGGATTAGTAAATTCGTCCTTGACTAATATCTAAGAGATGTTGGTCAGGGATTTTTTGTTTTATAAGAGATTACGCAGTATTTGTACAAAACAAGATATTCCCGTAGGGATGTACATTCATTTGCAGAAGCAATGATTCTCTTTACAAAATATTCGGATTCTCAAAAATGAAAAATATATGACCGGCAATAACACATATGCGTAAACGCAGGAAATGGAGAAAAGTATGATTAAAGAAGCAATTGCAACACTTTTAAAGAAGGAAAATCTTACACCTGAAGTCATGGAACAGGTCATGGATGAAATTATGACAAATGAAGCTACAGATGCACAGAAAGCATCATTTCTTACAGCGTTGGCAATGAAAGGAGAGACTATTGAAGAAATTACAGCTGCAGCAAGGGTAATGAGAAAACATTGTGAACGTTTTTTAAATGATATGGATGTTTTAGAGATTGTAGGAACAGGTGGAGATGGTTCGAATACATTTAATATTTCAACATTGGCATCTTTGGTTGTATCAGCTGCCGGAATTCCGGTTGCAAAACATGGCAACAGAGCAGCTTCAAGTAAGTGTGGAACGGCAGACTGTTTGGAAGCATTGGGCGTTAAGATCGATGTTGCACCTGCTGTTAGTGCACAAATTTTAAAAGAAATTAATATTTGTTTCTTATTTGCACAGAAATATCATACAGCAATGCGATTTGTTGGTGGGATTCGTAAAGAAATGGGAATTCGTACATTATTTAATATCTTAGGACCGCTTGCGAATCCGGCAGGCGCATCAATGCAGTTATTGGGTGTATACCAGGAATCGCTTGTTGAACCACTTGCCCATGTATTATCAAATCTCGGCGTAAAACGAGCAATGGTTGTGTATGGAACAGATAGTATAGATGAGATTTCAATGAGTGCTCCAACAAAGGTATGCGAAGTTCGAGATGGACAATTTAAATCATATGAAATTACGCCAGAACAATTTGGATTTACACGTTGCAATAAAGAAGAACTGGTTGGTGGAGAACCAGCTGAAAATGCACAGATTGCAAGGGATATTTTAGAAGGTATAGAAGGACCAAAACTCAATGCTGTTTTGTTAAATGCAGGAGCTGCAATTTATATTGCGTCAGATAATATAACATTTGAGCAGGCAATTGATAAAGCAAAAGAAATGATTACAACAGGGAAAGCAAAAGAACAGTTAGAATCATTTATCAAATTATCAAATCAATAGAATATATAAGATATTCTAATTCAGATAGAGCATAAGCTATATAAAATAATTTAAAGTTACATTGTAAAGGATTTTATAAGTATTTTAAATTATATTTGTAAATATGGCTTATGCTTTTTGTTTATATTATAACTATTTAGCAATAAAATGTTACACATTTATCAAATTATCTCTAAATAGTTGTAATATATAATGAAATTGCAGAAATATAAAAAATAAATAAAAAAAACAATTTATTTTATCAGAAAAAGATGATATAATTTATCCGTAGAAGCACTAAGTGCAATAAAAAAGGGGGTTACGAAAGATTTTATTCGTAGTATAATAGCATTTTTGCTGAAACCTCGGAATGGAGAACTTATGAAATGTAAAAGCTTAAAAACGTCACTATTAATTTTATTTGTAGTCGTATCCATAGCGATTACAAGTGCTGTATCTATTGTTGCAATTATCAATATTCGCTCATCGACAGATATGTCATATACGAAATATGAAGATGCAATGTATAATGGATATCGAACAGAAATTAAGTCACAGATTCAGGCATCTATTGCAATTGTAAAGTCCTATTATGATGCATATAAGAAAGGTGATTATACAGAGGATCAAGCCAAGAATTTGGCAAAAGAAGCGATTCGTAATATGCGTTACCGGGATGATGGTTCCGGATATATGTGGATTGATACAACAGATTATATTTTATTGATGCATCCGATTTTAGCAAAACAGGAAGGAACAAACCGTTATGAGCTGAAGGATCAGAATGGCGTTATGATTATTCAGGAAATCATGAAGGTTGCGAAAGCCGGCGGCGGATATAATTCTTTCTATTTTACAAAGGCAGATGGTGTAACAGTTGCACCAAAACTTGCATATTCAGAAATGTTTGAGCCATGGGGTTGGGTTATTACAACAGGTAATTACACGGATGATATGGATGCAGAGATGGTCGATGTTAAAAATGAAATTTCTGCAAGTTATAATAAAATGGAATTTATTATCGCCGGAGTTGGCGTTCTTGTTATTGTAATATGTATTGTTTTGTCTGTAATATATGGTAATATTATTGTTAATCCTGTATTAAAAATGCAAAATATGGCATTACGATTATCTCAGGGTGATTTGAGTGAAGATTTAATTGTAAAAGAAAAGAATGAAATTGGAAAAACTGCAGCATCTTTAAATACTGCACAAGAGAATATTAAAGCACTTATTCGTAATATTTCAGATGTTACAAATGAATTGGAATCAACAGTGTCGACATTTTCATCTGCATTTATGCAAATGACAGCATCTATTACAGAAGTATCAACTGCGGTTGATGATATTACGATGAATGTAAATGATCAGGCAGAATCTACAAAGGAAGCTGCTGAAGAAGTAAATGCAATTGGAACGGGAATTACAAATACTGGTAGTGAAATTCATGTTTTGGATAATAGCTCAAAGAATATTTCTAAATTAAGTGATAAATCATCAAATACATTACATGAATTAGTTGATATTAGTACACAGACAAAGGTTCAAATTGATGAAATGTATTCACAGACAGCACTTACAAATGAATCTGTTCAAAAAATTAAAAATGCTGCAAATGTTATTAACGATATTGCAGAACAGACAGATTTACTTGCGTTAAATGCATCCATTGAGGCTGCCAGAGCTGGAGAGTCAGGAAGAGGATTTGCAGTTGTTGCAGAGCAGATTGCAGGGCTTGCCAAGCAGTCAGCTGATAATGTTGTAGAGATTGGTACGGTTGTGGATGAACTGCTTGTGAATTCAGAACGTTCATTAAAGATTATGGATGAAATGAAATCACAGATGCAGGAACAGAATAGCTGTATTACAGATACAGAAGCTGATTTTACAGATCTTTCTGCAAGTTTATTAGAATGTACAAATTCGATTGAAAAGATTGATATTATGACAAATGAAATTGAAGTTCAGCGTCAGGGAGTTACAAATGTTTTGGTAAAATTAAATGAAATTGCACAGAACAATGCTGCTTCTACGCAGGAAACATCAGCAATGACTGAAGAATTAACAATTTTAGTCAATAATGCAAAGGAAAGCATTACGCATTTGAACGCATCTGTTGATTTGCTTTCTGAGAATGTTCAGAAATTTACAATTTAGTATAGATATAGATTGTAAGGATATTAAAACAGTCTGTATAATCCATTCTTTATATTGGATTATACAGACTGTTTTTATTTTATTGTATTATAAAATTCATGTTCAGGTGTTAAATCGCACAAAAATAAACACCAATTTCGTTTACTATATTATTGCATTAAACAATAATTTAGCGAAATAACAGATTTAAATAAAACATATACTCTCATAATTTCCGTTTGTATAAATTAAAAAATGAACCTATGATTGCGCATAGGTTCATTTTGGGGGAATTGTTATAAACAGTTAGTTACGTTGACATAACTATGTGCTTGTTTACAATGATTATTATATCACAAATTAGTTATTTGTACAGTACTATTTTTCATCTAGTACCAAAAAAATAATAAAAAGTACTAGATATCTGCTGAATTATTAGGTCTTTTTTCGTATTGATGAACCGTCAGAATGTGATAATCGGCTGCATTCGCAATTTCCATACTGTGTACGATATGTCGGTATCTGGATAACCATTTGGTTGTTATTCCTGTATATTGTGCAACCGCATTTTCACTTGCCCCGCCTTTAAGCATATAAATAATTGCTGCATGGCGCATAATCTGTAATGTAAAATGTTGTATAATCGTACCATTTTCAATTCCCATATCTACATACTTATTAAGAATTCGTTCTGCATCACGTACTTTTAATCTTGTATGATGTTTATTTAAGAATACAGGACCGGATGCAAGAGCCTTTTCTGCAAGGTATTCATGAAGAATTATTTGTAAATCTTTAGGAATGTGAATAATGCGGCTAGTATGTTTTTTTTCAGGAAAGTGAATACAAAATTCTTCATTCATATCTAACACCAGATCTTCTATATTTAAAGAGCTAATTTCACTCGTCGTTAATCCGCATTTGATGACAAAAGAAAAAAGTAAAAAAGCGGTTGTATCATGAGATTGTATAGTCATTTCCAGTAAAGAATTAAGTTCATTTAAAGAAGGCAGTTGCTCCGGCTGAATTGTTTTATCTATATCAGGGAGAACAACTTCCTGAAAATGGTTGATATAAGGAATTCCACGTTGATTTGCATGGTAACGCACATATTCGCACACAGTACGCATAACAGATACGCGCATTAATGCCGTTGTGTATGTAAGACGGTTATGCTGCATACGTTCTACTAAATCATTCATATAGACTTCTACTGCATTTTGCGTAATACTCATAATATCCTTATGCGTTACCTTAACAAAACCTGATAAAACTGAAAAATACTCTTTTTGTGTTCGTTTAGACAGCTTTTCACGAAAAAAAATCCAGTAATTATTAATAAATTCATCACTTAATTCGGCAATATATGTATCTTCTTGCACTGCTATTTTCTTTTTCTCTTGCACAACACATTTCTCCCTGTTCTAAAATTTGCATCCATGCTTATTTTACAATAATTGACTACATATGTCTATATGTTTACAAATAATTCCCCCCCCCACAACACTTCTCAAAATCAACAAAACCATAATTAAGAAAGGCTTCCGGTTGCACATCCCCCGTTCATCTTCCTCTTTTCTTATAAATAATATTTGATAAATGATATTTGATTTTTCCTCTTATTTTTCCTATAATAATAGAAGTGTATGCTGCGTTTTTACAAATTTTTATACGCAGTAACTGATTAAAATATAACTTAGGAGGTTTCTATGGAACAATATTCTCGACAGTTTATTGAAGATCTGTCTAAAAATATAGATCCTACTATCGTAGAATTCTTTAATAAAAAACACGATGTATTCAATTTTCCCTGCTCTACTCTTGCAGAGCTTATTGATATCACTTTAATGGAATACTTAGACGGAAAAACCAGCCGTGAAGACTTATTACCAATCATTGGTAAAATTAAAAAGTCACGTCTGCAAAAAAGAGCGCGTTGGTACAAATCATTTATAAATGATCTAAATACTTTATCAATCGAGGATCCCAAACATCCACTGGCTCCTATTATTACTACTGCCCGTTCTCTTCCTGTTGATCAGTACGTATTGATGTTTGGTGATAAAAATCTTGAAGAAATTCTTCTAGAATACAAAGAAAAAGCAACTGAATGGAAAAACGATTCCAATAGTTTTTTAATAACATTTCCAGGTATTTCTTCTTATACAAACAATTCCGTATTTACCTCATTAAAAAATGACTTAATTGTAAATGCATGGAAATATATCGAACGTGAATTATCCGGTAATATTGATGCTTATTTTAGAATGTTCCCTGAAGAATTACTTGAAAAACCTTTATTTAGTCCTTCTTCATTTACATTAATGATGGAAACGGCATCTAATAATTTATTAAAAGAAATTGTTACTGATGATGACGGTCAGGAATTACTTGAAGTTACAGTAAACAATGGAAAGCTAACGCCTCCAAAATCAATGGATTCTAATGATTTAAAACTGGTAAACGCTTTCATTTCGAATATTAATATGCAGGAATTTTCCAGAGAAAAATCAGTGGTTGTTGATTTAAATACACTCGGAAAAGAAGTTGTAGATTATCATGTTGGAAAAAATGTTATTAATAAAATTTCCAATTCATGCCGTAAGCTGGTCGAATACAACTTCTCTTACGAAGAAGAAGGCAGCAAAATGTACTTCAACTTATTTGATAACATCGCAATTAAAGAAGATGCGGAACGCCCTTATGCAATTGCTCAATTCGGAGAAATTCTTAGCAATGCGATCATTCAAAAGAAGCTAATTTCGATTTCATCTGCATCATACGATGTATTACAAAATAATCTTTCTAAAATTATCTGTTATGCAATGAAACGTGAACAAATTGCAAATCAGGAAACCAAAATGAATGAATACAGCTATACATACTTTCAAAAAATTGTTCGTTTTAAGCTAAAAAATAAGAAGAAAAATCTTCAATTTATTCAGGAAAGTCTTCAGGAATTTGTTGATAATCAAATTGCAATTCGTAAATTTGAATTTAAAAATGGTGTTTTTATTATTCATTTTCTGCCTTTATCAGATGCTGAAATTGAAGATTTAAGTTTTGATGATACAAAACGACTTCATGCAAGTAATAAATAATGTAGACATTTTTAGAGTAAATTTTTCATAATATTTTTTATTTTATCCTTTTTGTAGATAAATTTGGAGTAAAATAAATAAATGTAGACATTTTTAGAGTAAAATTTTCATTTAAAATCCTTAAATTTAAATTTTACTCTATTTATTTATATTTTTTCTATTTTTAAAGAATATCTTTTCTACATTTTTTTTTAAATTTTTGTTTTTTGATGTCTACATTTTCCCTTAAATCCTATATTTTTTTGAAGTTTCAAATTTGTAAAAATAAATGTAGATAAAATTAGAGTAAATTTGAATTTTATCCACATTTTTCATCTACAAAAAAATTTTCAAGAAATTTTGTAGATAAATTTAGAGTAAATATCCCCAAAATTTCAAAAATGTAGACATTAATATGAACATTTCTTTAATTTTTAGGATTTTGTGGACAAAATCCTAGTAAATTATCCAATTTGCAATTCTTTGCCATTTATTGTTAAATAGCACAAGAGAGGTGGTGAAGATACGTGGATAATTTTGCTAATATTGGAAAAGCTGTTCTTATTCAGGCGCTTGGTCTACAAAAAAATTATATTGAAGTTGTAGAATCTACAATCGATGTAATCGATTATTCTAATTCTGAATGTGCAAATTGTAAGTGGAATGCTATACATTCTACCTTTAAAGAAGGAGATGCTTTATATGAACAGGCAATCCAGTCTTGTGCACAATGTCCTTACAAACAGTTATCTTCTCAGAATATATATAAAAAGGTATACCATAACGAAAAAAATCGTTATGGTTATAAACCACGCTTAAAAAACAATGCCATTCGACTACTACTACTACTGCATTTCTTATCTCCTGATAAATATGGAATTGTTCAACAGGTAGACTGTCGAATGTTAGCAGAATCTTTAGATTGTAATATTAAAACAGTATTTAACAATTTAAATATATTGAGCAATTATCAGTATATATCTTATTCACAAACAAAACCTTATATCATAAACCTTTGTCTTTCTGATGTTGAAAATTATTATCTTCCAGCACAGAAAGGAGGCAGAGGTTTTATTGTAATGTCTAAAGAATTATTATCAGAAATCCTAGCATTACCAAATCTTCTCGCTTTACGTTTACATTTACGAGAACTTATAGAATTAGACAATTTAAATATGAAAGCGCCGTTTTTTGCTGTTTCAAAAAGATACTCCGAACTCAAACGAATGTTACCAGAATATTGTAAACCATGTATGATTCGTTCTGCATTAAAAGATTGCGATAATATTTTTGCTGTTTCATTCTCTGATTCTTCCATTCGTTTTGAACTATATGATAAATTTAATAGCAAAGTACAAAAAGAGCGTTTATATCAAGAATATCTATCTGCTTTCGAAAATTTCTTATTGAAATTTAATTCGGAAGTTCCAAATATCAATACAAATCAGTCTGTGGATGCAGAATGTATTCCTTTTATTCATTGTGATACTTCTTTCTCCCCGGAGGAATTTTGTCTAATAAAATGGAATGATTTAGACTTAGAGGATCTTGCTCAACTTGCAATGCAATACTCCTATAATCGTGTTTTATCTGCTCTTTGTATAGTATATAGAACCTATATGATTCCAAAACGACACATCACAAATTTAGGTGGTTTATTACGTACAATTGTTTTAGCTCAATTTCATAATTCTAATTTGGCTGCATAACCTACAGCCTTCTTTTTGTGCGCTTTTTTACGGGAAATATATTTTCTGGCAGCATATTTATTTCATAATCTAGAATTTTAAACATATTCTTTATTTTTTTCAAAATAAAAGTCCATTTACATATATTAATTAAATGAAATATATATTAAATAAAATTTTTTGTTATCTACATTTGGAAACTTTTCTACTTAATAAATTAACAAATATACCTGAAATCAAAACTTTTAAACAATTTCTCGTATTTTTTCAACATAAAATAGAGAAAAAAAAGCCTCTCTATGCAATTATTTTACTTTATTTCTATATAATTCCACTTGTAAAAAGAAAAAAAACAATACAGAGTAATTCCTAAAATCCCAGGAAAACTCTGTATTGTTACGTTTTTCATTTATCAATATCTGTTTTTTTAATCTGTAATATTTATATCTGTATTTATATCTGATACTTGATGTTCTGAATCTATATTTGAAGATGCACTCGTATTTAAGGAATCTATTTTCTCTTTCATTTCTTCAGATAAACCATCCTCCTCTTCATACATAGATTTATATTTCTTATGTTTTTTTGCATAATTTAATACAGAAGCAGATTTTGCAACCTGATATAATTTAAAATTTGCTTCCATAAGTTTCTTCTCATCATTAGGTGGTACTTTATCACCTCTAGAAATTCTTCTTGCAATTTCTAAAATTTTCCATGTATCATCTGGATGTTCTTTAGCTTCTTTGTTATTTTCATAAATATCATTTATCATTTGCTGATACAGTTCATAGTTATTTGTATTATTTTGAACAGCTTCTTTTCCTTCTTTAGATATTTCTAAAGTCGCTTCTTGATTAATATTTGATGTTTCATCTATATTGTTATTGATTTTGTAGTTATTGGTAATATTCATTTTTGAGTTTTTATTTGTAGATACTTGTTCATTTGCCAATTGATTTATATTCGCTGAAGTTATAGAGATATTTATGTTAGACATTGTATTCCCCTCCATTCTAACCGAATTAATAGATTCTATTTACATATAAGACGCTATTATAGTTTCTATTATAGATATCGGAAAAAATGTCACATTTCTGTAGACAAATTCAGCGATTCTAATAAATTTTACCAATTCTTTAAAATTTAATAATTAGAATCGCTGAATTTGTAGATTACATTATCTGTTTTAGAGTTCAAGTGTATTCGCAAGCGCCTCAATACGTTCCTTTAAAATTGCAACCCTTGTTTTTAAATCCACATTTTGCAGAATTGTTGTTTGATTATTTTTAAGAATTGTAAAGTTATTCTCGATTTGCATAAGAGCCTGTTCTGTTTTTGCCTGCGCTGAAATACGTTTTAAATCTGCATCGGACACGGCAATATTTTTTTGACTTTTAAGTTTCTGTTCTTCCTGCATTTTATCGATTTTATTAAGGAGCTTGGATACTTCTGCTTCTGCTTTTTGCTTGGCATTAGATATGAAAGTAATTTCGCTCTGTAAATCTTCCTTAGTTTTTTCATGAGGAAGATTCTGTAAATCAGAGATCTGTTGCTGGAGAGATTCGACAAGCTGTTGCTGCTGTTCTAATTTTTGAGAAGTCTTATCTAATTCTGACTTGTATGATTTGGCTGCTTTTGCGTTATCTTCAGACATTTTTTTAATTGTTTGATATTCTTCGTTATTAACAGATCCATTTAGCTGAATAATATGTAATATGCTCTTTTGTGCATCCTCATCAAGACGACCAAATTTATCCGCTTCATTCAAATCAATCCCATTTGCATTTAATAACTCACTCAGTTCAGGAATAAGTTTTTCGGCGGTTGTATACTTTCTTGCCTGACGTTCAGAAATATTTAGTTGTTTTGCAATTTCAGCGTTAATATTTTTGATTTCTCCGGAAATCTTTTTGGTTTCATAGAGTTCTTTTAAACGACTGACTTCCCAGCGTTTTACTTCCATTGAACTTTCACGTACATCATGGTTTGCAGAAATCAACATAATTTCTTCATCAATTTCTGAAATATCTGCCGGTTCTACTTTGCATGGAATTCCACTTGGGAACATATTGTTATATTCTGTTTCTGTCATGGCGCATATAGCGTGATAACGACGTTCACCGGATATTAGACGATATGTGTCTGTATCAGCGTTATAAAGAACTGAAAGGTTGTGTCTTAGTCCATTTACAAGGATACTTTCTTTTAGAGCCGCTATTCCATCTTGTGTATACATTTCATTTTTCGGATTGGATATAATCTTGTCCTTTTCAATGAATTTGAAATTATATTGCGTTTGTGCTTTTAGCTGTTGTAATCGTTGACCACCTGCAGCATTTAAAGTTGCATTGGTTGTCCTTCCAACATGAAAATCCTTTTTTTTTGCCATTTTTAGTTATCCCCCTTCAGATATTTAGCAAGCTCACGAAAATGTTTGTTATCCATTAGACCTAAATAGTTGACAAGTTCGATATAATCTTGTGCTGCTGTACATTTTTTGTCATACGTAAGAAGTGGTTCAAATGTGGTGTTCGATTCACTAACAGCAATACAATTGCGAATAGATACAGGAATGAAATTATCGCCAAACATATTTTCATAATCTTCAAACATTTGCTTGTAAATTGTTGTTCTGCCTGTGATACGTGTCATAAAAAGTCCGGCAAACTCAATATGAAGCGAATATTTTGTATTTAATTCTTCTATTGTATCAAATAATGACATTAAACCATCATAAGAAAAATTATCTACATTTACAGGTGTAATAATTTTATCACTGGCAATAATTGCACAGGATGTTAAGTAAGACTTAAATGGTGAATTATCAATAATAATATAATCATATGTATCGCCGAGAAGTTCCAGATTATGTTTTAAGTACAATTCTACACTCTCAGTCTTACTAATATCATATATCTTATAAATTAATTGATTTAATTCTCTGGAAGCTGATAATAAAGAAATATTTTTGTGTTCTGTTTCCATAATATATTTTTGAACAGATTCTTTATCCGTTTGTTTGTTGCAGAACAAATGTTCATAATCAATAAGATTATCATCTTGTACACCAAAAACTTTAGATGTGTTCATCTGGGGATCTAAGTCTATAATTAAGATTTTATAACCTGAAATAGCCAGAATCTGTGAAATTGTTATTGCAGAGGTTGATTTACCAACGCCTCCTTTTTCATTTATAAAACTAATTACCTGAGCCATATGTTCTCCGTTTCTTAATATTTTAATTAAATTATATACTCTTATAATCTATTATACAGCATTTTTCTGGAAAAACAAGGTTAAATGGGAAATTTTGTTCTTTTATACACTATATTTTTCATTATATTTTGAACTCAGTTCACTTATAAACGTATATAACAGCTTACGATATTCGATTGATAATTGGAAAATTTACATATAGAGGTATTTATATTGGATGGTGAATTAGTAAAGAAAATAATCACCACTACTGCACTATGTATAAATTATGTGATATGTGTATGAACTGAGTTCAAAATATAAGTACAAATTTATATATTGGATAAGAAAACGAATTTGTAGCAATAAAATATTAGTAAGCGTAATTGTTTTGTAAATCATAGTTGAACTCAGTTCAAAATTTTTAAGTATATTATGTATGAATAACGATAAAATTGGAGAAAGAAGATGATTTTATATGTGGAGTATATTCTAAGTAATGGTATGGTGTGTAAAATATCTTATTACCATGTATATCTTACTTTTATAGTGAAATTGTTATATATCATCAGAAGAAATTTGAAACGATTTACAGTGTACTTGTTAATCTAAATTGAACTCAGTTCAATAAATATATAGATGAACATGTAGATTCTTCCAGTTTTTAATTAGATGATTATAACTTGTAAACACTATATATTTATAAGAGTTGGATTCGTATGATGAGAATAGAGATAATTTCGTAATGTATTGAAATAATATGTTGTATATGAAGTGTGATTTAGATAAAATTTGAACTGAGTTCAAAATATTTTGCCGATAATTTAATATATTAGAGAGATTAATAATCCAGGCTGATTCAATGCGTTATGTAATACCAGTTTAATTTATAACAAATGTTGTTATACTGATTGGTAGTAAATTGTATAATAAATAATTTGAAAAAATATGAAAGAAACATATGAAAGAATCTAATAAATTTAAATACAAAAATGAACTCAGTTCAAAAATTTTCAAGTGGATTATTAGACTGCTAGAGAAAAATAAGTTATACAAAGATATACATTGTAATTGAAGGATTCATATACTATATACATTTTCTATTTGTTTTTACATGTTTTAAAGAGAAAATGCAACAAAAATAATTCAGATTATGTAGATGTACAAAATTGGAATGATGAACAAGAAATAAAAAATGGATAGAATAATGATAGGAACTATAAAATGAACTGAGTTCAAATTGAATGGATAATAAAATAATTTAATAAACGTCAGAAAAACAAAATGAATACCCACTATGATATAAAAATATAAAGACAAATGAAAATTTAAAAATAATCTGATGGTGAACTGAGTTCACTATACAATATAACTAATAATAAAAATACAAAGATAAATGGGAAATTAAAAAGTAATTCAAAAAAGAACGCAGTTTATCATAATATAATATTGGTTATAAAATATAAGGATATAAATAGAAGATAAACGTAATCCAGACAAAACAGAAACGAGAACATATATTCTATATATACACTATAACTTATACTTGTGTTTTGCACGTTACAGCGTTAAAATATATATCATAGTGCATAAAATATGATACTAAGATTACAAGGTTAAGAAATGGGGAATATAGATGATGATATCAGAGAAAATGTATGAATTGGGAAGCAAACGATCAGCAATCCGAGAGTTGTTTGAATTTGGTAAAAAACGGGCTGCTGAGATTGGAGCTGAGAATGTATATGATTTTAGCTTGGGCAATCCAACAGTTCCGGCACCTGCAATTGTAAATGAAACACTAAAAGAAATTATGGATACACACGATTCTATTTCTGTGCATGGTTATACATCTGCACAAGGTGATTTTGAAACGAGAGATGCGATTGCAGTATATTTGAATAAGACCTATGCAACAACATTTACAGCGGATAATTTCTATATGACAATGGGAGCCGCTGCTTCTCTTTCATTGTGTTTTCGTGCGTTGACTACATCTGAGGAGGATGAATTTATAACGATTGCACCATTCTTCCCGGAGTACAAAGTATTCGTAGAAGGTGCAGGTGCAAAGTTAGTCATTGTTCCGGCAGAAACGACAAGTTTTCAAATTGATTTTGCAGCGTTAGAAGAGAGAATTACAGCACACACAAAAGGCATTATTATTAATTCGCCAAATAATCCATCAGGAGCTGTATATTCAGCACAGACAATTGAGAAGCTGGCAGCACTGTTAGAGAAGAAACAACAGGAATATGGTACGCAGATATTTCTTATTACAGATGAACCATATCGTGAAATTGCATATGATGGAATCGAAGTACCTTATGTAACAAAATATTATGCGAATACACTTGTATGTTACTCTTATAGTAAGTCTTTATCACTTCCGGGAGAGCGAATTGGATTTGTGATTGTACCGGATGAAGCCTATGAAAGTAAACGTCTGTATGCAGCAATTTGTGGTGCAGGCCGTGCATTAGGATATGTATGTGCACCTAGTATTTTCCAAAAGATGCTTGTAAAATGCGTTGGTCAAACAGGAGATATTGATGCATATAAGAAAAACAGAGACTTGTTATACAATGGTTTGACAGAATTAGGATATACATGTTTTAAGCCACAGGGGGCATTTTATATGTTTGTAAAGGCATTAGAAGATGATGCAGATGCGTTCTGTGAAAAGGCGAAGGAAGAGGATATTCTAATCGTATCTGCAACAGGATTTGGTTGTCCGGGATATGCAAGAGTTTCTTATTGTGTCGATTATGATATGATTGAACGTTCTTTTGCAGCGTTTAAGCGATTGAAAGAAAAATATGATGATATGCAATGAACAATTTAGAAAGATGTTGCTATATTTAATGATAAGTTTTATCATTAAGTGAAAAATATATCAATATCGTGATATTTTTTCTTGCATTTCATTTGAATTCATTATATGATACCCACGAGTGAGTAGCTATTCTAAAGTGTAAATCCAACTTCAGAATAGCTACTTATTTTGTTTTGTTGTTATATCATATACTCGAAAACCCGCACTTCGTGCTTTCTCAGCTACTTCGTAGCTTGGTTTTCTCGTTAATGGCTTAAAAAAAACAAATGCCATCTTTCGGTGTCGCTTGTTTTTTTCTGCGCTCATTGTATCATATATACACTCGAAAACCCGCACTTCGTGCTTTTTCGCTACTTCGTAGCTGTGTTTTCTCGTTAATGGCTTGAAAAAAACAAATGCCACCTTTCGGTGTCGCTTGCTTTTTTCTGCGCTCATTATATCATGCCAATCGGGTGCGAAAGAACGGTAAGATATTTTTGTCAATATCATATAAGAATAAAAAAAAAGAATTGAAAATAAATTAGGAAAACAAATAGAAATGGAATTGCATAGAACAGGCTAAAAAAGGAGGCAAAATGTTATGGGAAAAGTGAAAGATTCGTATGATTGCGCATTGGTATTAAATCACGATATTATCGGTGGTAAATGGAAGTTAAGAATTTTGTGGCATATATTAGAGGGAGATAATCGATTTTCCCTGTTATCAAAATCCATTCAGGATATATCGCATAAAGTATTAACTTCACAGCTGAAAGAGCTTGAGGAAAATCATATCATTGTAAAACATATTATTGAAAATAATCCGCCCAAAGTCATTGTTTATGAAATGAATCCGGAATACCAAAAATTGATTCCGTTACTACGGGAAATATGTTCCTTTGCACAGGATTATGCAAAGAAAAATCATATCACATTAAAATAAGTGTGAAAGCAAAATCAGATAGAAGAAATAACACAGTAAATTGATAGGAAAAGTATACTTACCAAAAAGTAAGTTATTGCAAGATACACAAATGTCAGATATAATCCAGCGTGTTGCGGTAAAGCAACTTTTTTTTCATACAAAGGTTAGTTAAAACTAATGATAATAAGACAATTAAAACATAAGATAGAAATAAAAAACATAAAAGTATAAATAATAATCGGAGGAATATATGAAAGCAATCTTAAAACAAAGCAAAATGACGATTGTACTTGCAGTGATCCTGCTTGTATTGTCGATATGCTCTTTATTTGTTGGAGTCATTGATATTCGCTTTGGTGAATTACTATCAGGCAATTCAGAACAATGGTATATCTTTCTGGTATCACGATTGCCAAGACTGCTTGCAATCTTATGTACCGGTTTTGGAATGAGCGTTGCGGGACTGATTATGCAGCAATTATGTATGAACAAATTCGTATCACCAACGACAGGGGCAACCATTTCATCAGCACAGTTTGGAATCTTGATTGCACTGGTATTTTTACCAAATTCAACATTGATGAGCAGAGCCGTATTTGCATTTATATTTGCGATTTTAGGAACATGGATTTTCGTTTATTTCATACAGAGAATTCAATTTAAAGATGTTGTAATGGTGCCACTTGTTGGAATTATGTTTGGAAATATTA
Source organism: Lachnospira sp. UBA4346 (assembly GCA_002394205.1). Classification (GTDB taxonomy): domain Bacteria; phylum Bacillota; class Clostridia; order Lachnospirales; family Lachnospiraceae; genus Lachnospira. The sequence continues at coordinate 79,062 of DGTC01000055.1, read as the reverse complement.
TTACAGGAACAACCAATTTTCTGGCGTATAAATTTGAAATGACACAGGCGTTGTCTACATGGTTGGTAGGACACTTTTCAATGGTGCTTCGTGGAAGATATGAAATCGTATATCTGACGATTCCATTGGTTGTGCTTGCATTTATATTTGCAAATCATTTTAACATTGTTGGAATGGGAAGAGATTTTTCAAAAAATCTTGGTGTATCTTATAATCTCGTATTATTTGGAGGACTTAGTATTGCAGCGATGATTACGGCATCGATTGTTGTTGTGGTCGGTTCTATTTCTTATATCGGATTAATCGTTCCGAATATTGTTGCCATGTTTAAAGGAGATAAAATCCGTGGAACGCTCATTGACACAGCACTGTTTGGCGCAATCTTCGTGCTTGTGTGTGATATGTTAGGTCGTATCATTATTGCACCATATGAGCTGCCAATTGAATTAATTGTGGGCGTATTAGGAAGCATATTGTTTATCGGCTTACTTATTTACCGTTTAAAGCATGGCAGAAAAGCGGTTGTCATTAACAGAGAAAGTATCAAGAAATTTTTCCAGAAAGGAGAAATCATTAATGGATAATACATTCGGGGAAGGACAGTTTGTACAATCTCCAAATGAGGAAAATAACGGACAAGTACAGTCACTGCTTCATCAACAAAAAAATAAGCAGCGGACGCAGGCATCTTATAAAGCGACTGTTCGTGCAAGAGCAAGAAAGAAATATATTACGGTTGCGATTATGGCACTGTTAGTAATTGCTGTATCATGTGCGTATCTGTTTATCGGAGTTAAGTTTCATAATCCGCGCCTGTTTCGATATGCAATGAAAATTCGTGTTCCGAAGCTGCTTGCAATGCTGGTAACAGCCGTTGCAATTGGCGGAGCTGCAATTACATTTCAGACAGTAATACAAAACACCATCGTAACACCTTGTCTGTTGGGAATGGATGCATTATATACCTTAATTCATACAGCAGTTGTATTCTTTTTGGGTTCAGGAAGTATTCTCATTGCAGATTCACGAATCAGTTTTGCAATTGATTTATGTGTGATGGGTGTCATTGCGACATTTATTTACAGCTATTTATTCAAATTAACGAATCATAATGTGTTATATGTGTTATTGATAGGTACTGTATTGACATCCTTTTTTTCGAGTATACAGTCAACGCTTACAAGAATTATGGACCCAAATGAGTATGACACATTGTTAACAACATTAGTTGCAAGTTTTAGCAATGTTCGTGCGGAATTAATTGGATTATCAGCCATATTGCTATGTGTGATAGCATTTGTATTTCGTAAAGAATTGGCATTGCTTGATGTACTCTCACTAGGAAAAGAGCAGGCGATTAACTTAGGTGTGGATTATGATAAATGTATTCGCAAAATATTATTGGCAGATACTCTGTGCATTTCGATTGCGACAGCACTTGTAGGACCGTTGGCATTCTTAGGACTAATTATTGCGAATTTGTCAAGACAGCTCTTTCAGACATATAGACATTCTTATTTAATCACAGGTTCTGTGATGTTTGGAATGATTGTATTGATTGGCGGTCAGATGCTCGTTGAACGCGTATTTTCGTATGCAGTTCCGGTTAGTGTCTTCATTACGATTGGAGGCGGCTTGTATTTCCTCTATTTGTTGATGCGCAAGAGAAGATAAGAGTGCAGTGATAATAACAATATGAAAACAAGCATTGTAAATGGCAAATGAATTCGCAAATTATGTGCGGATAGACAGTATTCCGCAGGCATGTCAGACAGGAAAGGAAATACAATGAAAATATCAGATTTAAAGAAAAAATATGATGGAAAAACTGTCGTAGATGGTGTTTCATTTGAGATACCAAAGGGATGCGTAACCTCTTTAATTGGTCCAAATGGAGCTGGTAAATCAACGGTTATGGGAATGATTTCGAGATTGATTGCAAAGGATAGTGGTGTCATTTCATTTGAAGGAACACCACTTGAAAAATGGGACAGCAAGGAACTGTCAAAACATTTGGCAATTCTTACACAGACGAATCAGATTCAGATGAAATTATCGGTTCGTGAACTTGTAGCCTTCGGCAGATTTCCACATTCTGGCGGAAGATTAACACAGTTAGATGAACAAAAGATTGATGAAGCCATTGCTTATATGGAATTAGAAGAATTTGCAGACAGATTTATTGATGAATTATCCGGCGGACAAAGACAACGTGCCTATATTGCGATGGTTATCGCACAGGATACAGAATATGTCTTACTTGATGAGCCAACGAATAACTTAGACATTTATCATGCAACGCGTCTGATGAAGACGGTACAGAAGTTGTGCAAAGAATTGGGGAAAACGGTAATTTTAGTATTGCACGAAATCAATTATGCAGCATTTTATTCAGATTATATCTGTGCATTTAAAGATGGTAAAATTGCCAGATTTGGCACCGTAGAAGAAGTGATTAACAAAGAGACACTTTCACAGATTTACAATGTTGATTTTGAAATTATGCAAATTGAGGGAAAACCGTTATCCATTTATTATTAATCATCGACAATTTGCGTCGGAAAATTTTAATGATTCAAAACAGTCTAAAAAGACTGTCTGAATAGAAACAAATATTTTATGGAGGAAATGAAAAATGAGAATCAAACGATTGGGCGTTCTGCTTGCAGCAACAGTATGTGCATTTAGTATGGTGGCATGCGGAACAGGTAAGAAGGCAGAGGATACAACTGCAACAGAGGCAAATACACCGGCCACAGTTACAATTACATCTTTAAATGGAAACAAGGAGGAAATTTCATTGGAAGTTCCTTATAATCCACAGAAGATTGCGATTTTGGATTTGGCATCGCTTGATATTATTGACAGCTTAGGTATGGGGGATCGTGTTGTCGGAACAGCAGATACATCCATTGATTATTTAAAGAAATATGCAGATAACAAGAATATTAAGAATCTTGGCACAATTAAGGAAGCAGATATGGAAGCGGTTATGGAATGTGAACCGGATGTTATCTTTATCGGCGGAAGACTTGCAGCATCGTATGATGCATTAAGTGAAATTGCACCAGTTGTATTCCTTGCAACAGATACACAGCTTGGGGTTGTGAAAAGTGTAACAAAGAATGCAACAACCATTGCAAAGATGTTTGGATTAGAATCACAGGTTGATAGTAAGGTTGCTGATTTCAACAAGAGAATTGAAGCATTATCAGCAGTTGCAAAGGATAAGACAGCACTTGTCGGTATGACAACAAGCGGCAGCTTTAATCTTCTTGGAAATGACGGCAGATGCTCTATTATTGGCGTTGAGATTGGATTTAATAATTTAACAGCTTCTTCAGCTTCATCACAAGGTTCCTCAGAAAAGAGTGGTTCTTCTGAAAAGGGAGGAAATGGTTCTTCTGAACGTGGCGGTAATGGTGGCGGCCGTGGTGGTAACGGCGGTTCTACATCAACACATGGGAATGAATCTTCTTTTGAGACAGTTGTTGCGCAGAATCCAGATTATATTTTTGTAATGGATAGAGATAGTGCAATCGGAACACAGGGTGCGAAGATGGCAAAGGAAATTATGGAAAATGATCTTGTAAAGCAGACAGATGCTTATAAGAATAATAGAATTGTTTACCTTGAGCATCCAAATGTATGGTATACAGCAGAAGGTGGTATCCAGGCACTTGATACGATGTTAAAGGATTTGGAAAAATCACTTTTGAACAAGTAATATCATTATAATTGTAGCGTTTCATCAATTAAGAAAGCCTTGTCAGGATGCGTAATTCGTATCGCTGGCAAGGCTTTTTGAGCTTCATATGCCTTTAAAAGGCAGTCGCATCATTCCTTTACAAGTAAACTAGCGGCAATTAATGAACCGCCAACACATGCAAGAATGGTTACATCCATAGAGATGGTAAGTTTTGCAATGATTGCGCCAATCAGAACGATAAGTGCAAGAATTGCGAAACATTTTGATAACATCTGTTTATTCTTCATTGAATTCTCCTTTGTAAAATATTTTCAATTATTACTATCTCATACTATTTAAAAAAAAGCAATTCATTTTCAATGGAATATTGCACATCAAAACGGGGAAATGTATACTAGAATAAATAACAAAAATCAGGAAAGGAATCAATTATGGCAAATTATTTGATTAAAGATACAACAGTAAAAGAAAGAATTGCATTGATTAAGCAGTGGGAAGAGGATGAAGGCTGTGAGAGCAGTGGAATTGATTTGTGGAGCTTTTATAAGGATTATATCGATGGCAAGTGCGAAATCTCAGAAATTAATGCAGCATTTTCGGCAAATTACGTATCAGAGATTCCAGATGATAATCGCACACCTTCGTGTGGTATGGGAATGCGCAGATAATGGGAAAAGAGAATCAAGAGCGATTACCATTAGAAGAAATTGTAACGCCATTATTAGAGTGGTATCAAGAGAATGCCAGAGTGCTGCCATGGAGAGAGCAGACAGATGCATATCATATCTGGATTTCAGAGATTATGTTACAGCAGACGAGAGTAGAAGCAGTCATTCCATATTACCATTGTTTTCTAGAGGCACTGCCAACGATTGAAGCACTTGCAAATGTTTCAGATGATGTGTTGATGAAGTTATGGGAAGGATTGGGATATTATTCAAGAGCTAGAAATCTAAAAAAAGCTGCCGGTGTGATTGTAGAAAAACATGGTGGGATTTTTCCGGCACATTATGAAGATATTCTTACACTTCCGGGAATTGGTCCGTATACGGCAGGGGCGATTGCATCGATTGCATTTTACCAAAGAAGAGCCGCAGTAGATGGAAATGTATTGCGTGTGTATACAAGACTCATGGAGGATGCAACGGATATTTCGGATATGAAATGGCGCAAAGAAGTAACACGACAGTTAGATGCAATTTATCCCAAAGGGCATTGCGCCGAGTTTACGCAGAGCCTTATGGAGTTAGGGGCAATGGTGTGCATACCAAATGGGGAACCGAAATGTGCGGTATGTCCAATTCAGGGATTCTGTCAGGCAAAGAAACATGGTACACAGATGCAGTATCCATACAAAGCACCCAAGCAGGCACGCAGAATCGAGCAGAGAGCAGTTTTTTATCTCATGTGTAATAACAGGATAGCAATTCGTAAAAGAGCATCTACGGGGCTGTTAGCAGGCTTGTGGGAGCTGCCGAATATCACAGGAGATCTATCTGTACAGGAAGCATGCGATTATTTGGCTCAAATCGGCGTTGTAATCGATACAGGCAAGGGAATAATCAAAGAATCACAAAAGAAGCATATTTTCACGCATATAGAGTGGCATATGGCGTTGTTTCGTATGGAATGTAAGCTGGAAAGTTCATTTCCGGATGATTGGATCTGGGTAGAAGTGGAAGAACTTGCTGCAAAGTATGCATTGCCAACGGCATTTCGGAAGTTGCTATAAGAAAATAGAATAAAAAGAGATAACACCAGAAATATCGGGAAAAAGTTCGGAGTAGATATTCTGGTGTTATTTTTGTTGAGAGAAGTAGTCGTGAAAGACGTACTCAAGAATCCTTTCAATTCGCCGATAAACATATCAGAACACAGTGTGTAAAGATAGAATAAATGGGAGGATTCTTATGAATACAAAAGATATTATTTTGCAGGTTCGAGGGGCGAAAGATACAAAAAATGCATCACAGGTATTACCAAAAGGACAGGTTATTGGAAGTGCGAATTCACAGCAGCCACAGACGAAAGAGGAAGTCATCGGAGCATATACGAATCAAATCAAAGAAAAGATTGACCATATGTTTGATCCGGTCAATGGAATGGATGAAAAAGACGCTGAGCAGTATGAGAATAAGATTCTAAATAAGATTCATTCCGGCAAGAAATTAACGGCGGAAGAGCTGCGCTATGTACGGATTCATATGCCGGAGTTGTATCCATTTGTATTAAAGATACAGGTTCAGAGAGAAGCGTTAGAAACCAGATTAGAACATTGTCATTCAAAAGAAGAAGTACAAAAGGCATATGAAGATGCCATGTCGCTTCTATCATCAGATCAGCCATATGTACAGGAAACGATTGCAGCATATGAAGATGCGATGAAAGAATTTAAAAAGACGGATGCATACAAGGCACTTCCAGCAACAGAAGAAGAGGCAAAGAAGCACAAACAGAGCGTAAAAGAAGGCAAAGAAACACAAAAAGACGGTCAGAAAGAATTAGAATCGTATAAAAGTTCAATTTATTATGAAAATGCGACAGAAGCGACACCATATGATTCTGATTATACGATCGCGCAGGATACAGCAATCCTAGAATTACAGGGATAATCCATAAAAATAAACTTTTTTTCAATGCTTTTGAAATGTTGCAACATAAAAATAAACTTTTAGCATAAAATATAAGAAAAACCACTTGAATTTTGACAGAAACAAGCGTAATATGAGACACATAACAGAAAAGAAAATGAACTTCAAGTTTTAACAGTGAATAAAAATGAACTTTTTGGAATGTGGAGGTTATCAGATGGCACGGGAACAGTTTGCAGACCGTTTATGTCAGTCCATGAAGAAGCAGGGGCTTAAGCAGGTAGATGTTCTAAATGCAGCCAAACAGGCAGGCATTAAGTTAGCAAAGGGACAGATGAGCCAGTACGTCAGTGGAAAGGCTGTTCCAAGAGAGAATATTGGAACATTTCTTGCAGAAGTTTTGCAGGTTTCAAGTGATTGGTTATACGGCAGAGAGATAACGAAAGAATCAAGTGATACCAAAACAAGTATCAATGTGGTTGCAGGCAAGGAGCAGCCAGAGTCAGATGATCAGGTGGAGGATAAAGAAGTTATGCGTGAGTTTAAGAAATCAACGAAGTTGGATAATGTATTATATGATGTAAGAGGTCCTGTTGTAGAAGAAGCTGCCAGAATGGAAGCAAATGGTACACATGTCTTGAAGTTAAACATTGGCAATCCGGCACCATTTGGTTTTCGAACACCGGATGAAGTGGTTTATGATATTCAGAGACAGATTACAGAATGTGAAGGATATTCCGCTTCGAAGGGACTGTTTTCTGCTAGAAAAGCAATTATGCAGTATGCACAGCTAAAGCATATTCCGAATGTAACCATTGATGATATTTATACAGGAAATGGTGTAAGTGAACTGATTAACCTCAGTATGTCTGCATTGTTAGACAATGGAGATGAAGTATTGGTTCCTTCACCGGATTATCCGCTCTGGACGGCTTGTGTTACGCTTGCAGGCGGTAAGGCAGTTCATTATGTCTGCGATGAACAGTCAGAATGGTATCCGGACATTGAAGATATGAAGCGCAAGATTACAGATAAGACAAAGGCGATTGTTATTATCAACCCGAATAATCCAACAGGTGCATTATATCCGAAGGAAATATTAGAGCAGATTGTGCAGGTGGCAAGAGAGCATCAGCTGATTCTGTTTTCAGATGAAATCTATGACAGACTGGTTATGGATGGAGAAGAACATATTTCGATTGCTTCGCTTGCACCAGATTTATTCTGTGTGACATACAGCGGACTTTCTAAGTCGCATATGATTGCAGGATTCCGTATTGGCTGGATGGTGCTAAGTGGGAATAAGCGCATTGCAAAAGATTATATCGAAGGCTTAAATATGCTGTCAAATATGAGAATCTGTTCCAATGTACCGGCACAGTCGATTGTACAGACAGCACTTGGCGGACATCAGAGCGTAGAGAGTTATATTGTTCCGGGTGGAAGAGTGTATGAACAGAGAGAATACATTTATAAGGCATTAAATGATATTCCGGGTATTTCGGCAGTGAAGCCAAAGGCGGCTTTTTATATTTTCCCAAAGATTGATACGAAGAAATATAATATCCTGGATGACGAGCGTTTTGCACTTGATTTATTAAGAGAAAAAAAGGTATTAATTGTACATGGAAGAGGATTTAACTGGGGAGAGCCGGACCATTTCAGAGTTGTTTATTTACCTAGAATTGAAGTATTAGAAGATGCAGTCGGTAAGATTAGTGATTTCCTTACAACATACAGACAGTTCTAAACTGACTATATAAAATAATACAAAACTGACACTATTCAAATGCTCAGAAAGTGCGTATGATGTAATGTAATGAGCTTGAAGAAACAAGCGATACCGAAGGTGGTATTTGTTTTTGCAATCCATTAACGAGAAAGCAAGCTACGGAGTAGCTGGGATAGCACGAAAATGTAAGGAATAGTGAAGGAGAGGATAATTTATGAACGAAGATAAGAATACGGCAATACCCGTAAAGCAGGATAAGAAACTTGATGTAATGGTACTTGCTCAAGCGGCATTGTGTGCGGCATTATGTTATATAGGAGCAACATTTCTAAAGATTGATATTCCGGTAGGAACAGAAAAGACGATGTTTCATTTCGGAAATGCGTTTTGTGTACTCGCAGCATTGCTTCTAGGCGGTGTATGGGGCGGTCTTGCGGGAGCAGTCGGTATGACAATCAGTGATTTGACGACAGCATATGTCACAAGTGCGCCGAAGACATTTGTTTTGAAGTTCTGCATCGGTTTGATTGTAGGTTTGGTTGCACATAAGATGTTTCATATTGCTAGAGATAATACGAGAAAATATGTTGTGACAGGTACGATTGCTGCATCGGTCAGTGGAATGTTATTTAATGTAATTGCAGATCCGATTGTGGGATATTTTTATAAAAGATACTTATTTGGTGTGCCACAGGATTTATCGAAGGCATTGGCAAAGATTGGAGCACTGACAACATCAGTGAATGCAGTCATTGCAGTTGTTGTTGCATCGCTTGTGTACCTTGCATTGCGTGATGTACTCAAGAAGTCTGGAATATTAAGATTGTTGTAAATTTAACATATCAAAAGAAAAGAGTAATACAGAAACGATAGAATCATAAAGATGAATCAGAGTTTCTGTATTACTCTTTTTGTTATATTAGGAAATTTAAAGAGTCAAAATTGGATTCCTACATATAATTAAGCCATTGCAAGTCTGGATTTTACACAAAATGGTTCAATTACTTTGTGGAACTTTTCTAAAGGCTCTTCTCCACGTACAACATGTAATGTCAGGATACGTCTTGGATCAAGGCTTAGAACGCCAAGGAGGGATTTTGCGTCAAAACTATAGCTACCGATACATAAGTCATAATAACCCTCGAGTGTATTCATTGCCTTGACGAATTTTACGGCATTATCTGTCGTGTGTAACTGAATTTCGTAAGATAAAGAATCATTCGTGTGTTTCATAGTGATTAATGTCTCCATTCTGTGAGCATTTTGGAGATTAAGAAGCGTGTTGCAATGCTCACGGTACAACCGCTTCTGATGCAATCCTATATAATCTAAAGGGGATACAGTATTATTCTGTTTTAAATTATATAAAATATGCATTTGTTATTAGATTTCATAATTATGGCGGTTTTTATACCAAATGTAAAGAAAAAAAGTAGTGTGTATTATGAAAAATGCATAGCTTATATCTAAAATTTTTAAAAATTAGATAGAAATATATCTTTATATAGTGAAAAATGCATAGACATTTTCTATGAGCTGCACATTATATCAATTTAGGTTGTATATTTTGCATTGATATAAAATAGTTAATGCGGCAACCGGCATAGAGTAAAACTACTCTTAAAAAAAGCAAAAACCCCCACGAGTTAGCACCTCGTGGGGGTGATAATGTGCAATCACTGGTGATTTTGTATACACAATATAATACGAGCATCGTCCAAAATCAAATATATGCAGAAATCTTTTAATTATGTGTAAATATGTATGTTATCCAAGTAGGAAATAATGCATATAAATAATTAAAATACATATACTTGAAATAGCTAATTACTTATGATATATTGGTAATAGCTAAAAGAACTGAGTGTCTGAATAGACAGTCGACCCCATTAAGAGTGGCAGCTCTTAATGGGGTCTTTTTCTCTATTTACGGTTGAGTTTCCGAGGTTAGTTGCCTAATTATCGTTACTATCTAACCATTTGCAAATATAATAGTTGGTTACACTTGCCATAACAGTAACGAAAAAAGAACTGAGTATATCCAAATAGAAACCTCCTTTCTGTTGCCAGATTGGAAGGTAGACAACCATTTGATTATAAAACATATTTAAGAAAAAGAACACCCATTAAATTAAATTTATAAGTGCCATACATAAAGGAAAACACCTTGTCAAAACACGCAAACTCAGTTATGATAAAAGGCAATGGCGACCTGCAATGACAGGTTTAATTTGAATAAAGACAGGTGATAGGATGACAAAGAAAGAAATAAATGAAATTAAATCCCTCTACACATTGGAAAATTGCTCAATTGCAAGAATCTGTGGATGTTATGTAGATGGGGAGAAAAATAAACTTACGAAGATTGATGAGCGTTTTTTGAACCTTCCAGAGGAAGAACAGCATAAATATTTTGATATCTTTAAGAAGACATTATCCGGAACGCCGGGGAAAAATCTGATTGATATGAGATTTAGAACGGATTCTTACGCAGATGAAGGTGCAAGAACATTTCTGTATAAACTAAGAGACAGTGAATTAGAAAATGAAGAACTGTTAGATGCATTTTATGATAAAGTCATTGAAAGTTACAGTTATGTAGGAAATTATCTGATTTTGCTGATTCATCAGGTCTATGATGTACCGGGCAGAACGAAAGATAATATTGAGATGGAAGATGCGTCGGACGAAGTATATGATTACCTTTTATGCAGTATCTGTCACGTAACATTATCGAAGCCGGGGCTTGGATATGTAGAGGAAGAGAAGGCATTTCATAATCAGATTCAGAGTCATATGGTGGATGTGCCGGATGTTGGATTTTTATTCCCGGCATTTACAGACCGCAGTGAAGACGGAGATGGCGTTGTATATTACTCTAAGAATGCGAATGTATTTGAAACAATGTTTCTTGATACAATTTTAGATTGTGAAGTTCCACTGCCTGCAGGCAACCAGAAAGAAACCTTTCAGGAACTTGTAACGGAAACACTCGGAGAGGACTGTGATTATGAAACAGTCAAAAATATTCACGACAATCTCAATGAAATGATTGCAGAGAATAAAGGCAATCCGGAACCGGTAGCAATCAATAAGCAGGATATGAAGGATTTGCTTGAAAAGAGCGGTGTACAGGAAGAAAAGCTGACGGATTTTGAAGAACATTTTGAGATGGTTGCCGGAAATGATGCAAGTCTTCTTGCGACAAATGTAGCTGAGACAAGAAAGTTTGAAGTAAAGACACCGGATGTTGTGATTAAGGTAAATCCGGAAAAAACAGATTTGATTGATACCATGGAAATTGAAGGAAGGCAGTATCTTGTTATTCAGATTGATGAGCATCTCGAAGTAAATGGTATTATTGTAAATCCAAATACGGGAGAAGTCATCGATAATAATTAATATTTGAAGGGTTCGTAATCGTTCTTGATTTATGGATTTTTGAGGGGAAATGGAGGATAAATATGGAACAATATTCAGATGTAATTACACGTTTTTTAAGATATGTTCAGGTTGATACACAGTCACAGGAAGAGTCACAGACGTTTCCAAGTACGGATAAGCAGAAAAAATTGGCAGTTATGCTTGTTAAGGAATTAACAGATATGGGCATAACAGATGTTCAGTATGATGAACAGTATGGGTATGTATATGCGCATTTACAGGCAGTAGGAGCTGGAAATGAGAATCAGCCGGTGTTGGGATTTATTGCGCATATGGATACATCTCCCGAAGTTAGTGGTGCAGAGGTTCGGCCACAGATTGTAAAAGAGTATGACGGTGGCGATATTGTTTTAAATCAGGCAATGCAGGTGATTTTATCGCCACAGGATTTTCCGGAACTGTCAGCATATGTTGGGCAGGATTTGATTACAACGGATGGAACGACACTGTTAGGAGCAGATGATAAGGCTGGTGTGGCAGAAATCATGAGTATGGCGGCATATTTGACGAAGCATCCGGAAATAGAACATGGCAGAATTGCAATTGCTTTTACACCGGATGAAGAAGTCGGCGGTGGAATGGATCATTTTGATGTAGAAACATTTGGGGCAGATTATGCATATACTGTTGATGGGGGCAAATTAGGCGAGCTGGAATATGAAAATTTCAATGCTGCCGCTGCACATATTACATTACAGGGCAGAAGTGTACATCCGGGAGATGCAAAGGGCAAGATGCGCAATGCGTTACTGATGGCGATGGAATTAGAAAAGATGCTTCCGGAAAATGAGAAACCGGTGTATACCAGCGGATATGAAGGCTTCTTTCATCTGACGCATATTGACGGTAGTGTGGAGCAGGCACAGATGGATTATATTATTCGGGATCATGACCGTGTAAAGTTTGAAAAAAAGAAGGAAACACTGCGCTGCATTGTTGACAGACTTAATAAGCGTTATGAAACAGAGTGTATACAGGTTGAAATTACAGATCAGTATTACAATATGAAAGAGAAGCTAGAGCCGTATATGTTTTTAATTGAAGATGCAAAAGAAGCGATGAAAGATTTGGGAGTAACACCAATTGTGCAGCCAATCCGTGGCGGTACAGACGGTGCGCGACTGTCTTTTATGGGGGTGCCTTGTCCGAATTTGTGCACAGGCGGACATAATTATCACGGAAGATATGAATATTGTTGTATACAATCAATGGAGAAAGTTGTAGAATTGTTGATTGCATTGGCAAAAAAGGAGAGATAAGATCATGTTTTTAGAAATTTTAAAAGCCATCGTATTTGGCATTGTTGAGGGAATCACGGAGTGGTTGCCGGTGAGCAGTACAGGTCATTTGATTCTGCTGAAACACTTCTTTGGATTTTCACAAGTATCAGAAGCGTTCTGGGAGATGTTTGAGGTCGTTATTCAGTTGGGGGCGATTCTTGCGGTTGTATTATTGTTTTGGAATACATTGTGGCCATTTAAGAAACGTCGCAATAAGCAGACCGGAAAGACCGTGATTGCATGGAAAAAAGGCGCATTTCGTATGTGGGTACAGATTGTAGTTGCCTGTATTCCTGCGGCAATTGTAGGAATTCTTTTTGATGATGTGATTGATGAATATTTCTACAATCCGATTTCGGTGTCTATTGCGTTGATTGTGGTTGGTGCTATTTTCATCATTGTTGAAATGATGCAGGGCAATCGCAGACCGAAGATTCGTAATATTCATGAAATGACGTATCAGACAGCGATTATTATCGGTATGTTTCAGTTATTGGCGGCGATTTTTCCGGGAACGTCACGTTCGGGTGCGACCATTATTGGTGCGTTGTTAATTGGTGTATCGAGAGCGACTGCGGCAGAATTCACATTCTTTCTTGCCGTACCGGTTATGTTGGGAGCGAGTTTACTCAAAGCTGCAAAGTTTCTAGTGGCAGGCGTGTCGATTACAGGACTTGAAGTTGTCATTTTAATCATTGGTACGCTGGTAGCATTCGTTGTATCGGTTTTTGTCATTCGTTTCTTAATGGAATATATTAAAAAGCATGACTTTAAGGTATTTGGCTGGTACCGCATTGTATTGGGTATTCTTGTGATTGCGCTGCTTCATTAATCATAATGATACATAAAATTACATAATTATTATTGGATAAAATAATCGTTCTAGTTTGAAGAACCCCCTTTTGTTAGATATAAATGCTCTAACGAAAGGGGGGATTTTCATATCTGGAAGAAAAATATATAGCAGCTTTTGATATTCAAATCTTTATACATATCAGGCATAATGAAATATTTAATCTAAGTATTAGACTTTTTATTGTTCTATCCGTTACTATAAGGGTAGAAACGAAGATGATTAAGAAGCGTTGGTTTACAAGCAGGAGGAATGTGAAACTTTTGCGTGGACAGTGGAAATCGTGACAGATTGAATAGCAGCCATGGAGATGTATATTGTATACACGATAGAAGAATATGTTTAGGAGGATGGAATATGAGAAGATACAAAGCAGCAACAGCAATCGTACTGGGGATGGCACTTCTTGCAGGGTGTGGAAAGGCGACACAGTCAGGTGCGCAGATAAACGGTAATAAAGTAAACAATAGTCAGGTGCAGGCTGTGAATCGAACAAATCTTATGAATACACAATTTACGGCGCAGAGTATTCGCACACAGTTGAGTAATGCGACCATTTATGATGAAACCTATATCAATGAGATTGCAAAGACGGTTAATGCAGTTAATGAAACAGCGTACGATCAGGACATCAGCTATGTATTTATTACAGATACACATATCGGTTTGGATGAAGAGCAGACAGAAGATATTTATAGAGAGATTCAGTCAGCAGTTGATGTGGCAAATAATTCAGATGTAGATTTTTTGTGTCTCGGTGGGGATATTGAAGATGGACGTTTTGCAGGAGACAGTGGAGGAAAGCAGACTGCGCTGGATATTTTACAGCGTGTATCAGACATTTTGAAAGGGTGTAACAAACCGGTATTTATCTTAAAGGGAAACCATGATGATAACAGCTTTTCTGCACAGGTGGATGGAGAATTGCTCTATGATCCGGATTATATTATTAACAGCAGTGAATGGTATCAGGCAACGATGGCAAATTTTTCACAGTATGCAACAGATTATCAGGACGGATATTATTATTATGACATTCCGGGTAAAGATACAAGAGTTATTTGTCTGAATATGAGCAACAGTTCGGATGAAATCATAGATGGCAAGCGTGTAGAAATGGGAATGTACTATTATGGTTATCATGATGAACAGATTGAATGGTTACTCAATACAGCGATGACAAGAACGGATTGTAAATACGTATTTTTGTGTCACGATGCATTTGACTTTCCGGAAGGGTATAATGAAAAATCGAACAGAGATGTGTTGGCAAATATTTTAAAGGCAGCATATACGCATACGAATTTCCAGTCGGAAAAATTTGCCAAAGATTTCACAAACTGGAACGGAAAAGTATTGATGTATAATAATGGACATATGCATATGGAAAAGTATACGACACCGGATATGGTCGGTGGACTGCCATTATTGTCAACAGAGACAGCTGCATTGTATAATTATGGTGCGGTAAGAACATTACCAAGTCCATGGAACACGTATACAAGAACAGAAGGAAGAAGTAGAGAAGGCGTGAATATTGCAGCATACGACATTGTTATTTATCAGGAGCAGGCCGGAGATAATGGAAATGATGCGATTCGCGTAGTGAAATTTGGAAACGGTTCGGACGCTGTCTATAATACGACGATAAAATAGTCAAATAAATTCAAAAATCTTTCGAAAAATGTTTTGCAAAAGTCTAAAAATGTATTATGATATAACTATAGATTTTGCGTGAAGTACAGTTTGAATAAATCAATAAAGTAGTAGACTGTTTGCGTGCAGAAAGAGAGAGAAGATATGGCACAATTTGAAGAAATGGAACACGAAGTCGGACTCGGCGACATATATGATGCGAATGGCAATCTGATTCATGATGATGCATATGAAGAAGAAATGTTTGAGCAGATTGATCGAAGAAGGGCTGCACAGTTTGAAAAAGAGCAAGTTAAATTAAAAGAACGCTTTTTGTTTACAATGAATGGCGTATTAACAGATCGTGGAGTCAGCATGCATCAGATTGTTTATGATGAGGTAGGTGCTGCCGGAATGGTAAAATTGTCTGTGAGAGATTTACTGAATCGGGCAAGCATCTATCAGGAAAAAAGAGATCAGGTCAGCAGAATTATTATGAATGCGATTTATTGTGATAAAGATGTTTTGTTAGAGCTGCGTGCATATTGCAGAAGACCGGATATTGGAAGATGGCTGACAAATGAAGAGAATTAGCCATAGAATCCTATGAAATATAGGATTGTAAGGATAGATAACAGCACAGAATGAAAGTGAAAATACTTTTGTTCTGTGCTTTTTCTTTGGAAGAAAATTTTTATTTTTATTCAATTTTTATTCAAGAATAAAAAATAAAAATTATATTTTGAAACCTACCAACGGCAACAAAACGTATATAAAGTAGAAAGCGATACAAAAGCGAAAAAAGGAGAGGGGTGAAGTATTGAAACAACAGGAAAAGAATCAGTATGCGGGATTAACATATGAACAGTGCCTTCGTACATTTGCCGATATGGTAACGAGAGCATGCATCATACATTGTGATAATGAAGAAGATGCAAAGGACTGTTTTCAGAATGTATTTATTAAATTGTATACAAGTGAGAAGACATTTGAAACAGAGCAACATCTCAAAGCCTGGCTGCTTCGTGTAACGATGAATGAATGTATTGATTGTGCCAGACAGAGCTGGAAGAAGAAAATGACATTGTCAGAGGATGTTTCAGCCTATGAAAAGGAAGAAACATATATGGAGAATGAAAGTACACAGACAGATTCCGTGGTGGAGGAGTTGCAGAAACTTCCATACAAATATCGTCAGGTGGTGTATTTGTATTACTATGAAGAAAGAACGGTAAAAGAGATTGCAGATTTTTTGGATTTGCCGGAGGGGACTGTTAAGACACGGTTATCAAGAGGAAGAAAAAAGTTAGAGCAGCGGTTACGGAAAGAAAAAAACGAGCAGGTAATACAGGAGTTTCATATTGTCAGTTAATGAGGGGAAATGCAAATGCCCGTGAAAATAATAACGAAGATAACAGATGGGGATTTGTTGAAGTGAAATAAATGAAAGGAAGGGATTAGAATGGATAAAGACTTACAAGATGCGTTGCGGACTGAATTAGAAGAAATCCATACGAGTGAAGACTGGATTCAGGATACATTAAAACAGGTTGATTTGATTCAGAGCCGGGAACAGATAGGGGAACATAGGACAGTTAAAAAGAATACAAGACGAAATAGCAGGAAATTTGTTACACAGGTTGCGGCTGCAGCGGCAGTGATTACAGTTGTATCAGTTGGAAGTGTATTTGCATATAATACGGTCCAGCGTTCTAAAAATAATGATTATCAGTGGAAAAATACAGCAGCTGGTTTAGATGTATTGCAGGGAGCGAAAGAAAATGGTGCGATTTTGAAAGAGGCAAACGAAGTTGTACAGAATAAAGATATCACAGTGACGATGGGAGCTTATAAGGCAGAGAAGCATCGAATTACAGCAAGTGTTGTTGTAACAAGTACCGACGGTTCTGCATTATTTGAAGAAGATGAGAATAAAGTTGCAAGTATTGCAAGAAGTGGATTTTATGATATTGGAATAGCACTTGATGATGGCGATTATGAAAAGGTACGTGTGAATGGAGCAATGCAGAATAGTTATAATCCAAATGCGAAAAAACAGGATCGTGGGTTATTGATTGAAGGTTCAGAGGTAAGAGGACGTTCATGCAGTATGATGCCGGTCAGTACGGAAACAACACCGGATAGAATTGTATATCAGCTGGTTTATGATAATTACAATGTAGATACATTAGAAGGCAGAAAAGTAAAATTTCAGTTTTCTAATTTTGGTACAGATTATACGAAGTTTGAGGATATTCAGTTTACCTTTGATAATATTGCAGCAATTACAGATGCCGGTTCACTTGCAGATGCATCTCAGTTTGCACTGCATAAGGCTACATCAAATTTGAGCAATGATGAGTATGTTTTGCAGCCGGGTTCACAGCATATCGTTTTTTCAAATGCATATCCGGGCTGTTATATTGATAATATGGGATTTTATAAAACAAAGTCGCATCGCAATACACAGGCGTTTTATATGACAATTGTGTGTGATAGTGCAGAGGCAAAAGAAGATTTGAGAAAACTGACATTTCAGAATGATGTATCAGGTGCAAGTGAGCGATATAGTATTTCGGAGTTAGAAGATGGAAGAATTCAATTGGTCTATAATGTCAATGCTGATTTAACATTTTCACAGACCAATGATGGTGTGTATTTTGATACCAATAAGGAACATTTATCACATCTTCAATTAAAAGGTCTTGCACAGAGCGCATCGATTGAAATGACCAATACGGACAGTATTGAATTGGCATTAGATGTGAATGATGTTGCCAGAGAAATTCACTCAGAGACACCGGTTGTTGTCACAAGTACAAATAACGGTGAAGAATTAACGATTCAGAGTATTGATATTCAGAGTTCAATGCTTAAGATTGAAGGACGTTTTTCATCAGTTAATAACAATTCAGATCCGTCAAAATCTTTTGGATTTCAGAATGATTTTGCACCGGTTGCTTATTTAAAGAATGGAAAAGTTGTTCCGGCTACAAAGAAGGCATATGGCGGAGTCGGTAATTCCTATACGGGTAATATGAATTATTCCTGGGGATTTGATACCATTATTGAAGTAAGTGACATAGAGCGTATTGAGTGGCATGGTTCTGTAATTTATGAACAGTAGCAGGTTTATAAATGATTAAAAAATGTTTCATAAAACGCTTGATGTAAAACAGAAAATATAAAAATCAAAGAAGGAACAGGCTGTATAGAAACGTCTTCATAGAAGTGTTTCGTACAGACAGTTCCTTCTTTTTAAATGTATTGAAAATTGATTCTATATAGAAAGAGATTTGATATTAAAAAAAATGATAGCAGATGTATCACAATTCAAATGGCGAGATAGTCATAACTTATTGAAATCACAGAGAATACACGATAAAATACCATTTGTACACAGCTAATGCAGTTGCGGAAGTTGTAATTGTGCAATCTGTTTTTTCAATTGCAGAATATAATGTGAGCAAATATCGCTGTTTGTTTGCTGTTGTTGATGAATATATCCGGTAGTTACGGTAGAAGATTCATCAGCCAGCGGAATGGCAACGAGTTCAGTTTCTTTTTCCGAAAAATAGATGTCCGTGTTGAAATTTGGAAGGTCTACACCGATACTAAAGGCATCGGTATTTCGGATTAACAGAAGTTTAGATGCACGGTCTGAAACATGGATTGTTTTCTCAAACGGACGAAGAAGCAATGCCTCTTCGGTATAGTATTTGGGAGAATCAGCCTGTTCATAAGTGACAAATGGATAGCTTTGCAAATCGCCTATACAGATGGATGAACGTTTTGCAAGCGCATGCTGCCTGCGCAAAAATACATAAGTGGAGAGTTTTGCGAGTTCTACGAATTCTAAATGATATGTCTGAAATGCCTTTTCAAGCAGTGGCATATGGGATTCAGAAATGGCAAGAACACCGATTTCACTTTTTCCGGTGCTGACATCATATAAGACGTTGCTGGTCGCTGTTTCGCGGATGGCAATGTCAAATTTATTTGGGAAATTCTTCACAATCAGATGTTGAAAAGCACGAATTGCGTAAGGAAGATGCTGTGTTGATACAGAAAAGCAAGTCTGTATGGCAGTATGGTCTTTATAGCGCAGAGCCAAAAGATTTGAACGGTCTAGAATATCTTTTGCATAAGTAATAAAATCTTCGCCTTCGACGGTTACATCAACACCACGGTTGTTGCGAAGAAATATTCGGATACCAAGTTCGTCTTCTAAATCTTTTACAGCCAAAGAAAGTGTGGATTGTGAAAGATATAAGGATTTGGCGGCCTGTGAGAATGATTTATATTTAGCAATTACAATAACGTAATGTAAAGTTTGTAACGTCATATGGAAATACTCCTTTTTGTTAAAACTATATCAGAGGATATAAGAGAACACAAGGGATTTTGATGACGGTGTGTATATTTGGTTCAATTTAATAGAGAGTATAAAAAGGAGTTTTGATATGTTTGAAGTACAAAATGAAAAATTAGAGCAGTTTGGTGTGATTCCGGTCGTTGTATTAAATGATGTAAAAGATGCGTTGCCGCTTGCAAAGGCATTGGTAGAAGGCGGACTTCCGGTAGCTGAAGTTACATTTCGTACAGATGCTGCGGAAGAATCTATTAAGGCAATGAAAGCTGCATACCCAGAAATGTTTTTGATTGCAGGAACTGTTTTGACGACAGAACAGGTAGACAGAGCTGTTGCAGCCGGAGCGGAGATGATTGTTGCACCGGGATTTGATCCGGAAATTGTAGATTACTGTATCTCTAAAAATATTCCGGTATGCCCTGGATTGCAGACACCGTCAGAAATGGCACAGGCTGTAAAGAGAGGATTGACAAGAGTGAAATTCTTCCCTGCAACAGCAGCAGGCGGTGTGAAGATGATTGATGCAATGTGTGCAGCTTACACAATGGTAAAGATTATGCCGACAGGTGGAATCAATGCGTCATCTATAGAAGAATTCTTACGTGATAAAAATATTTACTGCTGTGGCGGTTCATGGATGGTAAAAGGCGATTTAATCAAAGCCGGCGAATTTGACAAGATTAAGGAACTTACACAGGAAGCTTGTGAACTTGTAAAGAAGATTCGTGGATAATAGAGTTGTTTATTTTAGGAATTATTACTAAAATATTAAAAATTATAATCAATGATGTTGTAAGAAGACAGTGCAGGCGCAAAAGGAGAACGTATGGCAGAATCTGGTTATTGTCAGATTTGTGGCAGCAAACTGATGTTGAAATATTTAGAAAATGAAGGTGAAATTCCATTTTGTGAAAAATGTAACGCATTTCGGTTTCGGATGTATAATGTGGCGATGAGCGCAATTGTATATCATCCGGATAGGAATAAAATTGCATTAATTCAGCAGTATGGTAATAAAAATAATATATTAGTAGCCGGGTATGTGAATATCGGAGAAAGTGTTGAGGAAACGGTAAAAAGAGAAATCAAAGAAGAATTAGGGTTAAATGTGCGGCTTATGACATATAATGAGAGCAGTTATTATGAACCGAGTAACACACTTATGGTTAATTTTGCATGTGTGGTAGATTCTGATGATCTTTCAAAGACCAATGATGAAATCGATGCGATTCACTGGTATTCGATTGAAGATGCGAAAAAAAATATTTTGAAAAACAGTCTTGCGGAACAGTTTTTACTGCACTGGTTGAAGAAACATCAAGAATAATCAATCCGGTGTCAAAAGGTGCATAGTATGTTTTGCGGTATCTTTTGACACCGGAATCCAATTTATGAAAATTTATTGATTTAGAATCGTAAACTGACACTTTTGGCAGGCAATAACACCTTCTTTTTGCAGTTTACTAATTTCGTTTGAGAGCGCACTGCGGTCAACACATAGATAATCTGCGAGTTCCTGACGGTTAAAAGAAATTTTAAACGAAGCAGAATTATTTTTTAGTGATTCCGTAGACAAATAAGCTAAGAGCTTTTCACGAATCGTCTTTTTAGAGATATATTCCATTTTTTTCGTGAGCTGCACATTTTTTCGTGCAATCGTTCCGAGCAGATTCTGAATCAGGCGGTTATGAAAATGACAGGAGGAAGAACAGGTCGTTAAGACGCGCTGCATATCAAATTGCATAACCATTGTATCTTCACTGGCTAAAACGCTGATTTCAGCGGGCATCTGAGACAGACAGGCATAGCTTTCCGCATATAAGATTCCGGGGGTGATTTCAGAAATAATATTGCGGTTTCCCCATACGTCTTCCTGTTCAATCAGGGCAATGCCTGACAAAACCATACCGATAGAGTGTACGGAATCTCCGTGTCGCAGGATATATTCATTTTTTTTATAGGAAACGACACGTGCACCAAGACAGCCTAACATACTGGCAATTTCTGTTTCTGTAATACCGTGGAACATGTTCGTATTTTTTAGAAGTGGAATATATTGTTTCATTTGCAATCCTTTCTGCATATAAAATCATAATAGCAGTATTATTATATAGAGATATTTATGCTTCGGTCAAGGGGCGAAAATTATAGAAAACAAGCTGAAATACGTTTGCAAAATTCCTGATTCCCAGATTGCGTATCTTATTAAAAATTGATATAATAAATGAAAATATATACATTTAAGGGAGAAACAATGGAACAAAGAGAAGGCTTTCAGTCGAGATTAGGATTTATTTTAGTGAGCGCAGGGTGCGCAATCGGTATTGGAAACGTATGGAAGTTTCCGTATGTAGCAGGTGCAAATGGTGGTGCGATATTCGTACTGTTTTACCTGCTGTTTTTAATTACGATGGGAATTCCGGTTATGACAATGGAATTTGCAGTCGGAAGAGCATCAGGTCAGAGTGCGGTATTAGGTTATAAGAAACTTGAAAAAGAAGGTCAGAAATGGCATTTACATGGTTGGATATGTAACCTCGGATGTTACATGCTGATGATGTATTATACAACTGTTTCCGGTTGGATGCTTGCATATGCCTGGAAATTCATAACAGGAACATTTGACGGTATGTCTACAGAACAGGTATCAGAGGTATTTACGAATTTGCTTGATAATCCGGTAGAAATGGTATTATTTATGGGAATTACCGTTGTATTTGGATTTGCTGTTTTAAGTTTTGGCGTACAGGGTGGTCTTGAAAAAGTAAACAAGTTTATGATGCTTGGATTGCTTGCATTGATTGTCGTTCTCGCAGGACACAGTTTGATTTTACCGGGCGCAAAGGAAGGTGTAGCCTTTTATTTGAAGCCAAATCTTGCATCAGCAAGACAGGTTGGCATCGGTCATGTGATTGTAGCAGCCATGAATCAGGCGTTCTTTACATTAAGCCTCGGTGTTGGTGCATTAGAGATTTTTGGTAGTTATATGGATAAGAAACAGACATTAGGCGGTGAAGCTGTTCGAATCGGTCTGTTAGATACATTTGTTGCACTTTTGTCAGGTTTGATTATTTTCCCAGCCTGCTTTAGTTTTGATATTGCACCAAATCAGGGACCGTCTTTAATCTTTATTACATTGCCACAGGTATTTGTTAATATGCCGGGCGGACGTATTTGGGGAACATTATTTTTTGTATTTATGTCCTTTGCAAGTTTTTCAACAGTAACAGCCGTATTTGAAAATCTGATTGCAAGTGTGATAGATAATTTCAAAATTAGCAGAATAAAATCTGTTATCATCAATTTTATTGTGATGTTTATTGCTTCGTTACCATGTGCATTGGGATATAATTTGTTATCAGGTGTACATATTATTGGCGGAAGGGATATTTTAGACAGCGAAGACTTTATTGTAAGTAATCTGTTATTACCAATTGGTTCCCTGATTTTCTTATTATTCTGTGTAACAAAATTGGGTTGGGGATTTGACAATTATATAGAAGAAGTGAATATCGGAAATGGATTTAAGATGCCAAAATGGCTCAAGCCGTATTTCCAGTTTGTATTACCGGTTTTAATCCTTTTTATTCTGATTTCAGGATTAGTATAGTGAAAGTATCACTATTTAGGGTCTTATAAGTGGAACGCGTTACAATTTTATAAATTTAATGCAGAAAAGTGCCCGTAGTGTCTTGCATATTTGCCTATTTTTGTGTATCATAGTGCAGATAGACATACAAAGAAGGAGTATAGACTATGGGAGAAAAAAATGAATTCAAGCCATATATTCCAGCAGATAAGATTACTCCAGAGGTTACAGTAACATCAATCGTTATGGGTATTCTTCTTGCTGTTATATTTGGTGCCGCCAACGCTTATTTAGGTTTAAGAGTTGGTATGACAGTATCTGCTTCTATTCCGGCAGCAGTTATTGCAATGGGAGTTATTCGTGTCGTAATGAAGAAGAACTCTATTCTTGAAAGTAACTTAGTACAGACAATCGGTTCTGCCGGTGAATCACTTGCAGCCGGTGCAATCTTTACACTTCCTGCGTTGTTTTTATGGGCAGCAGAAGGCAAGATGGATAAGCCAAGTATTTTAGAGATTACATTGATCGCATTAATCGGTGGTTTACTTGGTGTATTATTCATGGTTCCGTTAAGAAATGCATTGATCGTAAAAGAACATGGAACACTTCCTTATCCGGAAGGAACAGCTTGTGCAGAAGTTCTTCTTGCAGGTGAAGAAGGTGGAGCTAGTGCTTCAACTGTATTTGCCGGTATGGGAATTGCAGCTGCATTTAAGTTCGTAGTAGATGGTTTAAAGGCAGTACCTAGTGAAGTATCATTAAGATTTAAGGGATATTCAGGCGAAATCGGAACACAGATTTACCCAGCTGTATTCAGTGTAGGTTATATTTGTGGTCCACGTATTTCATCATACATGTTCGCAGGTAGTTTACTGAGCTGGATGGTATTGATTCCATTAATCGTATTATTTGGATCAGACCTTGTATTATATCCGGGAACAGTAGCAATCGGTGAAATTTTTGCTGAAAATGGTGCAAGTGGTATCTGGAGTTCATATATCCGTTATATCGGTGCCGGTGCACTTGCAGCAGGTGGTATTATCAGCTTAATTAAGTCATTACCGTTAATCGTTCGTACATTCCGTGATGCATTAAAGTCAATGAAGGGTTCAAGCAACACAAGTTCAGAACGTACAGCACAGGATATCAAGATGAACTATCTTTTGATTTCTATTGCTGTTCTTACAGTTGTAATCTGGTTAGCACCTTCTATTCCGGTATCACTTATTGGTGCAATCCTTGTTGTTATTTTTGGTTTCTTCTTTGCAACTGTTTCTTCAAGAATGGTTGGTTTAGTAGGAAGCAGTAACAACCCGGTATCAGGTATGGCAATTGCTACATTATTATTTACAACAATCATCCTTAAAGTAACAGGTGATACAGGTGCTCATGGTATGCAGGGTGCAATCGCAATCGGTTCTATCGTATGTATCGTAGCAGCAATCGCCGGAGATGCTTCACAGGATTTAAAGACAGGTTACCTTCTTGGTGCTACACCAAAGAAGCAGCAGTACGGTGAATTAGTTGGTGTACTTGTATCAGCTCTTGCAATCGGTGGTACATTATATATCTTAGATTCAGCTTGGGGATTCGGTTCTAAGGAATTGGCAGCTCCACAGGCTACATTAATGAAGATGATCATCGAAGGTGTTATGGACAGCAACCTTCCTTGGGGATTGGTATTAATCGGTGCTTGTATTGCAATTATTATTGAAATTATTGGAATTCCAGTACTTCCATTTGCAATTGGTATTTATCTTCCAATTCAGTTGAATGCTTGTATTATGGTCGGTGGTATCGTAAGACTTGTATTTGATAAGATGAAGAGAGAAGAGAAAGAAAAGGAAGCTATTATTACAGACGGTATTCTTTACTGCTCAGGTATGATTGCCGGAGAAGGTCTTGTAGGTATCTTACTTGCCCTCTTAGCAGTTGTAGGTGTAGATCAGGCAATTGATCTTACAGAAGTATTGAATCTTTCAGCACCAGTTGCAGATATTTGCAGCTTAATCGTATTCGCATTAATGGTTCTTCTTGTATTAAAGTTTTCAATATGGAAGAAGAGAAAAGCGAACTAAAGAATAAAAATTAGATATTGTATGTTTATGTTTGTTAAAAATTAGATTGGAATATGCGGTGAAGAGTGATTAATAGTCTCACTTTTCATCGCATTTTCTTTATGTCGATTTGGATATAAAAGGTGTGTTCATTTTTCAAAGGTATGAAATGTACACAAATAGCCTGTTGGACTGATATAGAATCTTATAAAGAAGATTTGCATATCATGTCATTATATAGTATAAAATAAGTAACATATTGTTACGGATAATCTGTTAAAAACAGATTTGAAGTTTGAAAAAGAAAAATGGGAAATAAAAAAGAAATGAAAAGAGAAACAATGAGTAAAAAAACAACGAAACATGTAAAAAAAGAAACAAATTATTTAGAAAAGATTCCGAAGAAGCCAGAACATATTTCATGGACAAAGGATGATAACGGAATTGTAACAATCAGTTATGAGAATAAGGGCATATTTAATCGAATTGCACAGAAGTTGTTTCATAAGCCAAAGATTAGTTACGTTCATTTTGATAAATTCGGAAGTTTTGTATGGCCATTGATTGATGGGAAGAAAGACATTTTGGCATTGGGAAAAGATGTAGAAGCTGAATTTGGAGAAGAAGCGCATCCATTGTATGAACGATTGGCAAAATTCTTTCAGATTATGAGCAGTTATGGTTTTGTAGACTGGATGAAGTAGAAGTTAGAAAGATATTTAAAGAAGTGACAGGGGTTGTTATTTTAGAGTATTAGAAGTGATTTTGTAGATTGGATGAACAAAGGGGAAAGATATGGAGATACGTGTATTAAATTATTTTCTGATGGCAGCCAGAGAAGAGAATATAACAAGAGCGGCACAGTTGTTGCATATTACACAGCCAACGCTTTCGAGACAGTTGATTCAGTTAGAGGAAGAACTTGGCGTTTCGCTGTTTCGAAGAAGCAATCATAATATTTTTCTGACTGAGGAAGGAATGATTCTTCGAAACAAAGCACAGGAAATTGTAGATTTGGCAGAAAAGACCAAAAATATTTTTGCACAGAAGGATGAACAAATCGCAGGAGAGATTGCGATTGGATGTGGGGAATATTTTACCATAGATATTTTGGCGAAGGTAATGGCGGAATTTCAAAAGCAGTATCCGTTGGTGCAGTTCAAAATGTTTAGTGGACATTCTGATGATATTAAGGAGCGAATTGAGAGTGGTATTCTTGATTTTGGAGTATTGTTAGAGCCGGTGGATATTTCCAAATATGAGTTTTTGAAATTACCATATATAGAACAAACAGGTGTGTATACAAGGCGGGATTCGTCTATTGCAGACAAAAAGACACTTGTACCGAAGGATATGGAAGGAAGAACGATTCTAATACCGAGCAGACCACGTGTGAAAGAACAAACAGATCGCTGGTTGGGAAGCAGCAGAGATAAAGTTAATGTTGCAGTTACGTTTAATCTTCTTTATAATGCCTTGCAATTGGCAAAAAATGGTATGGGTGATGTATTTGGAATAAAGCTCGATATGAACGTAGATGGGATTGTGTTTGTGCCATTTAAGGAAAAGATGGAGTCTGGACTTGTATTTGTATGGAAAAAAGGGCAGATACATACCGCAGCGATTGTAAAATTTATGGAGGCACTTGAGAAATACGTAGAAAGCATAACAGCAGATAAAAACTAAGTATTAGACGATTTTCTGGATACAAGATATGATAGAGCAAACAGATAAACATAGAATAAGCAACGAACATTAGGAAAAGGTTGCGAATGTAGTTTGTTTCTTGAAAATAGTATACAGAAAGTGAGTATCTTATGACAATTGATGAAGTGTGTGTAAAATATCAAATTCCAAAAGAAATTTTAAAATTATATGAAAGCTGGGGATTGTGTGGCGAAGTAAAGAAGGTCATGCAGGATTGGAAATACGATGATACGGATATTGAGCGTTTGAGTCTGATTATGACACTACATGATATTGGATTTGATTCACAGGAAACAGAACAGTATATGAGACTGTTTACACAGGATTCAGATACGGTAGAACAGCGAATGAAAATGATTCAGCAGAAGCGAAATCATACATTAGATGAGATTCATATGAAAGAGAAGCAATTAGAGCGGATGGATTATCTTCGATATATGATGGATAAAGAGAAAAATAGCTGATATGTGATATGTTAGAATTTTCTGTCGACAGCCTTTTTCTGTACTTGTGAAAAATGAAAAGGAGGCTGCGATTATGTATAACTTGGAAATGTTGCCGTTGGTAGAATTACATTTGCATCTGGATGGTGCAATCACTCCGGATATTGCGAAAAATTTGGCACAGATACAGCATATAGAGATTGATGCGTGTGTTCCATTAGAACGGCAGTTGTCTGTATCAGAAGATTGTGAAAGTTTAAACGAATTTTTGGATTGCTTTAAACTTCCCGTTTCTCTGTTACAGACACCGGAAGCGATGGAACTGGCTGTCCTTTTGGTTGCAGAACAATTGCAAAAAGAGCAGGTAATGTATGCGGAACTTCGGTTTGCACCACAATTGCATACGCAGAAAAAGATGACGCAGGAAGATGCCATTTGTGCAGCGTTAAAAGGCGTACAAAGGAGTCCGATACCGTTGAATCTGATCTTATGTTGTATGCGCGGTGCAGATAATAAGCAGGAAAATTTAGAAACCATACGTTTGGCAAAAAAGTACCTGACAGATACGGGCGGTGTTGTTGCAGTTGATTTGGCAGGTGCAGAAGCATTGTATCCGACAAAGGATTACAAAGACGTATTTGCAGAAGCACGAAAGCACAAGATTCCATTCACAATTCATGCAGGCGAGGCTGCCGGAGCTGACAGTGTGGCATATGCCCTTGCATTTGGGGCGGCACGTATCGGTCATGGTGTCCGCTGTATATCAGATGGACAGATTCTTGAGCAGTTAAAAAAGAAGCAGACATGTCTGGAATTATGTCCGACAAGTAATCTCCTTACGCATGCAGTGGAACGCTCACAAGTGTATCCGATCATGCAGTTTTTAGAACAAGGGGTACGTGTTACATTATGCACGGATGATGCTGCCATTTGTAGAACCAGCCTGCGTAAGGAATATGAAGCAATGTGTGGACAGTATCATTTGACGGACAGGCAGGTGGCACTTTTAATAGAAAACGGAATAGATGCCGCATTTACAACAGATACAGTAAAACAGGAACTAAAACGGAAACTGTATAAAATTGTACAAAATTAAAAAATGAGGAATAATTCACGATATTTTATTGACAATTTGTTTCGACGTGTTAAAGTAAGAAATGTATATATAAAGAAATATTTTATATTCTTTATAAAAAATTTAGCATTAAAGAATGGTATGTGCAGATTTATGCGCAAAAGATTATACAACGTGTTTATTTGATAGAAAATAATATCGTTATATCGAAGGTACATTTCTTATGGGAGGAAACATTTTATGACAAAAGAACAATATGGCAGAGCCAATCGGGCAACCTTTATGATTATGATGCTGGTTATGGTGGTATCTATGATTAGTCTCATAGCAGACATTGCAGGACATGAGACATCACAGTTGCGTATTATTTTACAGGGAGTCATTATCGTAGCGTCTGCAATTGCATTATTGTGTCTGTTTACAAAAGGCAGATATGAACGTAAGAGCGGTGTATTTATGGTTATTGTCGGAACGGTTGTTTACGTGGCAGAGATGCTGATGCAGCACCAGCCACAGATTTATGTGATGGCTTTTCCAATGATTATTGCGGCAATGCTTTATCTGAGCAAGAGAATGATGGCATTTGGAAATGTGATTGTTGTTGTTGCAAATACAATTAATATTGTGAGACATATGGCAGACGGCTCTATTGCTGCAGAGGATTTAGGACTTGAAATTGCAATTGTACTTATCTGTATTGTAGCTTCCGGAATGGTTGTTGCATTATTACAGGCATTTCATACAGAACAATATGATGCAATTCGTTCCAATGCAGAACAGATGAAAAAAGACGCTGATAAGATGCAGTATGTTGCTGAAAAACTGTTAGGAAATATTACGACTGTTTCAGGCTCAATGAATGTATTGTCGGCTTCGATAGATAATAGTAATACAGCAATGGAAGATATTGCAGCCAGTACAGAAACAACTGCAGAATCTGTTCAGGAACAGGCTGTAAAATGTAGTGAAATCAAAGAATTAATAAATTCTGTATCACAGGAAACACAGCAGATGATTGAGACAGCAGGAAAGACAACAGAAAATGTTACGGAAGGTGTCAAAGTTGCCGACGATTTACTGTATCAGGCTGACAAAGTCAAAGAAAACAGCACGGTTACGGTACAGAGTACACAGCAGCTTAGCGAAAAGGTAAAAGATGTCAGTGAAATTATGGAGACTATTTTCTCAATTTCTTCACAGACGAATCTGTTAGCGTTAAATGCTTCTATTGAAGCAGCGAGAGCAGGTGAAGCAGGAAGAGGATTTGCAGTTGTTGCGGAACAGATTCGTACGCTTTCAGAAGAAACACAGAATGCGAGTAATCAGATTACAGATATTATCAAAGAATTAACAGAATATGCCAATGATGCAAGTTCTAATGTTGAGGAAACGATGGTATCAATTGATAAGCAGAATGAACTGATTCATACGAGTCAGAAGAAGTTCCATAATATTGCAGAGGCAGTATCTGAGTTGACGGGTGTCATTCGAAACGTAGAGTCAGAGATTGGAAATATTATCGACAGTACAGATATGATTGCGTCTAATATTGATCAGTTGTCTGGCGTCAGCGAAGAGATTGCAGCAAGTTCATCAACCGGTTTGCAATTATCGAATAATGCAGTAGATGAAATGCAGAAGATGAGTGATTTAATGGAAGATATGAAGCAGGTAGCATCTCAGTTAAAGCAGGATTAAATAATTTAAATATGAGACAGACAGGAGCATTTTCTAAGAATGGAAAATGCTCTTTTTTTGAGCAATTTGAAATCTTAATTGGATAAATAAATTGCGCAAAATTAAAATGGAAACAAAATTTTATAATTATTTTATTTACAAAATTAAAATATAGTGATAATATTTAACAACACGAAATAGATAACATTGTTAAGTAATTTTAGGAGGAATGTATGGAGCGTCAGTATGAAAAGATTTTTCAGACTGCAATGAAGTTTCATAAGCTGAAAATCAGTTCAACATTATTGCCGGTTAGTCATTCAGAATATGTGACATTAAAAAGTATTCGTGGATGCGCTTCAAATAGCGGGAACATACCTACGAATGTAAAGGTATCAATGATTTCAGAACGGATGCACGTAAATACAACGGCAGTATCAAGAAGTCTGAAAGCACTGGAAGCAAAGGGCTGGATTGAGCGGACGGTAAATGTACAGGATCGCCGTGAGACTTATGTAACATTAACGCCGCAGGGAGAACAACAGCTGCAGGAATGGGAAAATATTATCTGGGAGTATACAGATGCAGTATTTGCACAGGTAGACGAAGAAGAACTCATTCGTATTGGTGATTTCCTAGATGAATTGTATGAAATTGCGAAACAGGAACTAGACAAAAGAAGAACATAAATATGCAGGAAACAGCCGAAAATGAAAAAGTAAAAAGAAACAAACACAAAAAAGAAAGGAATGTATTATGGGTAGAATGTTAAAAAGTGTTGCACCATATTGGAAATCGGTGTGTATCATTATGATTTTCTTATTTCTACAGGCATATTGTGATTTATCATTGCCGCAGTATACCTCAAAAATCATTGATACAGGAATCCAGAATGGTGGTGTAGAACATGTTCTTCCAGAGAAGATTACGAGTGAAGAATATGAGCTTGCAAAATTATTTATGACAGAGGAAGAAGTAGGACAGTTTGATGAAGTTTATGCACAGGAACAGGATGTGTATGTCCTACAAGAGAAAAAGAATAAGAAATTAGACGAACTTGATGATACATTTGCGATTGCAATGGTATTAAATCATCAGATGTCTGCAGTGACAGAAACACAGTTCAAAGCACAGATTGCAGGGCAGTTTGCAAATCAGCCGGGATTTGATGCATCAATGTTAGATACAATGTCCCTTGAACAGCTCGGACAGATGATGGGAATGTCGATTCCGACATTTACCAAAGAGCAGGAAAATGATAACGGTGAACTCGTAGAAAATACGTATATTGATATGAGAAAAATTCTTCAGGGAATGATTGATTCAGGAAGAATGAAGCAGGAAGATATTATTACGATGCGCAATCAGATTGAGACACAGTTTGAGAGTATGGGAGAATCCATGGTGAAATCTATGGCGATTGCATATGCGCTGGATATGGATGAGAGAGCCGGAGTAGACATGGACCGGTTACAGACATCTTATATGTGGTATGCAGGATTCCGTATGGTTGTTATGGCACTTGCAATGGCATTTGCAACGGTAATGGTCGGATTCGTGGCATCGAAGGTCGGTGCCGGTATCGGTAGGGATTTGCGTGGTGCAGTCTATGAAAAGGTTATGAAGTTCTCTAATGCAGAAATGGATAAATTCTCAACGGCATCTTTAATTACCAGAACAACCAATGATGTGCAGCAGATTCAGCTTGTGATTGTTTTAACACTTCGAATGATTCTGTACGCACCGATTCTTGGTATCGGCGGCGTTATCAGAGTATTTCAGACAGGAGCCGGAATGGAGTGGATTATCGGTCTTGCCGTACTTGTTATATTAGCATTGGTTATGCTTCTGATGGTCATTGCAATGCCGAAGTTTAAGCTGATGCAGAAATTGGTCGATGCGGTCAATTTGGTATCCAGAGAGATTCTTACCGGTCTTTCCGTTATTCGTGCATTTGGCAGGGAAGACAAGGAAGAACAGCGATTTGATGAAGCAAACAAACGTCTTACAAAGACGACATTATTTACCAACCGTGTTATGACATTTATGATGCCTTCCATGACAATGATTATGTATGGTATTTCCGTTTTGATTGTATGGGTATCAACGAATAAGATTGACGAAGGCAGTTTACAGGTCGGAGCGATGACCGCGTTTATTACGTATACAATGCAGATTGTTATGTCATTTTTGATGCTGACAATGATGTCAATTATGCTTCCAAGAGCGGCGGTTGCAGCAGAGCGAATTGATGAGGTATTAAAGACAGAGATTACCGTAAATGACAGCAAACAGGCAAAGGATATTCACACAACGCAGGGAGTATTAGCATTTCACCATGTAGACTTTGCATATCCGGGAGCTGTTGAAAATGCATTGACAGATATTGATTTTGTGGCTGAGCCAGGAAAGACAACAGCGATTATCGGTAGTACCGGATGTGGTAAATCGACAGTTGTGAATTTAATTCCTAGATTATATGATGTTACAAATGGTCAGATTACATTAGACGGAGAGGACATTCGTAATATTTCTATGGAAAGTTTAAGAGAATTATTAGGATATGTTCCACAGAAAGGAATTCTTTTCTCTGGAGATATTGCATCAAACCTGCGTTTTGGAAAAGAAGATGCGACAGATGCACAGATTGAAGAAGCAGCAGACATCGCACAGGCAACAGAATTTATTGAGAGTAAACAGGCAAGATATGAATCACCGATAGCACAGGGCGGTTCAAATGTTTCAGGTGGTCAGAAACAGCGTTTATCAATTGCGCGTGCAATTGCAAAAGATCCAAAGATATATATCTTTGATGACAGTTTCTCGGCGTTGGATTTAAAGACGGATGCAGCACTTCGAAAGGCGTTAGAACCAAAGGTAAAGGACCGTACAGTTATTATTGTTGCACAGCGAATTAGTACGATTCTTCATGCAGACCAGATTTTAGTTATGGATGATGGCAGAATTGTTGGAAAGGGTACACATGAGGAATTGTTGAAATCATGTGAAGTATACCAGCAGATTGCGACATCTCAGTTATCAGAAAAAGAACTTGGAATTACAGATGAAAATGCATCAGGAAAGGAGGAGTAATCATGGCAGAGCAGACAAAAACACATAGAGGCAGAGGACCTATGGGACATGGCGGACGTATGGGAACCGGCGAGAAACCGAAAGATTTAAAGAATGCGATTAAAAAGATTCTGGCATATATCGGCAATTATAAATTTGCCATTCTTGTTGTAATGATATTTGCGGCAGCATCTACCGTTTTTAATGTCATTGGACCTAAGATTTTAGGAAAGGCAACCACAGCACTTTCCGAGGGTCTGATGCGTAAAATTCAGGGAACCGGTGGAATGGATTTTGATTATATTCGCAATATTCTCCTGCTGGTACTTGGTTTATATGCCGTAGGAGCGGTATTTAGCTTTATACAGGGCTGGATTATGACCGGTATTACACAGAAGGTATGTTACCGTTTGCGTAAGGAAATTTCTGAAAAGATTAACCGTATGCCGATGAAATATTTTGAGAGCCGTACGTATGGTGAAGTTTTATCAAGAATTACAAATGATATTGATACATTAGGAACAGGATTGAATCAGAGTATTACAACAATTATTACGGCAGTTGCTACGATGATAGGTGTCCTTATTATGATGCTTAGCATTTCACCGCTTATGACATTGATTGCGATTATTATTCTTCCGGTTTCCATGGGACTGATTTCCTTTGTTGTAAAGAAATCACAGAAATATTTCAAGACACAGCAGGAATATTTAGGACATATTAATGGACAGATTGAAGAAAATTATGGTGGACATCTGGTTGTAAAATCGTTTAATAAAGAGCAGACAATGATTAACCGTTTTCATGAAACAAATGATACGTTGTATGATTCTGCGTGGAAGTCACAGTTTTTCTCAGGAATGATGATGCCGATTATGACATTTGTCGGAAACTTAGGATATGCAGGTGTTGCGATTTCCGGTGGACTTCTTGCGATGCGTGGTGTGATTACAATTGGTGATATTCAGGCGTTTATTCAGTATGTTAAGAATTTCACACAGCCAATCGCACAGATTGCACAGGTTATTTCACAGGTACAGTCTATGGCTGCTGCCTCAGAACGTGTATTTGAATTTCTGGAAGAAGAGGAAGAAGAACAGCTTGCAGAACATCCGGTACATTTAGAAAATATTGAAGGTGTGGTAGATTTCGAGCATGTTCATTTTGGATATAAAGAAGACCAGACGATTATCAATGACTTCAGCACGCATGTAGAGGCAGGACAGAAAATTGCCATTGTCGGACCAACCGGTGCAGGTAAGACGACAATGGTAAAACTTCTGATGCGTTTCTATGATGTAAACAGTGGTGCAATTAAAGTGGACGGTCACAATATTAAGGATTTCAACAGAAGAGAACTTCGGGATGCATTTGGCATGGTATTGCAGGATACCTGGTTGTATAAAGATACGATTATGGAAAATATCCGTTATGGCAGACTTGATGCAACGGATGAAGAAGTTATTGCAGCAGCAAAGGCAGCACATGCACATCATTTTATCGAGACACTTCCGGGTGGATATCAGATGGAATTAAATGAAGATGCAAGTAACGTTTCACAGGGACAGAAGCAGCTTTTAACGATTGCAAGAGCAATTTTAGCAGATAACCGTATATTGATTCTTGATGAGGCAACGTCGAGTGTCGATACAAGAACAGAGATTCAGATTCAGAAGGCGATGGATAATCTGATGAAGGGCAGAACAAGTTTTATCATTGCACACAGACTGTCAACAATTAAAGATGCAGATTGTATTCTTGTGATGAAAGATGGCGATATTGTGGAGCAGGGAAATCATGAAGAACTCCTTGCAAAAGGTGGATTTTATGCAGATTTGTATAATTCGCAGTTTGATGAGGCATCATAATCGGTATGAACAGATATTGTATTTCCTGATTCGAAACAGTCATAAAATTCTATCGCATAAATCGTTTTGTTATGGTAGAATAGAACAATAAGATGAAGATAGGGAGGACGGTCTGTTATGCATTATGCAGTTGTGGATTTAGAAATGTGTACCGTTCCAAAAGCGGCAAGAACAAGTAAATATCATTGGTCTCAGGAAACCATTCAGATTGGTGCAGTATTATTAGATGATGCGTATGAAGTGATTGATAAATTTTGTACGTATGTATGTCCGGAAAAGGGGCATATCACGTCGTTTATCCGTAAGATGACGGGAATTTCAGATGAACATGTAAAGGATGCGCCTGTGATGCAGGATGCATTAAAGCTGCTGACAGACTGGCTTCCTAAGGAAGTAGAACTTGTGGCATGGAGTGATAGTGACAGAACACAGATTGCACATGAGATTCGTGGAAAAGGGCTGCAATGTGACAGAGAAGAATTGCTGACAACCGCATGGACGGATTGTCAGGCGATTTTTGATAAGAAGCTCAAGGCAACACGTGCTTACAGTTTGGAGCAGGCATTGAATCTGTCAGATATTATGTATGAAGATGGTGCACATGATGGTTTGGTAGATGCTTATAATACAGCACTATTGTTTGCCAAATTAAAAAAGACACCGGATTATGAGCTAAATCAGTATTATAAGTCGGCAGACGAAAAAGAAGTAGATCATTTAAGCTGTACGCTGGAAGATTTATTTAAGGGAATTCAATTGGATTCATAACAATTTGATAAACGATAAAAACATCCTAAACAGACGTTTAGGATGTTTTTATATTATAGGAATATGCTTTGGCACAGTCAAAGATAATTGCAAAAATAATCATAAAATTTAAGCACTTTCAATATATATGGGGATAGGTGTGCAACGAAAGGGTTGTTCACAAAAGGAAAGGGGGAGCGGGACTGTGTGAATAAAAAAGCAAAGGTTGTATGTATTTTAGGTGCGCTGGCAGGATTGATGTGGTTTGTCAGTCCATTTATAGTATGTGCCGGAACACAGGAAGAAGATGAACTTACCGGTGCATGTACCTTTTATGATTATGTGGTTGCACCGTATGATACGAAAGGCTGGAATCGGGATACCGACAGGCCTGACCAAAGCATTAATGCAGAAGATAATTATGCAAACGACGGACGGCAGAAACTGACAATCGGTACAAAGACACAGAATTTCAAAAAAAACAGACATGACTGTATCATAGGAGGACTCAATGTAAATACCTGTATTTTTTATAATGGTGGAAATCCGGATACAAAGGGCGTTACGTATCAGCAGAGTCTTGCAAGTTGGGGAATCGTAAGTCATTTAGAGGGCGAACACTACAAAGATGTTGTATGGAATGTAGATACGCCACCGTTATTCACCGATGAAAATTGTGTTGGAAAAACTGTGTATACAGAATACAAGTTGCGTTTTGACAGACAGAAGAAAGAAAATCATAGCACAACATATACATTAACAGATGTCATAAAACCTTCCGGGGAGTTGTACGATACACAGGCGGCGTTCTTTCCGTTAGATGATGCACCTTCTAATACATTAGATAAGGGATATGGAAAAGCTCATAATTATTATTTTGGTATGCGTTATGATGTGGATTTTACATTAAATGATTATATGGACGATCTTACCTATACATTTCTTGGAGATGATGATTTGTGGGTGTTTGTAGACGGTACACTTGTACTGGATCTGGGAGGAATTCATGCATCCTGCGGAGCAACAGTTGATTTATGGCAAACGGGACCGATTGCAGAGGAATATGCGCGTGTGCAGGACAGAGAAAAGATGAATGGAGAACAGGTGCACACACTGACAGTATTGTATATGGAACGTGGTGGAAATGAATCCAATTGTCATATGCAATTTACGCTGCCGGATACAGCGACGCTTCATACGGATGATATGACATTTGATAAAAAAGTGCACTTAGAAGACTGGGAGCAACGAACTTATCAGATTGACTTAGAGGTAGCACATGCCGGGGTGCAAAAAGAAGAGGTATATGTAAGAGACTATATCGATCGACGATTTGACTTGCTTGATGAGCAGGGAGAATGTATTTCGGCAGAGCGGCTGCAGCAGGAGGATATTGATGTGGGAGACGGCATTGCACGGTATGATACCGAACATCAGCTGGTGTATGTGGAATGGAAGATTCCGAAGGAACATGCATGGAATCAGGATATTTGGCGGAGACAGATACACGTTCAGGCGAAAGATTCATTTATTGGTGGAAATGATATTCCAACCAATGATGCCATGTCGGGAGTGACGGTTGCAGATACTCTGTACCCATTTGAACAGCCACATGTAAATGTTCGTCTGGCACTACAGCTTTTGGATGCGTCGGATGTATATTTCAGAGGTGAGAAGGCGGATTCGTTAGAAAATGTTCAATCAGGAATGTTCACGAATCCATTTACGATGGGAGAGGATGGCAATGCAATACAGGAAGGCGATATTGTACTTCACTGGTATGAGAGTGCGCAGGCATTGGCAGAGAATCAGCCGATGATAGCGGAAGATGTTGCGGCAAAGAAGGAAGCGCATACGGGGACATATTATTTGCAGGCAGAATATCTGCCATTAACGGCAGTAAATGATATGGATGCCTGTACACAGAATAGTGACGGTCACATTGCAGCAAATATTACAGTATTTGGAAATCACAACAGAACATATGCGATATATACGGTACAGGTCGTAACAGGAGCACTTCAAATCAGGAAAACAATCGACCGGACATTTGGTAACATTGGAATTATTTGTTCCAATCAGACGCATATTTTTCAGATTGCACAGTATGAAGTTGTAACAGATGAAACTGGGGAGGAATATCCCGGAGAATGTGTGGCAGTCTTTTATGTGCCAATATCATTTGATGCAAATGGAGACATAACAGAGGGAACGGAGATTGTGAGAAATTTATCAAAAGGATTCTATACGGTTACGGAAGAGGAAACATGGACACCGGAGTATAGCAATAAGAATACATTTGGAGAATATAATATTCAGGATAATGATATGTCAAATGATAAAGAAAATCGGGAGGGAACGTTGCTTTTTATCGGAAAACGCATGCAAAGTCAGGATACCCATATACATTTTTATGGACTTGATACAGACTGTTTTGGAGAATATGCAGCCGGAACGTGTGCACAGGTGCAGTTCTATAACCGTAAAATAAAATCCACGGAAGGAATTCTAGACAGTGCATCAGCATATCGAATTTTTTCATCAGGAAATTAATGTATAAATGATATACTTCGTATTGTATTCGGGCACGAAGAAAGTATCAACGACATATTGTTTAAATACGTCAGTATTATCAAACGGGAGGGGAGTCGTGAATAAGGCAGGGTGTGTACTTAGGAGAATTATTGGGAATGTCATTGTGATTATGATGCTTGCAGTCTCAGCAATACTTCTTATTCCGAGAGCATTTCATATGAAGCCTATGCAGGTATTAACAGGAAGTATGGAACCGAATTATCCCAGAGATAGTCTGATTTATGTAAAACCGGTGGCTTTTGAGCATATTCAGACGGGGGACGTTATCACGTTTTATAAGGGGGAAAATACAGTTGTAACACACAGAGTCATAGAAATTGATGAACAAACGAAGACTTTTCAGACCAAAGGAGATGCAAATGAGGAGACAGACAGTGGTGTAATACCATACGACCGTGTAATCGGAAGAGT
This sequence comes from Lachnospira sp. UBA4346, assembly GCA_002394205.1. Lineage (GTDB taxonomy): Bacteria > Bacillota > Clostridia > Lachnospirales > Lachnospiraceae > Lachnospira. The sequence goes on along the minus strand of DGTC01000055.1, from coordinate 40,205 downwards.
TTGCTGGTATATCCCCAAAGTAGGCAGGATATTGTCTCTGTTGCCGGATATGGTACATGTCACACAGACACATGCACAGTTCTATGACATCACGACAATGCGTGTCAATCGCTTTCGCTGGTCAGCAGTCAACATCGCAGTCGTGCTGGATACACAAGAGGAACAGCAAGAGGAGCGTTATTATGAGCAGAAGGGAAATTCAATAGAAAATGTGTATACAAGATATGGTGGTTATGAGAATACATCGCATGTGCAAATGCATTTACAAAAAGGAGTGTCAGCCCAATGTACAGTACGCATTTTGAATCGGGATTTGCCGGTGTATCCGACACAGAATACCTATGTGCGGGTACGTCTGTTGCCGATGCTTGTTTACGATAATACACAAGAAAATGAAGCGAACAACTGTGCAGGTACAATCGCTGCAGCAGACATTGATAAATATGTAACATTTACATATACACAGGACACATATTGGAAACAGAAAGAGGTGCAGGTCGGTGAAAGAACACAAGAGTATATGTATTATACGAAGCCGCTTGCACCCGGTGCGCAGACGGAAAATCTGCTTGAATCTGTAACATGTACGTCAGAGATACCGGAAGGAATGCATTTGGAACTGGGAATATTTGCGGAAGGAATTGCAGCTTCGGAGAGTATTCCATAAATGAAAAAATTTTTGTTTGTTAGGATAAGTTTTAAGGAACATAAAAAACAGTAAGAGATAGAGCAATGCTTGTGAAAAATATAACATTAAAAATGGCTAGGATTAGAATGATTTGGAGGTTATATATTTATGAAAAAGCGTATTATGGTATCGGCAGCAGCACTTGCACTTTCTGTTATGACAATTGGTGGAACACTTGCTTACTTTACGGATAAGGATACCAGAGATAATGTCATTACAATGGGAAATGTCAGAGGTACACTGACAGAGACGAAAGAAAAGAAGCGTTCAGATGATACCATTGGTAAGGATTACGACCACATTAAGCCGGGAGATGTGTTAGAAAAAGATCCGACGGTCACATTAAAGAAAGATTCAGAAGACGCATATGTGCGTGTTAAAGTCAATTATGAGGGATTAACAAAGGAGCAGGCGATTGCCATTGATCAGGCGTTAGATGTACAGGAGGGATGGATTAAAGCACCGGACGGATATTTCTATTATAATAAGATTCTCTCAAACAAAAAGGAAGGGAGCCGTTCGTCAAAGGTATTTACAAAGGTGACGATTCCTGTAACCTGGGGAAATGAGATTGCAGGGGGAAATTTCGAAATGAATATACAGGCGGAATTCATACAGGCAGAGCATTTTACACCGGTAAAAGATGAAAACGGATATATTATAAGCTGGGGAGATGCAGACATTCAGAAACAGACCGAAGCAGAATAAAAATGGCACAACGAAATGATAAAAAAAGTCATAAAAATGGCAAAAAGTACCAAATTCAAAATTTCAGAAAAATTTTAGAGAATACCCCCTTGAATAAACAACGAAAATGAATGTATAATATCAAAGATATGCCCAGTGAAGCAATTTCAAGGGGCATATTTTTGCGTCGTATAAGCAGTAGCGTATAAGAATTATATCTGATAGAAAGGGATGTTTACAGAAGTTCTATTAGAAATAGTCTTTACAGATAGAAGTAAGATTTACAAAATACAATAGGAGAGTTTATGGGAAATGTGAAAGATCGGTTTGATGTATCGATATCAAGCGAGACGAAGCTAAAAGAAAAGAACATACTGACATTTGAATTTAAGATGATTTCAGATGTAAATTGCAGAATAAAACCAGAGGTGTGTACGGTTTATGATATCGACGGAATGAAATATGAAGCGACAGGTGCGCAGATTAGTTCTGATGATTTCATTTTAGGCAAAAATAGCAAGTTTTTTACAGAATTGAAGCGTGTCAATGTTACGTTAAGCAAGAATTTCAAGTCGAGAATAGGTTGTAGTTTGAGTTTTACAGTTGTTGATGTAGATGAGAAGCAGAAAATGAACTTGTGTTTCCTAAAGCGTTCCACAACAAAGTGGAATTTTGCAGGAATCGAACCGTTGCCATATGAAGAACCAAAAATAGAATTAGAAGTAGAAAAGACAGAAGAAGCATTTGCACAGGATGAGGATATTGCAGTTGTATCACCGGTGGCTGCAACAACAGCATCTGCTGAAACATCTGTACAGCAAACAGTACAGCCATCCGATACACAGGTTGTACAGCAGCTAACAAAACCAGTAACGCAGGAAGCACAGATTGCAGCATCAGTGCAGCAATCAGTTGTTACGCAGTCAGTTGAACCAACGAATCAGCGTGTATCAGCAGCAGAAGAATCGCAGCCGGTACAGGAAGAGACCGCAGCACCAGCGAAGAGCAGCTATGTACCAAGTTTTGCAAGAAGATATTCTACGAACTATGGAACATCGAGTGTTGCACCGATTGTACGTCCGGTGAAGAAGGCAGCACCAAAAGCAACAGAGACACCGGTTACATCAGTTGAAACACCAGTACAGGCAGTTATAGCAGCAGAGCCGGTTGTGGCACAGAAAGATTTAAAAACGCCGGTAGAAGCAGAGGTGGCAGCAACGGCAGAACCAGATGTGGTCAAGACAACGGGATTTTCTATACAGGAAGTACAGCGTACGGCATTTGTACAAGAAACAGAAGTAACAGAAATGAAGCAGACAGCAGCTGTTCCAAAAACAGTACAGACGGTTGTGACAGATGAGATACCGACAGACACAGATGAGGAGCTTCAGGTATCGTATCCGCAGATTCCAGAAGCAGATGCAGGAATTGATTATTCGAATTACCGCAGAAAAGATTCCATTGAATTGTTTAAGCAGAAGATGAACAGTGATGAACAGCAGATGTATCTTGGTATGACGATGGGAGCTTTGTTTGATAAGTATGACTTAGAGAACCAGCGTCTTGAGACATTTTTAACAATCTTTCAGGACCGCTATAAGATTGCAGATCCTACCATTAACAAAGAAGCACTTCGTGTTCAGGTAGAAGATGAGATTCGTGCCAAGTATAAAGAAGAACTTCGTGCAGAATTAAAAGAAGAGATTAAGAAAGAATTAGAAGAAGAACGAATTGCAGAAGCGAAGAAAGCAGAAGAAGAGAAATCGACTTCTATTCTAGATATTGAAGAAGATGAGGATGATGTATTCGGTCTGGAATTTTATGATATTGATCCGGAACGTGTAGAAGAATATTTAAATGCCATTATTGATTATGACGAGGATATGGCAAATCAGATTGGTCTTGCATTAGATCAGACACGAATTACCGTAGAGGAAGAACGAGGCATCTATACAGCAACATTGTACAGTGAAGCAAGTTATACAAAGGAAACATATGTATTGGTAAGATGTCCGGTTGTCAAAGTTATTTTCTATGATAAAAAGGGAAATATTGCGAATATGGCAATGCATAGTGTATCAAGAATCTATACCGGTCAGGATATTATTCAGATGAAATTAAAATCTGCAAAGTTCCCATTCTGGCAGAATATCAGCAAATTGAAAATTATGGTCACTTTGTAAAAATTATGTGAATTATAAAAAAAATATTTTTTTTTTCCTACAAATGCGATATAATTTATTCGATTTTGAAATGCATCAGACTTTGTATCGAGCTACATATCGAAAGAGCCGTGAATTGTTTCAGAATTTCGAAGGAATTATTTAACGGAAGGGAAGGAAAAAGAAGAATGAGTACAAGAATTGGTATCATCGGATATGGTAACCTTGGACGTGGTGTTGAATGTGCAGTTGCTGCAGCAGATGACATGGAATTGGTTGCTGTATTTACAAGAAGAGATCCTGCAACAGTTAAGATTCAGACAGCAGGTGTTAGCGTATGCAGCGTAGCAGACGTAGAACAGTGGAAAGACAAGATCGATGTTATGGTATTATGTGGAGGAAGTGCAACAGATCTTCCGGTACAGACACCACAGTTTGCCCAGATGTTCAACGTTATCGACAGTTTCGATACACATGCAAGAATTCCAGAACATTTCGCAGCAGTTGATGCAGCAGCAAAGGCATCTAATCACATTGCAATTATTTCAGTAGGTTGGGATCCGGGAATGTTCTCACTCAACCGTGTATATGCCAATGCGATTTTACCGGATGGTAAGGATTATACATTCTGGGGCAAGGGCGTAAGTCAGGGTCATTCAGATGCAATTCGTCGTATTGCAGGCGTTAAGAATGCAAAGCAGTACACAGTACCTGTAGAAAAGGCATTAGAAGAGGTTCGTTCAGGTTCTAATCCGGAACTTACGACTAGACAGAAGCATACAAGAGAGTGTTTCGTTGTATTAGAGGAAGGTGCCGACGCAGCAGCCGTTGAAAAAGAAATCAAGGAAATGCCAAACTATTTTGCAGATTATGATACAACAGTTCATTTCATTTCTGAAGAAGAATTAGAGAAGAATCACAGCGGTCTTGCACATGGTGGATTTGTTATCCGCACAGGTAAGACAGGTATGAATAAAGAACATAATCATGTAATCGAATATAGCTTAAAGTTGGATTCTAATCCAGAATTTACAACAAGTGTCTTAATCGCATATGCAAGAGCAGCACATCGTCTTGCTAAGGAAGGACAGACAGGCTGTAAGACAGTTCTTGATATTGCACCAGCTTATTTAAGTGAAAAGAGCGGTGAAGAATTAAGAGCATCCTTGTTATAAGATTCACAAATAAAGCGTGATAATACATATCCCCATATCATACGGTAAGGTATTTTCTTATCGGTAAGATATGGGGATTTTTAGGAGTTGGATGTCAAAAGGTGCATGTATAATGCAGATTGGATGTGTGAAAGGAATCGGAAAAGATAAGGAGAAATTGCGATGGCAAATGAAGGTAGACAGAAAATCAATAAAAAAGGACTTCCTTATGGCTGGCCGGTAGCAATCTATTCGATGCCGGAACACCGATGAGGGAAGGATGCGTATTATAAAATGGAACAGAATTGGGATACAATATTGCATATTAAAACAAGTGGGCGGGATGATACCATCTCGAATCATATTAATTATCCGTATGAGCCGACTTCTTATGCAATCTTAGAAAAAATTGCTGCATCAGGCGTAATTTCCAAAAAGAGCAAAGTCATTGATTATGGCTGTGGAAAGGGAAGAGTCAGTTTATTTCTTGCGTATCAGCTCAAGTGTAATGTGATAGGAATTGATTATGATGAACGAATGATTCTTCGTTCCGAAAGAAATAGAGCCAATCTCTCCGCTGGAAATCGTGTTACATTCCTGCACGAAAATGCAGTCCATTATGCAGTACCAAAAGATGTGAATGTGTGTTATTTTTTCAATCCATTTTCCGTGGAAGTATTGCAAAGTGTACTTACAAGGATTCTAGAAAGTTATTATGAAAATCCAAGAACCATTCAGTTGCTATTTTACTATCCGTCTGTCGAATATCTTACTTATCTAAACGATAGAGATGATATTGTATACATTGAGGAAATCAACTGTGAGGAGCTGTTTGATAAAAAGGATGACAGAGAACGTGTCGTCGTCTATCAGATTGGATAATGGCAGGAGGAAAGCAATCAGGATATTGATGAGCAGATTCGAGGGTATCAAATAGAGGCTGATGAAATTTATCATCAGATGGGAAATACGGAAGAAGGAGAGCGTGCAAAGAAAAATATTGCTCGTTTAAGACGAGAAAAAAGTATTACAAATGACAGTATTACGACATTAAAGGCTTCAATTATGAAAGATTGCGAAGATTTGGGATATAAAGAAAATGAACAGAAGATTAATACAATTTTTGAAGCAATTTATGATGGAAATATTAAGATTCATGTTGATGACCATTACAATAGCATTGTAGATTCGGTAGATAATATGTTTTCCGGTAATGAAATTGAGAAGAATACTGCACAGAAATCCTATGATGCATTATTTAATCAGTATGTACTAGGTGGCGTTGAGATTTTATATGAAGAGATTTTTGAAAAAAATAAGCCGAAGACAGCAGATGATTATTTGAGAAACTTATATGATTTTCTAGAAGATTATCATGAACGATGTTACCACAATTTAGAATTCGAAGAAAGGTAAAATTGTCAATCAATAATCTTAAACTATAAAAACTATCTAAAATTCTACCAATATAAATTGTTTTTTTGTACATAATTCATTATAATAAGTTTAATTTCATGTACGGAAAAATATACGAAAGGCAAAGGTGGAGATATGGATAAGATTCACAGACATAATTTGATTATTGTATTGGCGGGTGTTGTAATGCTGTCAGTTGTTTCTATTGGTTCCTATGGTTCTTATGGAATGCAGAAAGAGGGAATCATCGGTGCAGTGGTTATGGTTCTTTCCGGACTTATTGCAATTTTGGGAAAACAATTTGGAAAAAATGATACAGTGAAAGCAATATGCATTACATTGGTTCCGGGAATTGCAACATTTATTTATTCGGGCGTATTAGGAGGCAACAGACTTGCATTTTTGGCAAATTACGCATTTCTTGCGATGACTTCGGTTTATTTTGACAAAGTAATTATTACGATTTTTGCTGCTCCAATTGGTGCGATTTCTATTGTTAGTACTTTTTTCTTTCCGTATCTTGTAGACGGGATGGAACACAGTTTTTCAGGGGCAATGACAAAGTCAGTTATTTTTATTCTGACATCATTTGTACTTGCCAATGCAGCAAAGAGAGGCAGAAAGTTGATTCATCAGTCTGAAAACACATTGCAGGAAGTTCAGGAAAACAGCAACATGGCGATTGGTGTTGCAACAGATTTGAATGATGCCATTTCTGATTGTAATCAAGGCGTTACAGATTTGATTTTACAGGCGGATTCTGTTAGGGAGGCAGCAGATCAGATGAGTTTAGTTATTACAAAGACATCAGATGCCACGAGATCAGTTACAGAGCATATAAATGGTGCAACGGATATGATTCATACGAATTATGAGCTTGCAGGAAAGTTGGAAAGTCGATTTATACAGGTAAATAAATCTGTAATATCCGGGAATACAGAAGCAGTAAATGTTCGAAAAGACCTTGAAAGTATGGCAGAGACTGTTGAACAGGCAAGAGAAGCTACAAAATCTCTTCAAAATGAGATGAATACAATTACAGACATTTTAGGCGAGATTAATGCGATTGCAGCCCAGACGAATTTATTGTCACTGAACGCTTCAATTGAAGCAGCAAGAGCAGGTGAGCATGGAAAGGGGTTTGCTGTTGTAGCAGATCAGATTCGTGCGTTGTCAGAACAGAGTTCACAGGCTTCAGATAATATTCGTGGTATTTTGGCCGGTTTATCAGGAATTACAGACGATGCGTCGGATAAGATTCATTCCGGTGCGGAAGCAGCAGTTCGTGGTGTAGATAAGATGGAACAGTTATTAGAGGTGTTTGCAGGAATTCAGAAAGATACGGATGAAGCGAGTGCAGTGGTTACACAAGAATATGAACTTATAGAAGCTGTGAAACATGAGTTTGGCGATATTGGACAGGAACTTACCAGTCTGGTAACGCTAACAGAGGAAAATTCAGAGATGATTCATCATATTACACAGAATGTTGAACACCAACATCAGTCTGTTGAAGGGGTTCAGTATCAGATGTTACATTTGAACGAATTATCAGATAATCTGAGTGCCCATTTCCATAAAATGTGATAATTGTTAAATTTTATACTTTTTCATTGTATTCCCGATTATAATCAAGTATAATAAATTGTTTGTAAAGCAATAACAAAAGGTAAAGGGGATTATAGTATGAATAAGATTCATAGACAGAATTTAACGATTGTACTGATAGGTGTTGTTATGCTGTCAGCAGTATCATTTGCATCTTATGGATTATCGACAAGAGGATATGTAAGTGCATTGGTAATGGTTGTTTCAGGAATTATTGCGGTAGTAGGAGAACGTTTTGGTAAGACAGATGCAATGAAAGCGTTATTTATTACATTGATTCCGGGTATTGCAACATTTTTCTATGCAGGAGTACTAGATGGTAATCGATTAGCGTTTCTTGCCAATTATGCATTTCTTGCAATGACATCGGTGTATTTTGATAAAAAGATTATTGCGACATTCGCAGCACCGATTTCTGTGATTTGGCTTGTATGTACCTTTTTCTTTCCGCACTTAGTAGATGGTCCGAATCATAGTTTTTCGGGTGCGATGACGAAGACGCTGCTGTTTATTTTGACAGCATTTGTACTTGTTAATGCTGCAAATAGGGGAAGAAAACTTCTTGACCGGTCTGAAGAGACTTTGCAGCAGGTTAAAGATAACAGCAGTATGGCAATTGGAGTTGCGACAGAGTTAAACAGTGCGATTCTTGATTGTAATAGTGGTGTTACAGATTTAATTGCACAGGCAGATGCAGTACGTAACGCAGCAGACCAGATGAGCAGTGTTGTTGTAAAGACATCAGATGCGACGCTTTCGGTTACGGATCATATCAATGGTGCGACAGAGATGATTAATGCGAACCATGAACTTGCAGGAAAACTTGAAGATAGTTTTGCACAGGTAAATGAATCGGTTGTATCAGGCAATACAGAAGCTGTTAATGTTCGAAAAGATCTTGAAAATATGGCAAAGACGGTAAGTCAGGCAAAAGAAGCAACGGGTTCTCTTCAGGGTGAAATGGCTACAATTACTGATATTTTAGGAGAAATCAATGCAATTGCAGCCCAAACCAATCTGTTATCATTAAATGCATCAATTGAAGCTGCTAGAGCCGGTGAACATGGAAGAGGATTTGCAGTGGTAGCAGATCAGATTCGTGCATTGTCAGAGCAGAGTTCTCAGGCATCAGACAATATTCGTGGGATTTTGGATGGTCTTGTAGGAATTACAGATGATGTATCTGATAAGATTAACTCAGGAGCAGAAGCAGCAGTACATGGTGTTGACAAGATGGGCGAGTTGTTAGATGTATTTGCAGGAATTCAGAAGAATACAGATGATGCGAGTGCAGTTGTTACACAGGAATATGAGTTGATTGATTCCGTGAAGCAGGAATTTGATGAAATTCAGCAGGAGATTGAGAGTCTTGTTGCATTGACAGAAGAAAATTCTACGATGATTAACAACATTACAAATAACGTTGTCAGTCAGCACAATTCGGTGGAAGGCGTACAGAATCAGATTGGTCATTTGACAGAATTATCTGAGAATTTAAGCAGTCATTTTAATCAGGACTAGTTAATAGTGCATATATTGTATATTGAAGTGGTATTTCATTGCGGAATACCACTTTTTTCAAAATTGCAATAGATAGTCGTTCAGAGCAAGAAAGAAAAGGAGAAGTACCATGGGGAAATATGTAAAAAAGTATTGGCTATTTGCAGTATTTGCACCTATTTTTATGTTTGGAGAGGTATCGATGGATCTTGTTCAGCCACAGATGATGAAACGGATTGTCGATGAAGGTGTACTTGGAATATCTAGTGGTGGCGTAGGAAATATGAACTTGATTCTATCTACAGGAATTCGCATGGTTCTATTGGTGTTACTTGGGGGAATAAGCGGTGTTTTATCCGGTGTATTTGCGAATTTGTGCAGTCAGAATGTGGCAAATGATTTAAGACAGGATTGTTTTCGTAATATCTGTTCTTTGTCTTTTGAACAGACCGATTATTTTTCAACAGGTTCATTAATTACGAGAGTGACCAATGATGTAACACAGGTGCAGCAGTTGGTTTCGATGAGTATTCGTGGGTTTGTTCGAACGTTTCTTTTGTTCGGTGGAGGCATTTATTGCATGCTTCAGCTAGATTTACAATTTGGGGTAGTGGTTGCCTGTGCGTTGCCGGTTGTATTAGGAATGATTCTTATTTTTATGCATAAGGTCAATCCATTATTTGGTCAGTTACAGAGAAGACTGGATCATCTGAATACGGTTATGCAGGAAAATGTATCCGGAGCGCGTGTGGTTAAGGCATATGTGAAGGAAGAACATGAAAAGAAACGTTTTGGGGAGGCAAATGAAAGCCTCGTATCGATGCAGCTTCGTATTTTGAATACCATTTCTTATATGTCTCCATTGATTAATAGTATTCTTGGAATTTCGATTATTGCGGTCATTCAGATTGGTGCCATACAGGTACGCAGCGGAATTGTGACACCGGGAGTTGTGATGGCTGCAATTACATATATTACACAGATTTTAAATGCAGTTATGCGTATGATTATGATTTTTCAGACGGTTTCAAGAGGAAATACATCAGCCAAGCGTCTGATGGAAGTAATCAATTGTACACCGGCAATTCAGGATGGAAATGCAGAAAGTGCTCCTACGGTAAATGGAGAAGTTATATTTCAGAATGTTTCCTTTGCTTATCCGAATGGAAGCGGAGAACAGATTTTAAAAGATATTTCGGTAACGATTCATCCGGGAGAAACGTTTGCAATTTTAGGTGCAACCGGTTGTGGTAAATCGACGTTTGTCAATCTGATACCGAGATTTTATGATGTGACGCAGGGCAAGGTTCTTGTAGATGGTATCAATGTTAAAGATTATACATTACATGAATTAAGAGATAAGATTGCGATTACATTGCAAAAGAGTGAGCTGTTTACAACGACTATTGGAGAAAATATCGGTTGGGGCAAGGAAGGTGCAACACAGGAAGACATTGAAGAGGCAGCAAGACTTGCACAGGCAGAAGAATTTATTTTACGCAAAGAAGACGGATTTGATACACAGGTTGCAGAACGTGGAATGAGTTTATCGGGTGGGCAGAAGCAGCGTGTAGCAGTCAGCAGGGCGATGCTAAAGCAGGCAGAAATATTGATTCTTGATGATGCGACGAGTGCCTTAGATTTGAAGACAGAAGCGAGGTTATATGAAGGATTGCAGCGTGCATATCCGAATATAACAAAGATTATCGTTGCACAAAGAATTGCATCTGTAAAGAAAGCAGACCGAATTGCAATTATTGAAGAGGGAAGAATGATTGCATGTGGTACACATGAGCAGTTATCTGAAAGCTGCAAGGTATATCGGGATATTTGTGCATCCCAGAATCGCTAACGGCAGGAAGGAGAAGAGGGTATGGCACAGGAACAGAATAATAATATGAATCGGTTGCGGATGCCGGGGATGCGTGGACCGAGAAATAGAATGGCAGCCGAGAAACCGCAGGATGCAAAGAAGACATTAAAGAAGATATTTCCCTATTTTACGAAGGAAATGAAGATAATTGCAGTATTGCTTCTTGTTGTGATGGTAATGGTATTGTGCTCTGTTGCACTGCCGAGCATGCAAAGTAATGCAATTGATGCGATTACGGCAAGACAGTTTGATTTGTTGCCCAAGATACTGTTTATGATGGCAGTGGTATATTTACTAAATAGTTTGTCTAATTTTTGTCAGGCAAGACTCAGTGCAAGATTAAGTCAGAATATCGTAAAAAGGATGCGCACGGATTTGTTCAGACAGGTTGTTAATCTGCCGATTCAGTATATTGATACACATCCCGGCGGAGATATTATGAGCCGCATGAGTAATGATATCGAAAATATTTCAAATACGGTTGCACAATCGTTAGGTTCGATGTTTTCAGGGGTTTTAACGATTATTGGAACAGTGGCGATTATGATTTATTATTGTCCGCAGCTGGCGTTATTGTCATGTACAACCGTAATTTTAACGATTCTTGCCACCAAATATTTATCACGTGCCATGAGAACGTTTTATACGAGACGGCAGGCGTTACTTGGTTCACTCAACGCAACGGCGGAGGAGATGATTACCGGTTATAAGACCATTACGGCATACAACCGTCAGGATGCGGTCGTCAAAGAATTTTGTGAAACTTCTGACGAATTGAAAAAGGTAGGGATTGTTGCAGAAATATTGGGCGGTTCGATGGGACCGGTTATGAATGTCATTAATAATATTGGTTTTGTGATTATTGCAGCGTTTGGCGGATATTTTGCATTGCATGGTGTTATTTCTATTGGTGTTATATCAGCTTTTATTGTATATGCGAAGCAGTTTGGACGGCCGATTGATGAACTTGCACAGATTTACGGACAGATTCAGACGGCAATTGCGAGTGCGGAACGTGTATTTGCACTGTTAGAAGAGAATCAGGAGGATAAAAGCGGAGCAGTAACAGAGATTGCACCGCAGGGGAATATTATATTTGACCATGTGAATTTTTCTTATGTTGAAGGAAAACGTATTCTATCTGATTTTCAGCTTGAGGTTGCCGCCGGGCAGAAGATTGCATTGGTGGGAGCAACAGGAAGTGGGAAAACAACGGTTGTCAACCTTTTAATGCGCTTCTATCCGTTAGATTCGGGTGCAATTCGGATTGATGGAACGGATATTTGCGATATGGATTGCAATGCATTGCGTAAAAACATTGCGATTGTGTTACAGGATACCATATTATTTTCAGATACGATTGAAAATAATTTGCGCTATGCAAACGCAGATGCAACGCAGGAAGAATTAGATGAAGCAACAAAGCAGAGTAATTGTTATACAACAATTCAGCATATGAAAGACGGTTATCAGACATTGTTGTCAGAGGGCGGACAGAATATTTCGCAGGGACAAAGACAGCTTTTATCCATTGCGAGGGCATTTCTTGCAAAGCCGAAGATTCTCATTCTTGATGAAGCGACATCCAGTGTTGATACAAGAACCGAGAAGCATATTCAGGATGCGATGGTAAATCTTATGAAGAACAGAACGAGTCTGATTATTGCACACCGTCTGTCAACGATTCGGGATGCCGATGTAATTGTGGTTTTGGACAATGGAAAGATTGCAGAACAGGGAACACATGAAGAATTGCTTGCACGCAAAGGGGCATATTATGAATTGTATATGACGCAGTATGCAGGCGTTGAGACATAGGAAGTGGAATCTTATGTATTACTAAATAGTATAAAGTTAGACAATTTATAAAAAATACATAAAAAGTTAAAAAAATAAAGCAAACTTTCTGTTTATTCTTGTTGAGAAATATACAATGTGTTATAATTTTTGTGAATTGAACATCAGATTTATTATATATTTATAAAAGTTTGACATATGAGCGTGTGCACAAAGATGTATAGATAAATATATGTAACAAGTTCAAGAAAAACGCAGGAAGAAGGGAAATGCTTATGAAAAAATGGAGTCTGGGATTCAAGGTCAATTGTACAGTAATTATATTATTATTACTGACAGTAGCGGTATCGTTGGTTGGTTACCGCAGTATGAACGGCTTAATGAAACAGTCAAGAGAGGTTTCACAGAATAATGCGGTATCATTAGAGCAGGTCGGTACAATGAATACGATGTACGAGTCGATTCAGAGTAAAATTTATGAACATATTGTAGAGACGGATGATTCTCGCTCAAATAAAATTCACGAAGAGATTGTTAGTGATACAGAGTATATGAATGGCGTTATGGAGGCTTTTGAGTCAACTTTAGATGAAGGAACTGAAGAAGGCGATTTATATGATGAATTTAAGACACATCTTGCAAAGTTTCATGAAGTAGCACAAAAGGTTATTGTATTGAGCGGTGATAATAAAGATGAAGAAGCAGCACGAATAGCCAATACAGACTTACGTACAGTTTCAACGAAGCTTCAGAGTGCGGTTGAAGAATTAAAGACATATGAAGTGACTTGTATGGATAACGCAGTTGCAAAGAGTGAAGTTGTTTATGCAACTGCGATAGGATTTGAAATTATTATGGCAATCATTGCTGTTGTAGTAGGTGTTTTTGCATTTGTAATTTGCAGAGTGGCAATTATTAAGCCGGTAACACAGATGAATCAGCAGTTGGCTGAGATTGTTGAAGATATTGAAAAGAATGACGGTGATTTAACAAAGAGAATCTCCATTAAGAACGAAGATGAGTTAGGAAGACTCGCTGGTGAAATCAACCAGTTTATTGAGACATTACAGACGGTTATGGCAACGATTGTTACCAATACGCAGATGTTAGATAATAGTGTACGTGTTGTAAAAGAAAATGTAGCAGATGCAAATACAAGTTCTTGTGATGTATCAGCAGCGATGGAAGAATTATCAGCAGCAATGGAAGAAGTTGAAGCGACAACAGTAAGTGTGAACGAGAGTACAAAGGCAGTGAATGTAAATGTCAGTGACCTTGCACAGGCTTCTGAAGAATTACAGTCTTATGCAGTTCATATGCAGGAACGTGCAAATGGAATGAAGAATGCAGCGGTTGCCAACCGTGAAAATACGACGAGTGTTATCAAAGATATTTTATCATCTTTAAATCAGGCAGTAGAAGATTCAAACAGTGTTAATCAGGTGAATGAATTAACAAATGAAATCTTAAATATTTCATCACAGACAAACTTACTTGCATTAAATGCATCCATTGAAGCAGCAAGAGCCGGTGAAGCAGGTAAGGGATTTGCAGTTGTTGCAGATGAGATTCGTGGTCTTGCGGATTCGAGCAGAGAAACAGCCGGAAATATCCAGAATATTAATAATATGGTTATTGAGGCGGTAAATAAACTTGCAGAAAATTCTAAGAAATTAGTCGGTTATATCAATGATACGATTTTACCGGATTATAATGATGTGGTAGACAACAGCAATCAGTATAATGAAGATGCCGTGCATGTAAACGAAGTAGTAACACAGTTTAATAATATGTCTGCAGAGTTAAGAGACAGTATGGAGCATATTACAGATTCTATGCAGGGTATCTCAACAGCCATTGAACAGAGTACGGGTGCTGTTATGACATCAGCAGGAAATGTTACGGAATTAATTGAAAAGATAACGGATATTGCAAAAGAAGCAGATTCGAATAATGATATTTCTGAACAGCTGAAAAAGGAAGCAGATCGTTTTACAAATGTATAATGGTATAGGAATGAATTTGTAATAAATACATATAAAAAGAGCGAAAATGTAGTCCTAGTAAAAGTGCATTTTCGTTCTTTTCATTTATAAAGAAAAATAATGATGTTTTATATTTAATAAAATGATGTATAGACGTATATGAAATAATTTTATTGATAAAATTTATCAATAAAATTAGGAAATGTAAAATAAAATAGAAAAATGATAAGAAATCATATATAATAAAAAAAGAACACATATATTGTGTATACAATGAAGAAATGGCGATAACATCGCAGAAATGGAGAGTGTATTATGTTAGATTGTTTAAAGAACATTAATTGGAAGAAGACAGGTATTTTTGCAGCAGGTGTTGCATTTGGTACAGCCGGTATTAAAGTATTATCCAGTAAGGATGCAAAGAAAGTATATTCGAACTGTACGGCAGCAGTCCTTCGTGCAAAGGATTGTGTTATGAAGACGGTAGAGACAGTTCAGGAAAATGCAGAAGATATTTATGCAGAAGCAAAGAGCATCAATGAAGAACGTGAATTAGCAGAAGAAGCTGCACAGTTTGATGATGTTTTTGAAGATGATTTCGAAGATAGCGAAGAAGTAACATTAGACGAGGAATAGACAACATCATTTCTGGAATCAAAAAACAGATACAATGCTATTCCAGAGATGCAGGAAAGGGCAGACTTATATGAAATTTGTAATAAAACATGAGTCGAAAGGCAGAATGAGAATTCATGTGGTACAGAATCGTATGAGTTATGAAGAAGCAGATACGCTTCTGTACTATTTACATAATCAGAAACAGGTAACTTTTGCAAAAGTTTATGATCGAACCGCAGATGCGGTCATTCAGTATATTGGAGAGCGTCAGCAGATAATAGATTTGCTTCGTCGGTTTCATTATTCTGATGTAGAAGTTCCTGTCGGATTAATAGAGAATTCCGGAAGAGCATTAAATGATGAGTATCAGGAAAGGCTGCTTGCAAAAGTAATATTCCATTATGCAAGAAAATGGCTGTTGCCATATCCGATTCGTTTAGGATTAACGACGGTTGAAGCTATTCGTTACGGATATGAGGGATTAAAGTGTCTTGCAAATCGAAAGATT
Source organism: Lachnospira sp. UBA4346 (assembly GCA_002394205.1). Classification (GTDB taxonomy): domain Bacteria; phylum Bacillota; class Clostridia; order Lachnospirales; family Lachnospiraceae; genus Lachnospira. Next base: position 24,209 of record DGTC01000055.1, on the reverse strand, counting down.
GAAGTTCCTGTATTGGATGCCACTGCAATCGGTGTATCCATGTTGCAGGGGGATATTGATACTGCGGGATCGATTATGTTTATGCTTGGAATCGGTGAACTGTTAGAGGATTGGACACATAAGAAATCAGTCGATGACCTTGCAAGAACCATGTCACTCAATATCAGCAAAGTCTGGTTATTACAGAATGAACAGCAGGTGTTGGTAGAGGCTTCTAAGATTCAAAAAGGTGACAGAATAGTTGTACATATGGGAAATGTTATTCCGTTTGATGGCATCGTAGTCGATGGTGAAGCGATGGTAAATCAGGCATCATTAACAGGAGAGTCCGAACCGGTTAGAAAGGCAAAAGAGCATTATGCTTATGCAGGAACAGTTGTAGAAGAAGGCGAATTGACCATACAGGTAAAGACAGTTGGCGGCTCAAGCAGATTTGAGAAAATTGTAACAATGATTGAAGAATCTGAAAAGCTCAAATCCGGTGTTGAAAGCAAAGCAGAACATCTTGCAGACCGTTTGGTGCCATACAGCTTAGGGGCAACTGCACTGACGTATTTGCTTACAAGAAATATTACAAAGGCTACATCAATTCTGATGGTTGATTTTAGTTGTGCATTAAAACTTGCAATGCCGATTTCTGTATTGTCAGCGATTCGAGAAGCGAGTCTGTATAATCTGACAGTAAAAGGCGGCAAATATTTAGAGGCAATTGCAGATGCAGATACGATTGTATTTGATAAGACCGGTACATTGACAAAAGCGAAGCCTACAGTTGTGGATGTTGTGTCATTTAATGGTCAGTCAAAAGAAGAATTGCTGCGTATTGCAGCCTGTCTTGAAGAACATTTCCCTCATTCGATGGCAAAAGCAGTCGTGCAGGCAGCTGTTGAACAGGGGATTGAACACGAAGAAATGCATTCAAAAGTGGATTATATTGTTGCACATGGAATCGCATCATCTATTAATGAGAAGCGTGTTGTTATCGGAAGTGCGCATTTTGTATTTGATGATGAGCACATAGTGATTCCGGAAGGCAAGCAGGAATTGTATGATACGCTTCCATTAGAATATTCGCATTTGTATTTGGCGATTGATGGCGTGTTAGCTGCAGTAATATGCATTGAAGATCCATTGCGAGAAGAGGCTTCTGCGGTTGTAAATTCTATGAAAAAAGCCGGGTTAAGCAAGGTTGTTATGATGACCGGCGACAGTGAACGAACAGCTGCAGCGATTGCAAAACGTGTTGGTGTGGATGAGTACTATTCGGAAGTATTGCCGGAGGATAAGGCAAACTTTGTAGAGAAGGAAAGAGCAGCAGGACGAAAGGTAATCATGATCGGTGATGGAATCAATGATTCACCGGCGTTATCGGCAGCTGATGTGGGAATTGCGATTAGTGACGGTGCAGAAATTGCCAGAGAGATTGCAGATATCACAGTAGGTTCTGACGATTTGTATCAGATTGTCACACTGAAGTTGTTAAGTGATTCGTTGATGAAGCGAATTCATAAGAACTATAGGGTTATTGTAGGATTTAATACGATGTTAATTGTACTTGGTGTTGCAGGAATTATACAGCCGACAACATCTGCATTATTGCACAATACATCAACGATTGTAATCGGTGTCAAGAGTATGGAGAATCTTTTGACATAAAGATAAAATAAAATCATATATTTTGATAACAGGAAATTTCCTGTCCGTTTGGATGAAGCCGGATGCTTTTAATGCATTTGGAAAAGTGAAACGGGCAGGAGATTTTTTTGTGTATACAAGGAGTGGACAGTACAGAAAAAGCGTATATGATATTGTTGTAAAAATGTGTATAAATGAGAAACAATTTCATAAATTATCATTAAATAGTTAAAAATTGGACAATCTTACATAAAAATGCTTTGATAAAGCTGTGAAAATATACAAATAATCTATTGAAAAATAGATGTTTTTATCGAAATTTCGAAATAAGCACAAAAATATCTGTAAAGTAAGTTTTGATATAAAAAAATAAGTAGAACATATATTTTATCTGTGCTATATTGATACCTGTTAGCGAATCTTCATGAAAAATTTATGTATTTTTCACAAAGATTTGTTTTACAAAAGAAGTATAAAAATACAAAAGATAAATTTCAATGGGGAGTTTATCGGTAGAGAGGAGAAATTTCATGAAACTATTTATGAAGCAGTCAAATTTAAGAAGAAAATTTGCATGTTTGCTTGCAGTTCTTCTTACCATTGGTTCTATTCCGATGGATTGGGTTACAACAACGGCGTGGGCAGCCGTAAAGACGTATATTTTTGATGGCTCAGCAGAGATCAACGCAAAAGGGGTAGCAAAGAATAAGAATCTTCCAACGGACCAGACATATGGTACGGATGGTTATTTTACAGTAGAAGGTAGTGTTGCTGCAAAAAATGGTGGTAAAGTTCCAGATATTGCAGCAGGTAAGGGCAGTGTCAACTTCCATGTAACAGGCAGCGCAGATGTAGAGGTTGCATGGTCTAGTACGAAGGATGCCAATACATCTTATCTTTCTATTATAGATGGAACAGGTAGTACAGTAAATGATACACAGGGAAATGCAGTTGCATCAGCAGCTTCAAAGAAGCAGACAACAACACAGTATAAGAATCTTGCAGAAGGTGATTATAAGGTTACTTGTCCGGAAGGAATAAATGATGCATGGGTATATACAATCAAAGTAAATCAGACAGATGATGCTTCTTCAGAACAGCCTAAGACAGAAGAGGAATCTAAGACAGAAGAGGGGTCTAAGGCAGGAGAAGAGGAAACAACAGTACCGAAGGCAGAGGAAACAACAGCAGCTCCTACAGCTCCAACACAGGAGACGACAAGAGAAACAAAGCCTCAGTCAGAGAATACAACAGTGATTGCAAAGAAAGCAGATTCGATTGCAGCTTCTGTACAGGGAGACGTACAGTTGATTAAGAGCAATGGATATTTAGAATCAGCTTATGCAGAATGGCTCCCGGTTGAAAAGGCTGACAGCTATAAGGTGTTTGTTAAGAAAGTAACAGATGCAGACAGTGCTTATACACAGGTGGATTCAGAACTTATCAGAAAGTATTCAGATGATGGAATCTTTTATCGTGTGGACGCAGTAGGTCTTGCGGCAGGTGAATATGTATTGAAGATTGTAGCAGTTGCTGCAGGAGAAGAAATTGGTGCAGCAACCGTTACAGAAACATTAACTGTTACGAATTATGACAGAACAGGTTTTGCATGGGTAAATGGTGAATCAAACGGTGCTTACAATGCAAACGGTACATTAAAGAACAATGCAGTTGTTCTTTATATTACAGAAAATACAAAGGACAGTATCCATATGGATGTTGTAACATCAAATAAGGGTGCGACAACAAGCTGCACAGGTATTACTGAGATTTTGAACGCATACAAGAAAGGATATGATTTACGTCCACTTGCAATTCGTATCATCGGTAAAGTAACAAATGATGGTAAAATTGATGCGGATAAGGAAGCACATGGCGACATCGTATTCTCAGGAAGCAGTGCAACAAAGAGATTATCATGTGGTGTTACAATTGAAGGTATCGGTGAAGATGCAACAGCTTATGGCTGGGGTGTTCGTATTAAAAATTCTTCAAATGTTGAAGTTCGTAACATTGGATTTATGATGTGCGATTCTGAAGAAGGTGATGATGTCGGTCTTCAGCAGGATAATGACCATATCTGGGTACATAACTGTGATATGTTCTATGGCAATGCCGGCGGCGATGCTGACCAGGCAAAGGGGGATGGCGCATTAGACTGTAAGAAGTCAACATATGTAACATTCTCATACAACCATTTCTGGGATAATGGTAAGTGTAACTTATTAGGTCTTTCAGAAGGTACAACAGAAGGCTTATATATTACATATCATCATAACTGGTATGATCATTCAGATTCAAGACATCCAAGAGTAAGATATTACTCAGCACATGTTTATAATAATTATTATGACGGCAATGCAAAATATGGTATTGGTTCAACATTAGGATCATCAGTGTTTGCAGATCGTAATTACTTTAGAAATTGTCAGTATCCAATTCTTACATCTATGCAGGGTTCTGATGTATTTGCAGGTGCAACAGTAAGAGATTATGAAAACAGTGCAACATTCTCAAAAGAAGCAGGTGGTACAGTTAAGGCTTACGGCAATGTAATGGTAGGAAATTATACATTTATTCCTTACGGTGCTGAAAATTATATTAAGAAAGGTGAAGTAACACCATATGATTTAACAGGCACAGACGCAACAAAGGATTTTGACGCAGTTGTTGTAGACCAGCCACAGGCACAGGTTGCTAATACAATTACATCAATCACAGGCTTCCCATTCAAGAAGGGATCTGGTGGTAGTACGTATAATAACTTTGATACATCATCAGTAATGTATGATTATACAGCAGATACACCAGAAGTAGCAAAAGAAAATGTTATGCAGTATGCAGGACGTGTAAATGGTGGTGATTTTAAGTGGACATTTACAGAAGATGATGACACAAGTTATGCAGTAAATGCACCATTAAAGGCAGCATTACAGAAGTATGAAGCAAAAGTTGTATTAGAGGCAGGCAAGACAGCACCTCAGGAACCTGTTACACAGGCACCAACACAGTCACAGGAGACAACAACAGCAAAGACAGAAGAAACCTCAGCTTCTAAGACAGAGCAGCAGACACAGACAACAGCTCCGACAACACAGCCTACAAAGGCAGAAGAAACAACAAAGACAACACAGCCGGCAGGTGAAGTTGTATACACAGAGAATGGATATGATGCAAGAAGTACACAGTTTACAGGTGCAATTACATCATTATCAACAGTAACAGATGATCAGTTTGCATCCGTTGTTTATGTATCAGTAGATGGCAAGGCTGATGCAGACGGAAGTAAAGAAAATCCGGTTGATTTAGAAACAGCTATTGCAAATGCAAAAGATGGCGTAGCAATTATCTTATTAGAAGGTACATATGCATTTGACCATCAGGTAACATTAGAACTTGGAAACAATGGTTCAGCAGATGCTTACAAGGTATTAAAGGCAGCTGACGGAGCAAATGTAACACTTGATTTCTCATCACAGGAATATGGTGATACAGCAACAAATCCACGTGGCCTTCAGATGGATGCAGACTATTGGTATGTAAAGGGCATCAGAGTATATGGTGCTTCAGATAATGGTATCTTTGTATCAGGTAATCACAATGTTGTTGAAAATTGTGTGTTAGATGCAAACAGAGATACAGGTTTACAGATTAGCAGAAGAAATTCAACACTTGCAGATAAGAAGGATTGGCCTTCATACAACTATATTATTAACTGTACATCTGTTGATAACAGAGATCCTAAGACAGGTGAAAATGCGGATGGTTTCGCAGCAAAGTTAACATGTGGCGAAGGTAACGTATTTGATGGATGTATTGCATATTGCAACTGTGATGACGGTTGGGATTTATATGCAAAGCCGGCAACAGGTTCAATCGGATCTGTAACAATTCGTAACTGTGTTGCATTTGGTAATGGAACATTAACTGACGGCAGCGCAGAAGCAAATGGAGATATGAACGGTTTCAAGTTAGGTGGAAGTAAGAATCAGGTACCTACACCGCACTGGGTATTTAATTGTGTAGCATTTGATAATGGACATGATGGATTCACAGATAATGGTAACGGTGGTGCATTAACACTGATTAACTGTACATCAAGAAATAATGCAAAATCAAACTTCAACTTCTACAGAACAGTAGCAGGTGGAACATTTAAGAACTTGATTTCTACATCAGGAAAAGGAACAGATAAGTTCATTGGAACATTAAATAATTCAATTACATTTAACAGCAGCAAGTATTATCAGGTAGCACAGTCAGAAAATGGCGTTTCAGTTATCAGCGGTCAGAAGATTGGTGATGTTGTAAAGGATCCGGCTTCAACAGGTGCATTTGAAAGTACAACAGCTTTGAAGATTTCTAAAGAATTATACAAGGAACTTCGAAATGCAGACGGAACAGTAACATTAAATGGATATTTAATTACAACAGGTAATTATGCATCAATGGGTGCGCATTTTAATCAGTCAACACAGGTTGTTGCTGTTAAAGCATCATTAAAGAATACACAGGAAGAAAAAACAGTTGTTGAAGAACCTACAGAACCAGCAACAGAGCCGACACAGCCGGAAGTAAAGCCTACAGAACCAACAGTAGAGCCGACAAAACCAACAAAGCCGGTAGAAAAGCTTGCAATATCTACAAAAGTAAGTTCATCTAAAGTTGTATCAGGTAATAAAGTAACAGTAACAGCGTCAGCAACAGGCGGTAAGGGTAGCTATACATACAGATATATTATGTATAATCCGACAACAAAGGCATGGACACAGTTACAGGGATTCACAGATAAGAATACATTTACATGGACAACAACAGGAACAGGAGCAAGACATCTTTATGCAGAAGTAAAAGATGGCAATGGTACTGTTTCAAGAAGTGCAGCATTTGGTGTTACACTTACAACAAGACCTACGGTTTCAGCAAAAATTAGTACATCAAAGGTAGCAACAGGCAATAAAGTAACAATGACAGCAACAGCAAGTGAAGGAAGCGGTAATTACACATACAGATACATTATGTATACACCTGCAACAAAGGCATGGACACAGTTACAGCCATTTGGCGCAAAGAATACTTATACATGGACAGCAACGGGAACAGGTGCAAGACACCTTTATGTAGAAGTAAAAGACAGTAATGGAACCGTTACAAGAAGTCAGGCATATGGTGTAACAGTTACGACAAGACCGGAAGTTACAGGCAGATTGAGTACGTCAAAAGTAGCAACAGGTAATAAAGTAACAATTAAGGCAACAGCAAGTCAGGGTAGCGGTAAGTATACATACAGATATATTATGTATACACCTGCAACAAAGGCATGGGTTGAATTACAGGGCTACAGTGCAAAAGACAGCTATACATGGACAGCGACAGGAACAGGAGCAAGACATCTTTATGTAGAAGTAAAAGATGGCAATGGAACCGTTACAAGAAGCATTGCTTACGGTGTAACAGTTGTAAGTAAGCCGGTTGTTTCTGCAAAACTTAGCACATCAAAAGTAGCACCTGGCAAAACTGTAACAATGACAGCAACAGCAAGTCAGGGCAGTGGTCAGTATGCATACAGATATGTAATGTACAATACAGTAACGAAGGCATGGAGCCAGTTAAGAGATTACAACGCAAGTAATACATATACATGGAGAGCGACAGGAACAGGTGCCAGACATTTCTATGTTGATGTAAAAGACAGTAACGGAACAATTGTTAGAAGTCAGGCATATGGCGTAACAATTGCTAAGTAATTATAAAATCAAATAAAGAATTCATGAATCAGGGGTACATATCATACATTGTGGTATGTACCTCTTTTTGATACTCATTTTCAATAAATTTCAAAAAAGTACTGTACAAAGAAAAATAGTATGCTATAATAACTTTTGTTAGATTATGCTAACTCAAATAAGATGAAACGAATAAAAGTTTCATTACATAATATAAAATAGGAAGGGTGAGTGCTATGGGAACAGCAGTTATTATTGTAGTATTACTTGTTATTGTGTGTATTTCACTAAAATCATCGCTGCGGCATTTTGCCGGTCAGGGTGGTTGCTGTGGAGGCGGCGCAGATGCACCAAAGAAGCTCAAGAAACGCTTAAAAGGTGTTATTACTCAGACACAGAAGTACGAAGTCGCTGGGATGCATTGCGATAATTGTAAAGTACGTGTGGAAAATAGTATTAATGAATTGTCAGGATTGGTCGGAAAAGTATCTATGAATGATAAGACATTAGAAGTACAGGGAGAGCGCGCATTTACCAGGGAAGAGATTTCAGATGCAGTGCATAGAGCAGGATATGAATTACTTTAAAATATGCATACATGGAAGTACATAGAAAAATATAAAATAATTATTTAAAAATATTGACAACTAACATTTATTAGTATATACTAACTGATGTATTGAAAATGATTATCATATTTGATAACAACAAGGAGGAACGTATGATGCCGTTAACAATGGTTGATATTGGAACAGAAAATACCATTTGCAAAGTTGGAGGAAAAGAAGAAACAAGAAGATTCTTAGAGAACTTAGGCTTCGTAGTAGGCGGTAAGGTTACAGTAATCTCTGAGATGGGTGGAAATATGATTGTCAACGTAAAAGATTCCAGAGTTGCCATCGGAAAAGATATGGCAAATAGAATAATGGTATAATACTGGAAGGAAAGGGAGATTAGAGAAGATGAGTACATTAAAGGAAGTACCTTGTGGCCAGACAGTGAAAGTTGTAAAGCTTACAGGGGAAGGACCGGTAAAGCGCAGAATTATGGATATGGGGATTACAAAAGGTGTTGATGTCTATGTGCGTAAGGTTGCACCATTAGGGGATCCGATTGAAGTTACAGTCAGAGGATATGAATTGTCACTTCGTAAAGCAGATGCAGAAATGATTGAAGTTCAGTAAAAGAAATGAAAACTGCCGGAATTCCGGCATATTTTATTGAATATAAGTTAGCCAAAACTTACAATAATAAGTTTCGATGAATTTGAAATAGTGTAGACAAATGACAAATAGGTATAACAAATAATGGTTGGATATATCTATTTGCTGTTTATAAAAGTGAAAAGATGAAGGAGATTGGAAATGGCAATTAAAATTGCACTTGCAGGTAATCCAAACTGCGGTAAGACAACATTATTTAATGCATTGACCGGCTCTAACCAGTTCGTAGGTAACTGGCCGGGTGTAACGGTTGAGAAGAAAGAAGGTAAATTAAAAGGACATTCAGATGTAACAATCATGGATTTACCTGGTATTTATTCATTATCACCATATACATTGGAAGAAGTCGTTGCAAGAAATTATTTGATTAACGAAAGACCGGATGCGATTTTAAATATTGTAGATGGTACAAATATTGAACGTAACTTATATCTGTCAACACAGATTATGGAACTTGGTATTCCGGTAATCATGGCAGTTAATATGATGGATATTTTAGAGAAGAACGGAGACAAGGTTCACATTGATAAACTTGCAAAGAAACTTGGATGTGAAGTTGTAGAAATCTCAGCATTAAAGGGAACAGGAATTAAGGAAGCTGCTGAAAAGGCTGTGAAACTTGCACAGAATAAGAGTGCTACACCGGCAGTTCATAAATTTGACAAAGATGTTGAATCTGTTATCGAATCTGTAGAAGAGAAGTTATCAGATATTCCGGCAGAACAGAAGCGTTTCTTCGCAATTAAATTACTTGAAAAAGATGACAAGATTGCAGGAAATATGAAGCAGGTTCCGGATGTTTCAGCAGAAATCAAATTATTAGAGGACAGAATGGATGATGATACAGAAAGTATTATCACAAATGAAAGATATACATATATTTCTTCTATTATTAAAGATTGCATAACAAAGAAGTCTCAGGGCAAACTTACAATTTCAGATAAGATTGATAGAATTGTAACAAACCGTTTTGCAGCACTTCCAATCTTTGCAGTCATTATGTTCCTTGTATATTATCTTTCTATTTCAACAATCGGTACATGGGGTACAGACTGGGTAAATGATAATTTATTCGGTGATGGCTGGCATATGTTTGGCATCGGTTCTGAAGAATATGATGAACTTGCAGGTGATTACAGCAGAGCAGACCAGATTCTTGCAGCAGTAGAAGATGGTGAAACATCAGTAGACATTTTAGATGATGCAGGTGAAGTATTAGAAACAGTAACAATTAATGCAGAGGCAACAAAAGAAGCTGAAGCAATCGTAGAAGCAGGAGAACCGGATCCGGCAGATTATGGTATGTGGGTACCGGGTATTCCAGCACTTGTTGAGAGTGGATTAGAAGCAGTAAATTGTGCAGATTGGTTATCTGGTCTTATCTTAGACGGTATTGTAGCCGGTGTTGGTGCAGTACTTGGTTTTGTTCCTCAGATGCTTGTATTATTTGCATTGCTTGCATTCTTAGAAGCATGTGGTTATATGGCAAGAGTAGCCTTTATTATGGATAGAGTGTTTAGAAAGTTCGGTCTTTCTGGAAAATCATTCATTCCTATGTTAATTGGTAGTGGTTGTGGTGTTCCTGGTGTTATGGCATCTCGTACAATTGAAAATGAAAGAGATCGTCGTATGACAGTTATGACAACAACATTTATTCCTTGTAGTGCAAAGTTACCAATCATCGCATTAATCGCAGGTGCGTTGTTTGACGGTGCATGGTGGGTTGCACCAAGTGCATACTTTGTGGGTATTGCAGCCATTATCTGTTCAGGTATTATTTTAAAGAAGACAAAGATTTTTGCAGGAGATCCGGCACCATTCGTTATGGAACTTCCGGCATATCATATGCCTACAGTTGGCAGTATTTTAAGAACAATGTGGGAAAGAGCGTCATCATTCATTAAGAAGGCAGGTACAATCATTCTTCTTGCAACCATTTTAGTATGGTTCTTAATGAGCTTTGGTTTTGTAGATGGTTCATTTACAATGCTTGAAGCAGAAGAAATTGATTCAAGTATCTTAGCAGCAATTGGTAATGTGATTGCACCAATCTTTGCTCCATTAGGATTTGGCAACTGGAAGATGGCAGTGGCAACTGTTACAGGTCTTGTTGCAAAGGAACAGGTTGTAGGTACATTTGGTGTATTATTCGGAGCTGGAGAAGTTGCAGAAAATGGTATCCAGATTTGGAATAACCTTGCACTTGAAATGACAGCAATCGGTGCGTATGCATTCCTTGTATTTAACTTACTTTGTGCTCCATGTTTTGCAGCAATGGGTGCAATTAAGAGAGAAATGAACAATAGAAAGTGGTTTGCATTTGCAATCGGATATCAGTGTGGATTTGCTTATTTAGTTGCATTATGTGTATACCAGATTGGTTCATTGATTATTGAAGGTACATTTGGATTTGGAACAGTTGTAGCAGTTATTATTATTGCAGGATTCGCTTATATGTTATTCAGACCTTATAAGGAAAGTACAACGCTGACAATTGATAAGAACCTTCAGAAGGCGTAAAAATTAAATTTACGAATGGCATATGCAGCAAATGCTCTGTATATGTCATTTGTAAAAGATACTTAGAAACTTTGTTTAGAAAGCAGGGTGTTTATAATGGGAACAGTATTTGTAGGTGCGATTGTAGCAGGTGTGGTAGCACTGGTTATTCGCAGCATGGTGAAAGACAAAAAACAGGGAAAGCCGATTATTAGCTGCGGTGGGGATTGCAGTAAATGTGGCGGACACTGCCATTAATCAGAATGCAAAATTGCAGGAAAGACGGGGTTAGACATGAAATTGGAAGAAAATAGTATAAATATTGAATCTCAGAAGTTTCAGACAAATGAGATGAAAAAAGAGCAGATTATTGAGATGCTCAAAGAAAGACATTGCCGCATTACGAGACAACGTTTGATGCTGCTTGATATTATTTTAGAAGAAGAGTGTGCCTGTTGTAAAGAAATCTATTATAAAGCCTTAAAACAAGACAAAAATATTGGAACAGCAACAGTTTATCGTATGATTAATACATTGGAATCTATCGGTGCAATTAATCGAAAGAATATGTATAAAATATCATGCGGACAGACTTGTGATAAAGATAATGTATGTACGGTTTGTTTAGATGATAATACAGAATATCATTTGTCAGCAAAGATGTGGCACAAAGTAATTGCACAGGGATTAAAGACATGTGGATTTATGGAAGGTCAGAATCTGAAAAGTGTTGTTGTAAGACAGTGTGAATGTTCATAAGATAGTGGGACCTGCTATGGAAAGGAATAGTCCATGGCAGGTTTCTAAAAAAACAAAGGTTAGTTATATCTAACTTAAATTAGTCTTGTTTATATGTGCGATTATAAATAGAAATGAATCAATAGGAAATAATAAGAATATGGTATCGTCGCTTATTGATAAGAATTACAGTTGATGTTTAATAAAAAGAAGCGGCAGTATTACTAGAAATGATGTATGACAGGAGAGGGAAAATGAGCAGAGATGTGTTTTGTATCTTTGAACAGTTAGATTTTTATGGTGTACATACGCAATTGGCATTGCAATGTGCACCGGTATTTGCGGGAATTAAAGTGTCGAATCTGCTATGTATTGCAAAAGAGCAGGAAGAAGAATTGAATCAGATTTTAAAAGATACCGCATTATTTCAATATAAGTTATTTTGTAATGGAACAAAGTGCACATATCTGATTTATGAGAAAGATGCATTGATGGCATATATCTGTTCAGAGCCGGTGCTGGAATTCTTAAAAGATGAAGGATATACAGATGTAAGATTGGAAGCTATTCTTGAGATGTTTCAGGAACGATATATAAAATATATGCAGCATCGCAGAGATTTTCCACATGAATTAGGGCTTTTATTGGGGTATCCGGTAGAAGATGTCAGAGGCTTTATTGAAAATGAAGGACAGAACTTCCTGTATTCCGGATATTGGAAGGTTTATGATTGCAAAGAGGAGCGGATTGCGTTGTTTGAACAATTTGATATTGTAACGAGACAGGTTGTAGAAATGATGCAGCGGGGAATGGATATGTGTGAAATTTATCATAAGTATTCAACAAAGTGTATCACGGCATAAATAATAGACAACACATTAGGAAAATAGGATAAATGGATAAGATGCAAATGAAATGATAAATTAGAAAAGGGGAATGATATGAGTATTGTAATTGTTGGAGGACATGACAGAATGGTCTGTCAGTATAAGAAGATTTGTAAAGCGTATAATTGTAAAGTGAAAGTGTTTACACATATGAGTGGGAATTTCAGCAGTCACATTGGCTCGCCGGATTTGATGATTCTGTTTACAAATACAGTATCGCATAAAATGGTTCGTACGGCGGTAACAGAAGCAGAAAAATGCAAAGCGGAAATCATACGATGTCATACGAGCAGTGGAAATGCGTTGAATTCAATTTTAGAACAGTGGCAGGTACAGCCTTGTTAATATAGGTCCTATTATTTGTACAAGTCTTTTAATTTGAGCTTTTGTATAAGATTGGAACGTTACAATTTTACGATTGTAGAGATATTATAATGAAAATGATGTATAAAGATGGCAGTTAATTTTTATTGGACAATAAATGTGCGGTAAGAAGTAATTATATCACTTTATACATCGTTTTTTATGTTATAAGATACAACTGATGATTTGTTTTGTGGTATATAGTTTTTAAAACGATATAATATAGAAAATAATACAATATTATCTTGACACAGAAGACAGGATGCATTACACTAAAATAAATAGTTTGATTATCAAACTAAATAAAATATTTAATCTTATAATAGGTTGGTTAGGGAGAAAGGCGAAGTGTAATGCAGGAATTAAGAATAGGGAACAAGGTGGCACAGGTACCAATTATACAAGGTGGTATGGGGGTTGGAATTAGCAGAAGCAGTCTTGCAGGAGCAGTTGCAAAAGAGGGCGGTATAGGCGTGATTTCGACAGCTCAGATTGGGTATGATGAACCGGAATTTGAACAGAATCCGTCGGAATGTAATTTGAAGGCAATTCACAAACATATCAGACGGGCAAAGGAGATTTCAGGTGGGAAAGGCTTGGTCGGTGTGAATGTTATGCGTGCTTTAAAAGATTACAAAGAACATGTACGGCAGGCGGTATATTCCGGTGCAGATGTTATTATTTGTGGAGCAGGTATTCCGACAGATTTACCTGGAATTCTTCAGGAATGTAAGGAGAAAGTGTCTGAATTACCGGCGATTGCACCAATTGTATCCTCAGAGCGTGCAATAGAATTAATTTTTCGTATGTGGGAGAAAAAATATCATACAACAGCTGATTTTTTGGTTGTTGAAGGACCGAAAGCAGGGGGACATTTGGGATTTTCCAAAGAAGTATTACAGCAAATGACATCGGAGCGGTTTGAACAGGAAATTCAAAAAATTATAATGTGTGTCCGTCAGTATGAGGGACGTTTTGCAAAGAAAATTCCGATAATTGTTGCAGGTGGTATCTATGATAAAAAGGATATTGCACGCATGATTTCCTTGGGGGCAGACGGGGTACAGATTGCGAGCCGTTTTGTGGCAACATATGAATGTGATGCTGCACAGGCGTATAAAGAGGCATATGTTCACGCACATTCAGAGGATATTGAGATTATAGACAGTCCGGTGGGGATGCCTGGAAGAGCTTTAAAAAATGCATTTACAGAAAAGATAGCGCGGCATAGAGAGAAAATTTCAAAATGTTATGGATGCCTTGAAAAATGTAATCCGGCAAAAGTACCATATTGTATTACACAGGCACTTGTTCGAGCCGTACAGGGGGATGTTGAAAATGGATTAATATTTTGTGGTGAGAATGTAGGAAGAATGAATAGGATATATTCGGTACAGGAACTTATGGCAGAATTGACAAGATAGGCTGATTATTTTAAGATGTATAGTATACAAATATAGTATGACAAAAAGTTTACGGATAGTTATTATGTAAGCAGCTGAAAATGGAGGGTATAAGATGAAGCATTATCTGATGGAAAAGATGTATGGGATTTCCTATTATTTGGAGATTTTTATATCAATGATTCTTGCAGTAGTGATTGCTTTTTTATCAATCAGGCTGGCATTTGATATTTTTGACATGGATTTGATGCTTTCTGAAGGAGAAGTATTTTCATTCTATTTAGAAAAGGCGATGAATCTTGCAGTAGGTGTAGAATTAATTAAGATGTTATGCAAGCATACACCGGGCACGGTTGTTGAGGTATTGTTATTTGCGATTGCAAGACAAGTGGTGGTATCTCATTCTGCAATTGTTGATACGCTTGTAGGTGTTTTGTGTATCGTCGCATTGTTTGCAACAAGAAAATACCTGTTTTTGCCACATGATGATGTGGATAAAATTACGCTGCGGGGAAGTCAGAGTGTAAAACTTGCGAACCGTTTGGCAAAGATTCATATCCCGGCAGAAGAAACGATGTTATTACGTGATGTTATTGCACAGAAACTACAGGAAGAAGATCACTCTGTGAGTGTAGGAGCATGTGTAGAATTTGACCAGTTTTCGTTATGTATAGCAAGTATGAATCAGAATAAGATTACAAGAGTAGAAGTATTGAAACAATAATCGAAGCAGGAAGATTCGGATTCTGGTTTTATAAAATTTCATAAAATATATTACAAAAGGACTGTACGATGACATACCGTACAGTCCTTTTGTAATATATTTAGGAAAAATGAAAAAATAATAGTTGTATGATATACATATATAAATCATGGCTAATTGATTGATATATAGACATCATTAACAAACCAACTAATGACAGTATACACAACGGTGTAAACTTTGTCAAATTATTTTTGATAAAAAAGTAAAAATTGTGCAAAATATCCAAAAATTGCAAATGTATTTCGAATCTGAAAAGTGGGAATATATTCACAAATGGCATATCTTTAGGCAACTTGAAATGCTTTAGAATAAGCGTAGTGATATGTTTTGATTAGGAGATGTGTTCAATTCATGGATAACGATGTTTATAATGGATGTTTGCGTAGATTGACTGAATATAGGAAAAAACACAATGTCAGCCAAAAGAAGATGGGGGAACTTCTAGGGGTTACACAAAGCCATTATAGCAAGATTGAGCAGGGGCAAAAGCTGGTATCATATACATCGCTTTTTCGTATGCAGGAGCAGAAAGTGGATATTGATTATATACTGACAGGCGTTCATTACAAAGAAAGTATATTAAATGAATATATTCAGCGTTGTGAAAAAGAACAGCAGGCAAATATGCTTGCACATATTATCTGGGTTATGCGTCAGGGAATATCTATTCAACAGTTACGAATAACGCAAAAAGAAAAAGTGGATTATCGTAAGATAGTTTCATTTTTACAAATGCGTACGGATAGTATGGTAAATGAGGATAAAGATACCGTATGGTTAAGTGTAAGAAAGTTAGATGGAAAAACACAGGAACAGATGGCTGAAAATCTGCACGTTGGAATTAAGAAGTACAGGCAGATTGAAAAAGGTACGACACAGCCGGATGCACAGGTTCTTTCAGAATTATATGACAAGTTAGGATATTTTCCTTCAATTATGATGCCGGAACTGACGGTGAATTTGAGTTACCTCAATGATATTTGGGAGCGGTTTGATAAAGATTTACAAAAAGATTTACTCAGTTGTATAGAGTCCGGATTTGAGTTAATCAGAATGGCATCGGGAAAACAAATAAGACATATCCGAAAGGAAGATGAAACAGAGGGGCATACATAGGGGGAATTGTATAATGCCACACTTACAGGAAGGATGAAGTGGAGACGTTATATGAAGAAAAACATATTGATATTGGAGAGTACAGATGTTTTAACAAAGACATTTGTACAAGAGGGGAAAGTAAAATATGATGAAGATATTCAGGTATATACAGCACGTTCGGCACATGAGGGAATCTGCCTTGCAATGGACTGCTATATAGATGTGTTTGTTGTTGATTTTGATATTGGAAAGAGCAGTAAGACAGATGGATTACAGTTTGTTGAATATTTAAGGCAGCAGGACAGATATCGTTTTACACCGGTTATTGCGGTATCAGACACCAAGGATCCGATGCAGTATGCATATAGTCATCTGCATTGTTACCAATATTTTGAAAAGCCTGTAGTGATGAAACAGTTTGCTGAAACGATTCAGGAAACATTGCAGTGTCCAATAACAAACAGGGAGAAGAGTCATCATTTTTTTAAAATAAAAGGAGTCTATCAGGCAATTCATACAGAGGATATTATCTATACGGAAAGTCATAACAGAGAATTAGAAATTTATACCAGGGAAGAACGTTATGTTGTACCGTATCTGACATGTGAGCAGTTTCTTCGCAGATATCATTCACAAGATTTCATTCAATGCAGCAAGCACACAATTGTAAATCAAACCTATATTAGTCAGGTAGATATGCCGAATCGATATATTCATCTGACACAGGGATATGGACATGTAGAAATAGGTCCGGCGTACAAGAAGAAATTAGAACAGTATATTAAAAATCGAATGTAAATTATAAAATATACCTGGAAACTATTCAGAAATTTGAAATAGTATGATACAATAAAATCAATAGTTGTATTTTAGAATAGTGAGGTTATACGTATGCTAAGTATGCGCGATTGTGAAAGATTGAATTTTAAAAAGGGTGAATGTCTATTTGAGGCAGGGACGAAGATTGATAAAGTATATCTTGTAATCAGTGGCAGTGCATCTGCAAGAAGCAATTATATCAGAATGAATTTGGAAAATGGTTCGATGATTGGTCTGATTGATTTATGTGCAGAGCAGTATCTTTATAATTATTATGCAGAAACAGATATGGCGGTGTTATCGTTCCGTATCAGTGGAATAGAGGAAATTGACAGTGTCAGATCCTTAGGTGTGAATTATCAGGAGTTGATTGACAGGTCTATGCTGTATCAGTTCGGTCAGATATATCAGGTATATACACAGTATTTTGATCCTTTTTTACATCAGCTTGCACAGATGCAGGATGAGAGAGCAGAGCAGCTGACAGTGGTAGATAAGGATACGTGTCAGTATTTGTGCGATATTGGTAATTTGGAAAAATCAATATTCCACGGTTTATTTAGTGAGCAGAATCATATTGCATCTTATCATATTTCTATGATAACAAAGGCTGTGAAGCAGGTAAATTCATTGATTTGTGAAGTGTTAGAACAGTTCAATCCTTCAGTGTTTGGATTCACACTGCTTGAAGCCGTTGAAGAAGTGCCAACACAGGAAGAGACGAATGAAGAAGCAGCAGAAGATGTTGCATTTGATTACGCACTTGTCAATGCAGAATGTAAGGATTCATTGAAACAGATATTAGATTATGCAGAGTTAGATGCACAGGAAACGATGAAATTCCAGATGCTTGTAGATAATTATAGAACACTTCCTGATCGTTTATCATCAGATAACGGGGTACGTGAATTAAGAAAACGTATATCAGAAGAATTTTATAAAATATACGAAGCAGTATTCTTAAAGTCGAGAAAAGATACACAGATTAGCAGGGTAATTGAACTGTTTTTGAATTTTGGTTATATGGAAGAACGGGAGTTCGACAGAGAAACACTCGCTGAGTTGTATTACTTTAAGCCGGAAAGAGGAACAGTTGCTTATCATGTATATACAATTTATGAATGGCTTTGTGCAATTTATGAGGGCAAAAGAGAACCGTCAAAGAATGAGTATGATAGTGATTACAAGGAACAGTTCCGTGAACTCAAAAAGAGCAGACCATTTACAAAGGCAGAAGAAAATGCATATTTTTCAGATCAGGATGCAAAAGTACGCTTTGAAATTGAGAATATGATGCGTGTAACAAATCGTATTACAAGCGGTGAAATAACAGTATTCTGTCCGATTCTTTCACAGACACGTTTTACACAGCAAATCAAACAAATGTTCTTGAGTGAGAAGAAGATTGCAGCAGCACTTGACAGCGTTTTAGATATTGATTATTCATTATTTCATAGAGAACAGATGTATTATGATGATAACAATAAGATTGAAAATATTATGGTGCAGAAACAGGTGCTGCCGGATGTAATTCTGATGCCGAATGTAGGCAGCCGTGGTATTATGTGGCAGGAGGTTTCTGAAAAGAAGAGAGATACGCCTGCAAGATTTGTTTTACCAGAATTCTTTATCGGCGATTTGAATAGTGTCATGATTACACTTGCAGGTACATTCCGTTGGGAAATGTGCAGAACCATTCAGGGGAATTACTGGAATGATTTAAGAGAACATTCGCTGACTGCTGATTATTGTGATTATATTCAGTTCTATCGCAAGAATAAGGATTTATCAGAAGAGGTTAAAGAAAAAGTTCGTACACAGTACAAGAATTGTAGAAACAACACAAGAGATATGTTCGTAAAAGATTATGAATCATGGATTAAATATGAGGCAAAGGGTGCATTGCGATTAAATAAAGTAACAAGACGAATTTTATACATCTACTGTCCGGCGGCAATCAAGTATCGTGAGAATCTTGAAAAACAGCCGGTATTTGCAGAGGCAGTCGGTCAGTTTTCAAGAGATCGTGTCAAAAAGATTAAAGAATTGAAAGGCTTCCATAGCAATATTGAAAAACGTGGAGGAACAGTTACTAAAATTCTAGAAGATAATTTGGCATTTTATGAAGAAATGTAATCTGAATTTACGAAGGATTTGTTTATTTGGGGGCAAAAGTTATGACAGAACGGATTCAAAAGCAAGATACTGAATCCTATGAAAAAGACAGGCTTACCGGATTGCCGGGAATGAGAGAGTTCTTTGAGTATACGCAGAGGCAAATTGATGAGAATAATCTGAAAAACAGCGTTAAGGGACAGTATATTGTGTTCTTTGATATACACAATTTCAAATCTTATAATATAAAGAAAGGTTTTGAGCATGGAGATGATGTATTACAGAGTATGGCTCAGATATTAGAAAGATTCTTTATGGGTGATTTGGTTGCCCGTTTTTCAGATGATCATTTTGTGGTATGGACACATAAAGAGCATCTAATGGATGCTGTAACGAAAGTACATGATGCATTTTCGTTAGCATACGAACGTGATGGAATGAGTATTAAAGCAGGAATCTATCATTTTTATGATAGGAAAACAAAAGTATCGACAGCATGTGATTTGGCAAAATTATCCTGTGACAGCATCAGATATGTAGCCGATGAATTTTTCTGTTGTTATAATGAATCCATACATCGTCAGAAAGAAGCAAACGACTATATTATTCATGAATTTGACCATGCAATACAAAATGGCTATATCAAAGCATATTATCAACCCGTGGTACGAACGATTAGTGGTGCATTATGTGGGTTGGAAGCACTTGCAAGATGGAAGGATCCGGAACGGGGAATGATTTCACCGGCCGGATTTATTCCTGCATTAGAAAGCAGCCGTCTGATATATAAGCTGGATTTGTATATGGTGCGTGAAGTTTGCAGGCAAATGAGAATGTGTATCGATGAGGGACTTGAAACAGTTCCGGTATCGTTTAATTTGTCCAGAATTGATTTTATTGTATGTCCGGTTTTTGATGAAGTGGAAAAAGTTTTGGAACAATATGATATTCCAAGAGACATGATTCGAATTGAGATTACCGAGTCAATGCTGGTAAAGGATGCACATTTTGTACAGGAGGAACTACAGAAGTTCAAAAATGCAGGGTATCAGGTGTGGATGGATGATTTTGGAAGCGGCTATTCTTCTCTCAATTTGTTAAAAGATTATCAATATGATGAAATTAAAATTGATATGGAATTTTTATCCAGTTTTACGGATAAATCCAAATCCATACTGACGTCCATGGTTTCCATGGCGAAAGAAATCGGTATGCAGACTTTAGCAGAAGGTGTCGAGACGAAAGAACAATTTGAATTCCTAAAAAATATCGGTTGCGAAAAGGTGCAGGGGTATTATTTTGGTAAGCCAATGGAGTTACAGGAAGCAATTGCAAACTGTAAGAAGCAGAATATGCAGGTTGAAACACGTGGCTGGCAAAGATACTATGATGAAATTGGAAGAACTGATTTTACGACGGACCGTCCGTTTGCTTTGTATGAATATCAAGAAGATACGGATAAATTGCAGCTGATGTTTATGAATTACCAGTATAAGGATATTTTAGCCGGATCGGGCGCAAAGACATTAGCAGAAGTTGAAGAAAATATCAATGCATCGTATTCACCGTTGACGAAGCAGTTTCGTGCATTTCAAATGAGAGTTACGGAGGATGCATTTTGTGAAATGGACTATTCAGTCCGAGGCCGTTCAATGCGTGTACGTGCAAGAAAAATAGCAGCTTGTGGCAACCGGATGGTATATCAGACGGAAGTAGCCAATCTGACAGCGAAGAATGAATCGATATATCAGAATCAGATGGAAGAAGTATTTCGGATGATGTATCTGATGTTTGATGGATTATATGTTGCGGATTTGGAAAAAGATATTGTAAACAGGGTTATGCATAATGGCCTTCTTGACAGACGCGTGCAACAGGAAAAAGTGACAGTCAGACAGGGATTGGAGATGTTTGAGCAGGAAAGTGTTTATTTTGCAGATAAAAAGCATTATAAAGAATGGACTTGTCTTGACGATATTATAGAACGAATTAGTGCAAGCGGAAATGGACATATATCAGAGTTGTTTCGTACAAAAGAATTAAGTGGAGCATATGTATGGAAGGTGCATCGTGTTATTGCATTGCCGGGAACCGGAAATAAAAAATTATTATTTGCCGTCATGGATACACCGTTGATGAAGCAGGATACGATGGAAAGAGTTGCTTATACAATGGGAATTGGCGGAATGATAGATACAGATTCTAAAATGGAATTATGGCAAAGTCTTGTAGATTCTAATCTGGCATATATTTTTTGGAAGGATACAGATAGAAAGTTTGTCGGTGCAAATCGAAACTTCCTGAATTTCTACGGTATTGCAGATTTATCGGAAATTGTTGAAAAGACAGATGAAGATATGCAATGGCATATTAATAATGATCCATACAGAAGTGATGAATGGGAAGTTTTGCGGAAAGGAAAAACAATGATGAACCGCGTTGGACAGTGTATTGTCCGTGGAGTTTCGCATACCATTATGGCAACGAAAGCACCGGTATATCATGAAGGAAAGGTAACCGGTTTGATTGGTTATTTTGTCGATTTGGATGAGTACATTCCGGGAGGCAAAGATAATTTAATGGAACTAAAAAAGACAGATGCGGTTACAGGTCTGATGAATCCATACGGAATGTTAATTACACTCTCAGAATATGTTAATCAGTGGGAGGCAAAAAGAGAGCCGTTTGCACTTGCAAGGATTACGATTAGGCAGCATCACCGTTCTGTTGATACATATGGAGTAGATACAATGAATAAGTTGTTGCGCTCCATTGGCGATGTTATACGCTCAGAGGTACAGTCAACGGCGGTGTGTGGAAGAATACACAGCTCGAATTTTAATATCTGTATGCAGTATCATAAAAAAGAAGAAGTACAATTAATGTTACAAAGAATCCATGATAAATTGTCCGCCATTCATGAATTATATGGCTATACGGTTACAATCAGGCCGGAGTATAAGATTCAGTATGTTGAAGACTTTGAAAGTACGCCGGATTTAATTGACTTGTTAATGAAAGTAGAAAAATAAAAAAGTATCTGTAGGGATAAAACGGAACCGGAGATGGTCGTTCATTCCTACAGATTTTTATTTTATATTCACACCCGAATTATATTGAGAAGCCGGATGTATATTTATTGCCACAAAAAGGCAATAATGATAAAAGATTTCATCAGATTGTATTAAATTAGATACTTGCAAAAAGTTGCTTGCTTTTCATGTATCAAGGTGTTATGATGTCATTGTAAAGAAATTGTTACAAAATTGTCAATGTCGGAAGACATTTATTTTTAAGGGACAAATTGTATACAATGTACAAAATGCAAAACAATCGATCAAGGAGGAAGTTCAAGATGTTAGAGAAAGAACAGTGGAACGGTTTCGAAGGCAGACTTTGGAAAGAAGAAATCAACGTTAGAGATTTCATCCAGAATAACTACAAGCCTTACGATGGTAACGAAGAATTTCTTGCAGGTCCTACAGAAGCTACAAACAAGCTCTGGGGAAGACTTCAGGAATTACAGAAGGAAGAAAGAGCTAAGGGCGGCGTATTAGAGTGTGAAACAGAAGTTGTTACAGGTCTTACAGCATATGGCCCTGGATATATAGATGAATCATTAAAGGATTTAGAAAAAGTTGTTGGTATTCAGACAGACAAGCCATTAAAGAGAGCATTCATGCCTTTCGGTGGTATTAAGATGGCTGAAGAAGCAGCTAAGCAGTATGGTTATGAACCAAATCCTGAATTCCATAAGATTTTCACAGAGTATCATAAGACACATAACCAGGGTGTATTTGATGCTTATACACCAGAGATGAGAGCTGCTCGTCACAGCCACATCATCACAGGTCTTCCAGATACTTATGGCCGTGGACGTATCGTAGGCGATTACAGAAGAGTTGCTCTTTATGGTATCGACTACCTTATGGAACAGAAGGCTAAGGATCACGCTAACACAGGTGATGGAACAATGACAGATGATATCATCCGTCAGAGAGAAGAAATCTCAGATCAGTATAAGGCACTTGCTGGTATGAAGAAGATGGCAGAAAGCTATGGTTATGATATTTCACAGCCAGCTAAGGATGCTAAGGAAGCTTGCCAGTGGTTATACTTTGGTTACCTTGCAGCTATCAAGACTCAGAACGGTGCTGCTATGTCAGTTGGTCGTATTTCTACATTCCTTGATATCTACATTCAGAGAGATATCGAAGCTGGAAAACTTACAGAAGAAGAAGCTCAGGAATTAATCGATCATATGACAATGAAGTTCAGAATGGTTAAGTTCGCAAGAATTCAGTCATACAACGAATTATTCTCAGGCGACCCAACATGGGTAACTGAATCAATCGGTGGTATGGGTGTTGATGGAAGAACTTTAGTTACAAAGACTTCATTCCGTATGCTTCATACATTAAAGAACTTAGGTCCAGCACCTGAGCCAAATATGACTGTTTTATGGTCAAAGAACTTACCAACAGAATGGAAGAAATTCTGTGCTGGTATCTCAATCGATACATCATCAATCCAATATGAATCAGATGATTTAATGAGACCATTAATGGGTGATGACTACTGTATCGCATGCTGTGTCTCATGTATGAGAGTTGGTAAAGATATGCAGTTCTTCGGTGCTAGAGCTAACTTAGCAAAAACATTATTATACGCATTAAACGGTGGTGTCGACGAAGTCACATTAACAAAAGACGGTAAGCCATTCCAGGTTGGACCTAGATACGCTCCAGTTCTTGGTGATGGACCACTTGATTATAACGAAGTTATGCAGAAGTTCGATGATATGATGGAATGGTTAGCAGGCCTTTATGTAAACGCATTGAACATCATCCACTATATGCATGACAAGTACTCTTACGAGCGTATCCAGATGGCTCTTCATGACAGAGATGTGAAGAGATACTTCGCAACAGGTGTTG
>DGTC01000028.1 GCA_002394205.1 Lachnospira sp. UBA4346 | reverse complement strand
GTCTGTGGTGTCTGCTGCATTGGTGGCATCTGTGGTGTCTGCTGCATTGGCGGCATCTGTGGCATTTGCGTATTTTTATTTTTCTTTGCCTTTTTAGCTAATTTTTCCTGTTCTTTTCGCTCCAATTTTTCTAACTTTGCCTGTTCTTTTGCTGATACAGTCCCATCATTTCCCTTTTGAGCCTTATACTTTGCCATATTTTCTGCGCTATAATGCATAAGTAAATATCCAAGAGAAATTTTATCCTCATTCTGATTTGATGCAGCATTACCATTTGGCATCGTTGTCGATCCTGGTTTTGTTCCCTGCATCATTCCTTCATTTGGCTGACCTGGAATTGCAAATCCCTGTGCCGATTTCTTTATCGCCGGAATCGGGGTTTTTCCTGGCATAGATGCAGAACCTTGCTCTGGTATAGGCTTTTGCATTGCCGGCATTTTTGCTTTCATCTGCCTATTATTTTGCACTTGTACCTGACTATTTTGATTTTGCATATGATTCATTTGCGAATTTTGCGGCTGAACATATGGTGTTTGTGGTACATTCTGCTGTGGCATCGCCGGATACCCCTGTTGCATACCTCCTGGTATATCCTGCATTACAACATTTGCATTGTTAAAAATTTCACCTTGCTGCATTTGTGTTGCCGCAATCTGTTGTGCCACTTCTTTCTGAACAAAACTTCCATTTCTTAATATTTGAATCAATTCCTTTAACTTCGCAATATCAACTTTAGAAGATTCATTTAAAAAATTGAGTATTTTCGCTACATAATCACAATTTTCACTTGAATCAAATCGTGTGTTTATCATAAGTTTCTTCAAAAATGTTTCTAATGATTCCTCATTATGATAATCAATAATTGGAATACACACTAATGATGTTTCATACGTGCTAACATCTGCATACATATATTTTATATCTAATACAACACTTTCTTGTGGAATCATATATGCTTCTACGCCACTTAAAGCATCTGTGATGCCTGATAGTATCCCTAAAAACTGATTTTCTTTCACAACCCCTGTGAACATCTGTTCCACTGAAACTTTCGATGAAATATTGTATTTTATATATCTCGTATCATTTATTTGTGTGCTAATAGCCGGTGCAATCCCAGGAATTCTGTTATTTACCAGCATACCAAGCGTCAAAGAATCTATTTTCTGCATATTCTCCGCTTTGTATACCAGAAATGATTCATTTCCTTGTGATTCAAATGTAAATTCCATGTTTATCCTCCTACTTAACCTTCACCATACTCACATAACACAATGATATTCCATTGTGTTCCATTTTGAACTACTGCAGCCCCCTGTGCATTAAATGGTCTTGCATATTCATAATCCATACCAATAACACCATTTCCTTCTTTATCAATATATCCCCATCGATCTGTCAATTTGATAGGAGCCATATCCAACGAAAAGGAATTGGCATCTGCATATTTTGCATCAATTACCATATTTCCTTTAGAATCAGCAAATCCCCACTTGTCTCCAGTTTTTACTGCAATGGCTCCATCCGCAGATGCTGCCATCTTTGCGCCATCGAACTGCTTATCTGTCAATTTCTTTCCTGATTTATCTATGAAAATATATTTTCCATTCTGTACTACAACAATTGTGTCATACAACGAACAAAATCCATTGCTGTCCACTAAAATTTCATCATAATCAAAGCCTGTTACCATCTTCAAATCTTTGCCAATCAGGCCCCACTTACCATCTTTTTTTACTGCTGCAACACCTTGTGCAAATGCACCTGCATACTCATATTCAAACTGTTTTTCTGAAAATTGTACATCAATATATCCATACTTTCCATCTCGTTTAGCCGGTGCTAATCCACTAGAAATTGCTCCTAAATAATCGTATTTATTATCACCTACATACTTTTTATTTCCATCCGAATTTGCATAATAATATTCATTATTTAATAAACATGGATAGACACCTGTTTCCGGATCATACATTCCTATTTGAGAATACTGCACTGCAACTGATTTCTTTCCATAAGAACCAATCATCCCCCAGCGTTCTTTGTATTGATAGGTTGCCAAACTTGAATTTCCTTGTGTATACCAATCTCCGATTTGTTGTGCTGAAACATATGTCGATGTAACTCTGTACTTCAACTCGTGAATCATATTATCAATTTTTCCTCGTTCATTCACATCTTTTGCCGAACGGAGTACTGTCAATGCATCCTTAAATTTTTGTCCATTGACATAATAATCAGCCAGCTTTTCATATGCCGCTGCCTTTGATGTATCCATACCTATTGCCTTTTTACACTGACTAATAAATGAATCTGTATCTCCTAATTTTCTATAATCATCTGCAAGTGCTAATACAATATCATAATTATTAGGTTCTATCTCCAATGCTTTTTTATAAGCCTCTACTGCATCAATATATATTTCCTTTTCTTCATACTTATGTGCAGATTCTATGTAAGAATTGTAATTTGCTATGGTTTTTCCCTTACTTACAATGACCATGCCCCATGTTCCTACCATAAGAACGAGTAAGCCGATAAATACCAGAACCCCTGTTGTTTTTTTCATCTTTATCTAACCTCCAATCATCATAAGTACAAATTCAATAAACACACCACCAAATGCAAATGGAGCTAGTGGAATTGCATCATGCCATGTCAATTTCTTTGAAAGCACTAACCCAATTCCTACAATTGCACTAATGATAAACGTATAAATAAGCGTTGATATAATTCGATAACTGCCAACATACAAACCGATTACAAAGAAAAATTTGACATCTCCCATTCCGATTCCGTTTCTTGAAATTAACATTCCAATTAACATACTGATGCCACCTACCAATGCACCAAACAATGGATACCAGACAAAATATTGGAACATACCGTCTGCATATATACATTCATATCCCATGAAAATAATTCGCATAATCAATAACCCTAATAGTATCTTATTGGGAATAATATGTTCTTTATAATCAATCCATGTAATAATGTAACAGCCACATAGTATTGTCAGCCATCGAAGTAATACTTCCAACATCACTTCATCCCGATTCATATATGCCTTTATGCTTACTGCAATGGCTACCACTCCTATAAAACACATTCCTACCAAATATTTCTTATTTTCTTTTAAACAGTCAATAAATGAATGTTGTTCTTCTTTGTGGTATCTCCGATCTAAGAGCACTGTCCCTGCCAGTAGCAATATACACATATATACAAATGCAATGATATATTTTGCCATTCATGTATCTCCTTCGCTTATCCTTCTGTAAATGCCTTATCCTCATAACGAATAATCACTTTTACGTTATTTTCTGCTTCTATCTCTGATGCAATTTCGTCTAAAATCTTTGTGCTGTCCGCATTATCCTTCGCTTCCTGTGGCACATACAGTATCATTTCCATATTCCTATGTTTTACACTTTCTTTTGCTGTTTGAACCTCTGTACCATTCTCTAATACAATCATTTCATCAATCTTTTTAACATTTTGCTCTTCTTTTTTTGCATAAGACTTTACTGTACTTTTGATTTTGCTTTTATTTAATGTATAATCTGATGCTTTATCTCCTGTTCCAGTGTGTTTCGAATACGTCTGATTAAATACATTCATTGAATGAACTTCTGTAAAAGTATTGGTTGAGTGATTATATAAGTCGATGCCCACACCAGATTTAACAGCATGTGTTTCATCATTTTTCTTTGTTTCACTCACAAATTCGGTGCCATAATTTCCATCCCATTTTGATGTATCAGCAACTTTCTTTGCAACTTCTTCCAATGAATTTTGATTCTTCTTAGACATCCAAGCTGCCGTATTTGCCGTCTGCTTCACCGTTATATACTTTTCTCCACCGAAAAACCACATAACTTTTACTTTGTAAATACAAACAATTTGAATGGTTCTGCCATCTTTTAAAATAGAGGACATTCCAAAGTTCAAACCATCTAAACCTTGTTCAATTCCCAAATGTTTCAATGTATCATCTGCGGATTTTGTATTTTTTGTAATATATTTTGGAACAAGTGCTTTACATAATGGAATTGCAACAACTCGTGACGCTACATTCCTTGCCGCTTCACTTGCAATAGACGTTGCAAGAACCTTTACCGCTGCAACCGGATTATCACCACCAAAGGATTTTATCTGACCATAAATAGCTTCTCCCTGTTCTCTTACAGATGAAGCCGTATTCTGTCCTTTTTGGATTGCATCTTCAACATTTCCGCTTTTGTAAGCATCTACCGTATCACTCACGCCTTTTTGCGTTAAATCCTGAAAATTGACAACCGCATCAATCACATCGTCTGTCGAATCTAATGTACAACTCTCTCCACTTGCATTTTTTAATAACCCTGCCCTATCTGCTATGTAACAATACTGCGATAGTTCTTTTGCCGTCTGGTCTATTGCATATTGTGTAATACATTCTACCCTTGCAATTAAAGCCAACGATATAATGGCAATAAAAGCAAACATAAATAATGGCACTACCAATGCAGCTTCCACTGTAATTGAACCTCGTTGCCGTCTATTCCGCTTTTTCTGCGACATATTCTCACCTGCCCTTTTGTAACATTTCTTTTGTAGATTTTATTAGTCTATCAATTTTACTGTCTCTGCCATTGCATCTACGCAATTTTCAACTTTTTGCTTGTCAGACTCCTTCTCATAACATCCCATCCAATATACCGGCTGATTTTCTTTACCACCATTTATAGAATCGGCATTAACAATCATGTAATACCCTACAATTCCTGTCTTCTGTCCACCGTCTTTACTACGATTGATATAACCATATACCTTCAGCATCTCTTTTCCATTTACTGTTACTTTCTTCTGCTCTGTAATAACATGCTTATCACTATCAGCATATTTTTCAATATTTGTTTCTGTAATATAATAATTAATTTCCTTATCACAACTTCCTACACATTCTTCAAGAGTTGAAGCCGGTTTTCCGATACCATCCCAACCATAACTATATATGTACATATCTGAAACTGCTTCGCCTCGTTCATCATTATATGATGTCATTCCTAGTGAATTTTTCCTTAATCCATACTTTCTAGCATCTGGAAACCGTAATTCAATTCCAGTCG
>DGTC01000035.1 GCA_002394205.1 Lachnospira sp. UBA4346 | reverse complement strand
CGCAATGGTATTCCAGAACTATGCTTTATATCCACATATGACAGTTTATGATAACATGGCATTTGGTTTGAAGTTAAGAAAAGTTCCTAAGGATGATATTGATAAGGCTGTACATGAAGCAGCTAAGATCCTTGATATTGAACATTTATTAGATCGTAAGCCAAAGGCTCTTTCAGGTGGTCAGAGACAGCGAGTTGCTATGGGACGTGCTATCGTTCGTAGCCCTAAGGTATTCCTTATGGATGAGCCTCTTTCAAACTTGGATGCTAAGTTAAGAGTACAGATGCGTGTTGAGATTTCTAAGCTTCACCAGAGATTAGCTACAACAATCATCTATGTAACACATGACCAGACAGAAGCTATGACACTTGGTACAAGAATCGTAGTATTAAAGGATGGTATTATTCAGCAGGTAGATACACCTTCTAACCTTTACAACACACCAGATAACATCTTCGTTGCCGGATTCATCGGATCACCTCAGATGAACATCATCGATGCTAAGGTTGCTGTAAGCGGTTCACAGGTTACACTTGAATTAAGCGATACAGTTAAGATTACACTTCCAGCTGAAAAGAGCAAGAAGTTAATCGAAGATAAATACGAAGGAAAGACAGTTGTTGTTGGTATCCGTCCAGAAGATGTTAAGGCTGATGAAGATTTCATCGCTGCTCATCCAGAAGCTACATTCGAAGCTGAAGTTAAGGTTTATGAATTACTTGGTGCAGAAGTTAACCTTCATTATGATATTGCTGATCAGACATGTACAGCAAAGGTTAACCCACGTACAACAGTACGTCCTGGCGATAAGGTTAAGTTCGCTATGGTAGTTGAAAGACTTCATGTATTCGATAAGGAAACAGAACAGGTTATCACTCACTAATTATTATAGGTGTGGTTTGAATCACAGATTATATTAAAAATATTATTATGATGATATTTTGATACGATTGATATAAGTTTTGCAAATAAAAGAGAGGAAATGTATAGAAATTATATATTTCCTCTTTTTTTTTTGTCCATTTTGCTATACAATAGTATAGATACAAAGTTATGTGTCGAATTATGTAAAAAATGAAGCGATTCGTTAATGATATGAAGATTAGATAGAATACACGGTGTGGGGAGACATGACTGTTTGTATTCGATTTAGGTGAGAAAGGGAGTTTGAGAATGATTTCAAATCAGATTTTACAGTCAACAGTGGATGGTCTTAAGGCAATATCAAGAGTTGATTTGTGTGTAATAGATGCGGATGGAAAAATTGCTGCAAAGACATTTGATGATGTGACTGGTTGTGTGGCAGATGCCATTGCATTTATTGATTCGCCGGCAGAGAGTCAGGTTGTAAATGGGTATCAGTTTTTTAAAGTGATTGATGACCAGAACCTGGAATATATTTTACTGGCAAAAGGAACGAGTGATGATGTGTATATGCTTGGCAAGTTGGCAGCATTTCAGATTCAGAACTTATTGGTTGCTTATAAGGAACGTTATGATAAAGATAACTTTATCAAGAACCTGCTTTTGGATAATTTATTGCGCGTAGATATGTATACAAGAGCGGAGAAGTTACATATTGATACAGATGTAAAGCGTGTTGTATATATTATTGAAACAAAGCATGAAAAGGATATGAATGCTTTAGAGACTGTTCGTACGTTGTTTGCAGGAAAGACCAGAGATTTTATTACAGCGGTTGATGAAAAGAGCATTATTCTGGTTAAGGAAGTAAAAGGAACGGAAAACTATGAGGAACTTGATAAGACTGCAGAAGTGATTATGGATATGTTGAATACAGAAGCGATGAGTTCTGCTCATATTGCATATGGTACGATTGTAGGAGATATTCGTGAAGTATCCCGTTCTTACAAAGAAGCAAAGATGGCTTTAGATGTTGGTAAGATTTTCTACAGCGATAAGAATGTTGTTGCATACAACAGATTGGGCATTGGACGTCTAATTTATCAGTTGCCAATTCCGCTTTGTCAAATGTTTATCAAAGAAATTTTTGGCGGAAAATCACCGGATGATTTTGATGATGAAACATTATCGACAATTAATAAGTTCTTTGAAAATAGTTTGAATGTATCAGAAACATCAAGACAGTTATATATTCATAGAAATACGCTTGTTTATCGTCTCGATAAGTTACAGAAGAGTACAGATTTGGATTTGCGTGTATTTGATGATGCGATTACATTTAAAATTGCATTGATGGTTGTTAAATATATGAAGTATATGGAAAGCAAAGATTTATATTAATGGAGGAGTGAATCGATGATAATATTAGAAGATGTTACAAAGACATATTCTTCCGGTGTACCGGCACTGAACGGTGTCAATCTTCATATCCAGAAGGGTGAATTTGTATTTATAGTAGGTAAGAGTGGTTCGGGTAAGTCTACATTGATTAAGCTGCTTTTGAATGAATTAGAGCCTACATCAGGAAAGATTTATGTAAATAAGAAGTATTTGAACAAAATCACAAGAAAGAAATTGCCGTATTTGCGTAGAGATATTGGTGTTGTATTCCAGGATTTCCGTTTGTTAGAGGACAGAAATGTTTATGAAAATATTGCGTTTGCGCAGAAGGTTATTGAAGCACCGGCAAGACAGATTAAGAGCCGTGTATTATCAATGTTGTCAATGGTTGGTCTGCTTGATAAATATAAAGCATATCCAAATCAGCTTTCCGGTGGCGAACAGCAGAGAGTGGCAATTGCACGTGCTCTCGTAAATCGTCCTGCAATTCTGCTTTGTGACGAACCGACTGGTAACCTTGATCCGGGAAATTCTGCTGAAATCATGAAGATTTTGAATCAGGCGAATAAACAGGGAACTACAGTACTTGTCGTAACACATAATATGGATATTGTACAGCAGATGAAGAAACGTACAATTACAATGAGCGAAGGCAAGATAATCAGCGATATGGAAAAGGGTGGATATTTTTATGAAGATTAGATCATTATTTTATCAGATAAGACAAGGCTTTAAGAATATTTATCGTAACCGTTTATTCTCATTAGCATCCATTGCGACGATTGCGGCTTGTATCTTTATTTTTGGTGTATTTTATTCTATTTTTACCAATTTTCAGTATATGGTACAGAAGGCAGAGAATAATATTAGCGTAACGGTATTTTTCAAAGAAGGTTTAACAGATGCAGATATTCGTAAGTTGGGAGATACGATTAAGAGCCGTGTAGAAGTTTCAGATATTCATTTTACATCTGCAGAAGAGGCGTGGAACAACTTTAAGACAGAATATTTCGCAGATTATCCGGAGCTTGCAGAAGGGTTTAAGAATGATAATCCATTGGCGAATTCAGCATCATACGAAGTATATTTAAATGATGCAGGAATGCAGTCATCACTTGTTACATATTTGGAAAACTTAGATGGTGTTCGTCAGGTAAACCGTTCAGAAGCGACAGCAAGTGGGCTTTCGAGTGCTGCTAAATTGGTAGGTTATGTATCTCTTGCGGTGATTGTGATTTTACTTGCGGTTTCTATTTTCCTGATTACAAATACAATCGTAATTGGTATTACGGTTCGTAAGGAAGAGATTTCAATCATGAAATTTATTGGTGCAACAGATGCATTCGTAAATGCACCATTCTTCATTGAGGGTATTACAATTGGTGTGATTGGTTCCATTTTGCCGCTATTTATTTTAAGATATATGTACTCAAGACTTGTAGAATATGTTTTGGGTAAGTTTAGTGTGTTGAGCAATATTTTGGTATTCCTTCCTGCAAATAGTGTGTTTGAGGTGTTAATACCGGTTGCGATTGCACTTGGTATTGGTATCGGTATCATTGGTACATTATTTGCGGTACGTAAGCATGCAAATGTATAATAAAACAGGTTTGTATGAATTTGTTATAAACTTAACAAATTGATGCGAACGAATCAAATGAGGTTGTCGCATTCAAATTGATGTGCGACAACCTTTTTTCAAAAGGGGTAAGCTATTATGAGGAAAAAAAGGACAGAAAAGAAAATTGCAGCCCTGATGCTGACTGGAATTGTATTGTTTACAGGAGTTCCTATGGATACATCCGTATATGTATACGGAGATACAACGGATGATTTAAATGACGCACAGGGGAGAAAGGCAGATTTGAATTCGCAGCTTGACAATGTACAAAAGGAGATTGCGCAGCTGCAGCAACAGTCGAATGACACACAGGCCTACATTGCACAGCTTGACCAGAAAATGAACACATTAGACCAATCCGTAAATAAGCTGAATACAGATATTGCCGCAAAACAAGAGGAAATTGTTCAGGCAGAACAGGGGCTTCAGGAGGCAGAAGAACGTTCACAGGAGCAGTATGAGGCGATGAAATTACGCATACAATTTATGTATGAACACAATCCGCAAAATTACGTTGAGATTTTGATGTCAGCAGGAAATATGGGTGAGCTGCTTAATAAAGCGGAATATATTCGGGAAATTTCTGAATACGACAGGACGATGCTTCAGGAGTATCAGGAAAATATTGAGTATATCGCAAATACAAAAACATTGTTAGAAAATGATCATGCAAGACTTGATGAAATGCTGACATCTGTAGAAGCGGATAAAGCTGCTTTATCGGTGGTTCAGCAGGCAAAAAATGAAGAGTTGATGGCACTGAAGACACAGACAAATCAGGCACAGCAAAAGGAATCTTCGTTACATGCAGATCTTGCACAGCAGGAAAATGAAATTGCAGCAATGGAAGCAAAGATTGCAGCGGAAGAAGCAGCAAGGGAAGCCGCACGAGAAGCTGCTAAAAAGGCGGCAGAGGAGGCATCAAGGAAAGCACAGGCAGAGTTGGATAAGAATAAAAATGATGGTGATGCTACATTAAATCCTACGAAGCCGTCGATAAATGATGAGGATAACAAACCGTCGCGGTCAGGTTTTATTTGGCCGACGGTATCGAGAAGAATTACATCTGATTATGGAGATATGGAAGATCGTAGTTCTCCACATCGTGGAATTGATATTGGTGCGACTGTTCGTGGTGTATCAGGAGATCCGATTTATGCGGCAGCGAGTGGAACAGTGACGTTAGCAACATACAGTTCATCTGCCGGAAATTGGATTTGGGTATATCATGGAGATGGATTGTATACAGTATATATGCATTGTTCTGCATTGTTGGTATCAGAAGGTGATACGGTGTCTCAGGGACAGGTAATAGGCAGAATGGGATCTACAGGAATTTCGACGGGAGCACATTTGCATTTTGGCGTGCGTTTAAATGGTTCTTATGTGAATCCATGGAATTATGTAGGATAAATGCAGTGGATTAAGTACGCTAGAGAATGTCTGAAGAAAGACACATGTATGTATAACATGACAAAATATCAGGATGGAGAAAATTTGGTTATGAATGATGAAATAAAAGCATCTGAACAGTTTGAACAGACGGGACTGGACAGCGGCAGCAATCTTGTACGTGGACAGCAGGATAATATATATCGGCAGAGAAAAGAACAGCAGGAAAAAAAGAAATATCGTAAAGGTGTTTTTAGGGGCTGCATTGTCGGTGTGCTTGTTACGTTAGTGGTGTTGTTAGCGGTTGTGACATCGTTTATTCAAGCCGGATATATTCATATTAGCAATGGCGGCGAAGTATATGTACAGGATTTACCGGTGACAGATACTGTTGGAATTGGCGAAGCGGTAGCACCGAAACTGGATGCGTTAGATCAGGTATTGGATTCCTTTTATTTTGATAATGCGGATGAGCAGACAATAAAAGATGCTATTTATAAGGGGTATTTACAATCTTTTGGTGATAAATATACGGTCTATTATACTGCGGATGAATATGCAAAGTTATTAGAAAGTACGAATGGTTCTTTTTATGGAATTGGTGCACTGTGTCAGAAACAGGAAGATGGAAGTATTAAGCTGACAGAGATTTATGAAGATTCTCCATCAGAAAAAGCTGGTCTGCAAAAGGGAGATTTGGTGGTACAAGTCAATGGGAGAGATATTCGAGAGATTGATTTGAATTCCGCAGTTACGATGATTAAAGGTGAGAAGGGAACAAGTGTGCTTCTTACGATTGTCAGAGATAATCAGACGATGGATTATACGGTAACAAGAGATGAAATCAAGATAAAAACGGTAGCAGGTCAGATGTTAGAAGACGGTATTGGATATATTCGAATTTCTGAATTTGACAGAGTGACAGACGAACAGTTTCATAATACATTAGATGAGTTAAAACAACAGGGGATGACAGGGCTTATTGTAGATATTCGTTCAAATCCCGGAGGTGTATTAGGAACAGTAGTTAATATTCTTGATGAAGTTTTGCCGGAAGGAATGATTGTATATACGGAAGATAAGAATGGTAAACGTACAGAATATAAAGGAAGCAATCCAGAGCAGATACAGGTTCCAATGGCAGTTCTTGTCGATGAAAATAGTGCAAGTGCATCAGAAATCTTTGCAGGAGCTGTACAGGATTATGGTGTTGCGAAGATTATAGGTACACAGACGTTTGGAAAAGGCATCGTACAGTCTATCCGTCCGCTGACGGACGGCAGTGCAATTAAGTACACGATTGCGAAATATTTTACGGCAAAAGGTCAGGATATTCACGGACATGGTGTGACACCGGATGAAGTGGTAGAGCTGACACCGAATGAAGATGGCATCATTGAGACAGACAGTCAGTTGCAGGCGGCGTTGGATTATTTGAAAAATTAATTGATGATAATATCTATTTATTAAATAATAAGATGAAAAAGAATCTATAAGGAATTGATTATGCAGAATTTCTTTATGGATTCTTTTTTTTATGAAAATAGGTGTTCTGGGAGTATGTGTCTTTTTGTGGAACAGTAAATGTATCATTTTAATAAAAATTTAACATAAAAATAGAACATTCGTTCTAAAAATGGTATACAATTATGAAAAAATATGATAATATAGAGAGCATGAATAAAGTGGCGATGATAATGTCATAAAGTACTTTATAGTTTATGGATTCGTTGATTAGCAGGAGGTGTTGTTGTGCAGAATGAGTCAAAAAAGTTCGTCCTTCATAGTGAATATGAGCCGACGGGAGATCAGCCGCAGGCAATTGCAGCATTGACAAAAGGATTTGAAGAGGGCAATCAATTTGAGACACTTGTTGGTGTAACCGGTTCAGGTAAGACATTTACGATGGCAAATATTATTCAAAATGTACAGAAGCCTACGTTAATTATTTCACATAATAAGACATTAGCAGCACAGCTTTATGGTGAAATGAAAGAGTTTTTCCCAGAGAATGCGGTGGAGTATTTTGTGTCCTATTATGATTACTATCAGCCGGAAGCATATGTTCCACAGAGTGATACGTATATTGCAAAAGATTCGGCGGTTAACGATGAGATTGATAAACTGCGTCATTCGGCAACAGCGGCACTGTCAGAAAGAAATGATGTTATTATTGTGGCATCTGTTTCGTGTATATATGGATTGGGAGCTCCAATTGATTATCAGAACATGGTTATTTCGTTACGTCCGGGCATGATAAAAGATCGTGATGAAGTGATTCGTCAGTTGATAGATATACAGTATATTCGGAGTGATCAGGATTTTAAGCGAGGAACGTTCCGTGTACGAGGGGATGTTGTGGAAGTGTATCCGTCTAGTTCGAGTGGAGATGCAATTCGAGTAGAATTTTTTGGAGATGAAGTGGATCGTATTGCAGAAATCGATTCGCTTACCGGCGAGGTAAAATTAGTTTTAGAGCACACGGCAATTTTCCCGAATTCTCATTATGTTGTTGAAAAGGAAAAAATGGAAGCGGCAGTTGAGAATATTCGCGCAGAGATGGTAGAACGTGTGAAATATTTTAAGAGTGAAGATAAGCTCATTGAGGCACAGCGTATCGAGGAGCGTACGAATTTTGATTTGGAAATGATTCAGGAGACGGGGTTTTGTTCCGGTATTGAGAATTATTCCAGACATTTGGCAGGACTTCCGGCTGGGGTGCCGCCTTACACACTGATGGATTATTTTCCAGAGGATTTCCTGATTATTGTCGATGAATCACATATTACAATACCGCAGATTCGTGGAATGTATGCGGGAGATCAGTCCAGAAAGAGTACGCTTGTCGATTACGGATTTCGTCTGCCGTCTGCAAAGGATAACAGACCACTTAATTTTAGTGAATTTGAGTCCAAGATTTCACAGATGCTTTTCGTATCTGCAACACCGTCTACGTATGAACATGATCATGAACTGATGGAGGCAGAGCAGATTATCAGACCGACAGGACTGTTAGATCCTGAAATTGACGTACGTCCGATAGATGGACAGATTGATGATCTTGTTTCAGAGATTAACAAAGAAACAGCAAAGCACAATAAGATTCTTGTTACAACTTTAACAAAGAGAATGGCAGAGGATCTGACGGATTATTTGAAGGAATTAGGAATTCGAGTGAAGTATTTGCATGCGGATATTGATACGTTGGAGCGGCAGAAGATTATTCGCGATATGCGACTGGATGCATTTGATGTATTGGTTGGTATTAATTTGTTAAGAGAAGGTTTGGATATTCCAGAGATTTCATTGGTTGCGATTTTGGATGCTGATAAGGAAGGGTTCTTAAGAACAGAGACTTCTTTGATTCAGACAATTGGCCGTGCAGCACGTAACAGTGAAGGCCATGTGATTATGTATGCGGATAAAGTTACGGAGTCTATGGAAAAGGCAATCTCAGAGACAGAGAGAAGACGTAAGATACAGCAGGCATATAATGATGAACATGGAATTACACCGCAGACAATTAAGAAAGCGGTTCGTGATTTGATTAGTATTTCAAAAGCTGCGGATTACTCACCGAAGGAGAATTTAGAGCGGGATTTCGAATCGATGAGTATTAAGGAACTTGAGAAAGTAAAGAAAGAAATTGAAAAGAATATGCATAAGGCAGCGGCAGAACTTAACTTTGAAGAAGCGGCAGCGTTGCGTGATAAGATGATAGAAGTGAATCGTTATATTTATGAAAATAAATAAGAAACGAAGCAGATTGTAAATGTATAAAATGTTAAAAATATAACAAAATAAAATGATAGATGGTGCAGATAACATGATATTTGCGTAATGCAATGTTGTAATGGCTGTCTGCATGAATCGGAATCATAGAATGGAGAAAGAAATGGAAAAGAATACCAGTGCGCCGGATGTGCGTGGAAAATATCGCAAATTTATTCACATTCGTGGTGCAAATGAGCATAATTTGAAGAATGTTTCCGTAGATGTACCAAGAGATGAGCTTGTTGTATTGACAGGATTGTCAGGTTCGGGAAAGTCTTCTCTTGCTTTTGATACCATTTATGCAGAGGGACAGAGAAGATATATGGAATCCTTGTCTTCTTATGCCAGACAATTCTTAGGTCAGATGGAGAAGCCGAATGTAGAGAGTATCGAAGGATTGTCGCCGGCAATTTCGATTGATCAGAAGTCAACGAACCGTAATCCACGTTCGACGGTGGGAACGGTTACGGAAATTTATGATTATTTCCGTTTGCTATATGCAAGAGTCGGAATTCCACATTGTCCAAAGTGTGGAAGAGAGGTCAGAAGACAGACGGTCGATCAGATGGTAGATGTGATTATGGCACTTCCGGAGCGTACAAAGATTCAGATTATGGCACCTGTTGTACGAGGTCGTAAGGGAGAACATGTCAAACTTTTAGAACATGCAAAAAAGAGCGGCTATGTGCGTGCAAGAATTGATGGGAATCTTTATGAATTATCGGATGATATTTCTTTAGAGAAGAACAAAAAACATAATATTGAAATTGTTGTAGACAGACTTGCAGTACGGGAAGGCATTGAGAAACGTTTGACGGATTCCATTGAAACAACGCTGAAGTTAGCGGAAGGTCTTATGATGGTTGATGTCATTGACGGAGAAATGCTGAATTTCAGTCAGAGTTTTTCCTGCCCGGATTGTGGAATTAGCATGGAAGAAATTGAACCGAGAAGTTTCTCGTTTAACAATCCGTTTGGTGCGTGTCCGGAGTGTTTTGGGTTGGGCTATAAGATGGAGTTTGATGCAGAGTTGATGATTCCGGATGAGAGGCTCAGCATTGATGAAGGTGCAATCGTAGCGATGGGCTGGCAGTCTGTCACAGATGAAGGCAGTTTTACAAGAGCAATTATGAAGGCGCTGAGCAAAGAATATCATTTTAGTCTTGCGACACCATTTAAGGATTATCCGGATGATATTAAGGATATGATTATCAATGGTACAAAAGGACATTCTGTTAAGGTGCATTATAAAGGACAGCGGGGCGAAGGTGTCTATGATATTGCATTTGAAGGTTTGATTCGCAATATGGAGAAGCGTTATCGGGAGACAGGTTCTGATACAATGAAACAGCAGTATGAGGAATTTATGCGCATTACACCGTGTGCGGCTTGTAAAGGACAGCGATTGAAGCCGACTTCATTAGCAGTTACCGTTGCGGATAAGAATATTTATGAAATTACCAATATGTCTGTATTAAAATTGCAGGAATTTTTACAGAATATGCAGTTGTCGAATCGCCAGATGCTGATTGGTGAGCAGATTATTAAAGAAATTAAATCCAGAATTCAATTCCTGATGGACGTTGGTTTGGATTATCTGTCTCTTTCCAGAGCAACAGGAACATTGTCAGGTGGAGAAGCACAGCGTATTCGTTTGGCAACACAGATTGGTTCCGGTCTGGTTGGTGTTGCGTATATCTTAGATGAACCAAGTATCGGACTGCATCAGAGAGATAATGATAAGCTGTTAAAGACACTGACACATTTAAGGGATCTTGGAAATTCCGTGATTGTTGTAGAACATGATGAAGATACGATGTTTGCAGCAGATTATATTGTGGATATTGGACCGGGAGCCGGCAAGAATGGTGGACAAGTAGTTGCAACTGGAACAGCAGAAGAGATTATGGCCTGCAAAGAGAGTGTAACAGGCGCATATCTGAGTGGGCGTATCAAGATTCCGGTGCCGCAGCAGCGTAAAGAGCCGACAGGCTGGATTACAGTCAAGGGCGCACGAGAGAATAACTTGAAGAATATTGATGTAGATATTCCATTGGGGGTTATGACTTGTGTGACAGGTGTATCAGGTTCCGGTAAGAGTTCGCTTGTAAATGAGATTCTCTATAAGCATCTTGCAAAAGATTTGAACCGTGCCCGTTGTATTGCAGGAAAGCATGATGATATTGAAGGGGTAGATCAGTTAGATAAGGTCATTAACATTGATCAGTCGCCAATCGGAAGAACGCCGCGTTCCAATCCTGCGACATATACAGGCGTGTTTGATATGATTCGTGATTTGTTTGCTTCTACATCTGGAGCAAAGGAACGTGGATATAAGAAGGGAAGATTCAGCTTTAATGTCAAGGGCGGACGTTGTGAAGCATGCAGCGGTGACGGTATTATTAAGATAGAGATGCATTTCCTGCCGGATGTATATGTGCCATGTGAAGTATGTAATGGTAAGCGTTACAACAGAGAAACATTAGAAGTAAAATATAAAGATAAGAGTATCTACGACGTATTGGATATGACCGTAGAAGATGCAGTGGATTTCTTTGAAAATGTACCATCGATTAAGCGTAAAATCGAAACGCTCAATGATGTTGGACTTTCCTATATTAAGTTAGGACAGCCATCTACTGAATTGTCAGGTGGAGAGGCACAGAGAATTAAGCTCGCAACAGAATTATCAAAGAGAAGTACAGGTAAGACAATCTATATCTTGGATGAGCCGACCACAGGGTTGCATTTTGCGGATGTGCACAAGTTGGTGGAGATTCTTCACAAATTAACAGAATCCGGCAATACAGTTGTTGTCATTGAGCATAACTTAGATGTGATTAAGACTGCGGATTATATTATAGATATGGGACCGGAAGGCGGTGACCGTGGCGGTACTGTGATTGCAAAAGGAACACCGGAAGAAGTGGCAAAGGTAAAGAAGTCATACACCGGACAGTACCTGAAGAAATATCTCAAGAAATAATTTCTATCATTTTTTATCAGGCTTACAAATGGGTTGCCTTAAATGGAATAAATAGTGCATTTGATAGAAATGTATTGTTTAGAAGAGGACAGAAATGCTTGACAGTGAAAGAGCTGTTGGGCATTTCTGTTTTTATGTATAAGATTTTAAGTATGGGGATAAGATAGATGATTCAATATATTTAGATGAAATGAATGAAAAATATGCAGTTATTGCAATAATATTGTGAAAAAATACAATGAATTATGATTTTGAATTGATTTTAATATAGAAAAGTGATATTATACAAATAATTTATGTGCATAAGTAATATTTTATTAATCCATCCGGAGGGGGAAGAAAGAAGGATACTATATGAAGAAGAAATTTTTTACAGTAATATTAGGTATAATCATTGCATTTGTTAGTGTTACACAACTTTGTCAGGTGGATGCACAGAATAGAGAGATTGTATCTGAAGAACGAAATGATTCGAATAATATTTTAGATAGTGGTAAAGAAATATTATATTTTGCGTTTTTTACAAAAGGTAGAGATGCTAGTGAAAATTTAAAAGAAATTGGATTGAATGAGGAGATGATAGATGATATAAAGTCTGTTGCATTAGAACAGTTTAATGAGGTAAATAAAATAAAAGCTTTGTACAAGGATAAAAAATCAGATATGGAAATTGCGGAGTACAATAATTTGATTTTAAGTGAGTCTCAGTCAGTTAAAAATAAAATAAAAGATATTTTAAATGGACAATATGATGATTTTATTAAATGGTTGTCAGAATATTGGAATGTTGTTTGCATGAATAGAACTCCCATTAGTATTAATGACATAGATGCATCTGATGATGCGGATATAGAGGTTTATGCTACACAGTTTGATATTGATGATTATTGTGTAGCACTGCCAGATAAGTATCTTAAGTTTGCTAATTTGGGTTGGGATGATACATATAAGAATCCAACATATACAGTAGATGTTATATCATATAATAGAGGAACAGCGGTTTATGAAGTTCCTGTTAATGAAGTAGGACCGTGGAATGAAATGGATGACTATTGGCATAGTAATAGGTGGGAGTTTACGGATTTAGAATTATCATTACCAGAGGCAGAGGCAGCCTATTTTGAAGATTATAATGATGGATGTGATGAATTGGGCAGAGTTGTGTCTAATCCTGCTGGGATTGATTTGTCACCTGAGGTTGCAAGTGATCTTGGATTTGGAGATTATGAAAGTGGCTGGATTTCAATACATCTTAACTTTTAATTAGAAAAGAGGATTGTATGAAACAAAAAAAAAGAATATTGGGAATTTTGTTTGTTGTTAGTCTGGTTTTTGTAGGGTGTGGGAATAATATAAAACAGTCTTATGAAACAAAAATGAATCAGGAAACAACAGAATTGGCAATAAGTGTAAAAAATTTAATTATTTATGCGCAAGACGTATCTGTAAGTCTTAGGGCAATTGACAGGTATAGTTTAACAATGGATGGGGATGCGATTTTAAAGTCATATGTGTTTGATCAAAACTGTACGTTTTATGATGTTAATCGAAATGAAATTAGTTTTGAGCAGTTTGCAACAGAAGTTAATCAAAGTTATGCTATTAATCGAATATCAACGAAATGCAGAATTGTTTCGGATAACAAGTTGGTAACAGAGGTTTATATTGTAGAATAGTTGCAGGAAAGTATCATATTGTTTATGGAATATAACCAGAAAAAATATATTGGTTAGTAGAAAGAGTACGGGGGTGCATGAACAGCTGTTTGTGCAAATCTCGTGCTCTTTATTTTTATGATAATATTGTGTTATAAGAAGCGTTTAAGTATAATAAAGTAATAAGATATACAGAGGATTAACAAACAGAAAGAGGTTTATCAACGTATGAAGATAGAGGCAATTATATTTGATATGGATGGTGTTTTGATTGATTCGGAGCGTCAGTCTAATGAAGGCTGGTTGTGGGCGGCACAGCAAAAGCAGGTTACGATGCCGATGTGGCTGATTGACAGTTTTAAGGGCGCACAGGCAGCGGTCAGTTGTCAATTTTTTGACGAGTATTTTCATGGAACGCAGGATTATTATGAAATGAGAGAATTACGCACACAATATGTCTATCAGTTGCGTGAAAAAGAAGGAATTCCGGTAAAATCTGGTGTGGACGAGTTGTTTGCGTATATTCGCAAAACAGGTTTAAAATGTGCCGTTGCAACTTCTACGAATCGAAACAGCGCAGAAAAGACATTACATAATATTGGGGTATGGGATACATTAGACGGTGTGATGTATGGAGATCAGATTGAACACGGAAAGCCGGAACCGGATATTTTCCTTGCGGCAGCAGAGATGATAGGTGTTGCACCGCAAAATTGTATTGTAATAGAAGATAGTATCAATGGAATTAAAGCAGGGTATCGCGCCGGAATGAAAGTGATTCATATTCCGGATACGATTGTAATTGATGAAGAAACAAAGAAGATGACATATCGGATATTCAATCGGTTGGATGAAATGATTCCATTTTTAGAAGGATTGCGCTAGAAGCGTGGTAAGTATTGAATTATATGACTAGAAGTGTTAGCATCATGACGGATAGGCTTTTGTAGAAAAGAGAGATTCATGAAGTTACAAAGAAAGCATCATTGGTGGAATGACATTTATAGGAATTACTGCAATGGTTGGTTGTGGAAGCAGTAAGGCAGCGCAACAAAACAATTCAGCGCAGGCACATTTTTATAAGAATATTGTATGCAAGAAAATAGTTGACGTAGACATATATTATGTGATATATTAAAACGGCTATGGAAGCGGTCTTTTTTTTATGCCTAAAAAAAGCCAATTGGTGTAAATGTCTTTCGCAGCGGTAAAGGTACACGGGATAACAGCTCCCGGACAGGCATTTGAATCCATTTACCGGAAGATGTTTATACACCTACAAAATAAAATAAAATTGGAGGTGGAAGTTGTGCGCGTTAAGATAACATTGGC
Organism: Lachnospira sp. UBA4346; assembly: GCA_002394205.1. Taxonomy (GTDB): domain Bacteria; phylum Bacillota; class Clostridia; order Lachnospirales; family Lachnospiraceae; genus Lachnospira. Next base: position 1,918 of record DGTC01000035.1, on the reverse strand, counting down.
ATGTACTGAGTGTAAACAGCGTAATTACAACATGATGAAGGATAAGAAGACTCATCCTGACAGAATGGAAACAAAGAAGTATTGCAAGTTCTGTAAATCACACACATTACACAAGGAAACAAAGTAGTTCAACACAGTGAGGTGAATATTATGGGCGAAACTGTTAAAGAAAAGAAACAGAAAAAGAGCTGGTTCAAAGGCTTGAAAGCTGAATTCGCTAAGATTATCTGGCCAGACCAGAAGTCACTTACGAAGGAAACTGCTGCAGTAGTAATTTCATCTGTATGTTTAGGTGTTATTATTACAATTGTGGACCTTGTTGTCCGCTTTGGTATCGAATTCTTGGTAAAGTAAGGAAAAGGTGATTAGATGGACGAAGCAAAATGGTATGTTGTTCATACTTATTCCGGATATGAGAATAAAGTAAAAGAAAACATTCAAAAGACAGTAGAAAACAGAAATCTTGAAGATCAGGTAGTAGATGTGGTTGTTCCAATTGAAACTGTTGTTGAAGTAAAGAACGGTGCATCGAAAGCTGCGAAGAAGAAGATGTTTCCTGGATACGTCCTTATCAACATGGTTATGAATGACGATACATGGTATATCGTTCGTAACACACGAGGCGTTACAGGATTTGTTGGTCCTGGATCAATGCCAGTACCACTTACCCCAGAGGAAATCAAAGCACTCGGAATTGAACTTCCTGAATCGATTGTTGAAGATACAGACAGTGCAGAAGAAATTATTCGTGTACAGTTTGACGGAAAAGTCGGTGACCAGGTAATGATTCTCTCAGGTGCATGGGAGAATACTGTTGGGGAGATTACAGACATTAATGATGGTAAGCAGTGTCTTACAATTAATGTTGAAATGTTCGGCCGTGAAACACCGGTTGAGATTGGTTTCACAGATGTGAGATTAATGTAACATGACAGGTTTGTGCATAAGCACGACCGTGGGAGACAAGCCTATGCGCTGTCGCCAAATACCACAAAATATTTAGGAGGTGCCTAAAATGGCAAAGAAAGTAACAGGATATATTAAATTACAGATTCCTGCCGGCAAAGCTACACCGGCTCCACCAGTTGGTCCAGCTCTTGGACAGCATGGTGTTAACATCGTAGAATTTACAAAGCAGTTTAATGCTAAGACAGCAGATCAGGGAGACTTAATCATCCCTGTAGTTATCACAGTTTATGCAGATAGAAGCTTCAGCTTCATCACAAAGACTCCACCAGCTGCTGTACTTTTGAAGAAGGCTTGTAACATTAAGTCAGGTTCAGGTACACCAAATAAGACAAAGGTTGCTACAATTTCTAAGGCAGAAGTTCAGAAAATCGCTGAACTTAAGATGCCAGATTTAAATGCAGCATCAATTGAAGCAGCTATTTCAATGATCTCTGGTACTGCAAGAAGTATGGGAATCGTTGTAGAAGATTAATTAGATTCGATTAATTGTTTATATGTGGGAGGAAAGTACAATCCCTTCCGATATTACCACTAGGAGGTTTTTTTATAATGAAAAGAGGAAAGAAATACGTTGAAGCGGCTAAGAACATCGACCGCACAACATTATATGATCCAGCAGAAGCAGTTACTCTTGTAAAGAAGTGCGCTACTGCAAAGTTTGATGAGACTATTGAAGCTCATATCAGAACAGGTTGCGATGGACGTCATGCAGAACAGCAGATCCGTGGAGCAGTTGTTCTTCCACACGGAACAGGTAAGACAGTTAAGGTTTTAGTATTCGCTAAGGGTGCAAAGGCTGATGAGGCTTTAGCAGCAGGCGCTGATTTCGTTGGTGCAGAAGAATTGATTCCAAAGATTCAGAATGATAACTGGTTTGACTTTGATGTTGTAGTTGCAACTCCAGATATGATGGGTGTCGTTGGACGTTTAGGACGTGTACTCGGACCTA
>DGTC01000040.1 GCA_002394205.1 Lachnospira sp. UBA4346 | reverse complement strand
TATGTTGTTGTTCTTGATTTTATTGGAAATTATAACAATAATTTTATGATTCCAATTGCATTGTCAGGAGATCGTTCTTATAACAAAGATAATCTTCGCCGTTATCTGATGGAAGGCGGAAGAGTGATTCCAGGAGCATCAACCATTCATTTTGATGAAATTAGCCGAAGGAAGATTTTTGAATCGGTAGATAATGCGAATTTTAGTGACGTGAAATTGTTACGTGAAAATTATACAAATCTAAAGAATAAGTTGGGAAGAATTCCGCATTTGATAGATTTTGACATATATGGTGAAATGGATGTTCTTCGGATTTTTGACAATAATAGTCTAGGATCTTATTATAAGTTTTTGGTAAAGTATGAAAAAGAATATACGATACGTTTATCAGAAGATGAAGAAAAGATTGTAGAATTTCTTTCTAAAAAGCTTGCAAATGGAAAGCGTATACAGGAATTGCAGTTATTAAAACGACTTTTAGGTTATGTGAAAGGGATGTCTAAATTAGGGCTATTTTCACAATTATCCAAAGATATGCGCGTAAAATATGGAAAAGAAGTCGGTCAGAACCAGCAGAAAAACATTGTGAATATTATGACAAATGAATTTCCGGCAGGAAGTGGTAAAAAGACGTATCAACAGTGTGTATTTATAGAACCAGATGTACAGACAGGAGATTTTCGTCCAAGCAGACAATTTACACAAATGTTACAGAATCCAGATTTTTATGAAATTGTTCAAGAATTGATTACATTTGGAATTCATCGGAATGAAAGAGATTATAGTCAGACCTATGATAATACGGATTTGGTGCTGTATCAGAAGTATACATATGAAGATGTGTGTAGACTTCTTAATTGGGAAAATAATGAAGTTCCATTAAATATTGGTGGATATAAATATGATAAAAAGACTAGAACTTTTCCGGTATTTATCAATTATGATAAGTCTGAAGATATTAGTGATACAACGAAATACGAAGATCATTTTACGAGCAGTAAGAGTTTGATTGCAATTTCAAAATCAGGAAGAAGTATGAATTCTGAGGATGTGCAGAATTTCTTAAATGCCAAACAAAGAGGAATTCAAGTCGAGTTATTTGTGCGAAAGAATAAAGATGATAAGATTTCTAAAGAATTCTATTATTTGGGACATATGAGAGCAAGTGGGAAGGCAAAAGAGTTCACAATGAATAATACCACGAAAACAGCCGTTGAAATTGAATGGATATTAGATGAACCGGTGCGCGAAGATATTTATGAATACATCATTAATGGATAAAAATAATTTGCACGTATCAGAAAGTTAATCCAATACATTGAATGGAATCGTGTTAATAACAATCATAATAAACATACAAAAAACTACCGAGTGTATCACTACATTCGGTAGTTTTGATATATTGAATATTTATTAAATCAAACTTCATTTTGTTACAATGCATTTTTTTATTAAATATACCCATTAAACATCATCCCAGTATAAGCAGATAAGTTATATGGATCATTGACAACTCTTGTTGGATTCTTGTATGCAATAATCTTATTATTTACATAATTCATTGGGTTGAAAGCGATGTCTTCTGCTTTGTTTTGTAATGCTGACTTGAAATCACTTAAGTTTGAGAAAACTTCTGATAAAGTACCTTCATCAGCTGCCTTTGCAATGGTATCAGCATTAACCTGAATCTGCCCGTTATCGTTCATTTCAAGTCCGGTAGACTGTAATTGGGAACGATAAGCATGTGCAAGGGAGATGAATTCATTTCGTAACTTTGCATTGCCGGCGAATTTATCATTTGCACTGTTATTTGGAACAGAGAGTAACTGGTTATAACCGGTTACAAGTTCTCCGATACTGTCAGCAATCGAATCTTTATCAGCCTGTAATTGTATGGTTACCGGCTTCGTAGTTGTCTGATTAAAAGATAATGCAAATTCTTTGTTGATTGAAATATCATTAGAAGTTGCAAAACGTTCTGCACCATTAATTGTAAATAATGCATTAGCCGGATACTGTGTAACACGATTCAGACCTAATGTATTAATTAGTGTTCTGCTGTTGTCAGCAGTCTCATTTTCTGCATCATATGCTGTATAATTGTCAGTGTTCGCCTGAATAGAAAAAATAACGGGCTTACCGCCATTTGTCAATCCGGTGGTATCAGAAGCGACAGACAGAGCCGTATTTCCTAAAGAATCATCAAGCACCTGAGCTGTTAAACCGATATTAGAACGGTTAATCAGACGGGCAATTTTATTTTGAATATCAGATGTATCTTCCTGAGCATCTACTTCAAATTCAAATTCATAGGTCAGATTATTAATATTTAAGTCAAAAGAATAAGTGCCCGGTGAAATATGCTTTGATGACGGCTGCAGGAAATTACCCGTATTAATCTGGTTGGCTGCAAGCTGTGAAACCTGAATGTCAAAAGAATCTGTTGATGTAGTTTCACTGCTTCCGATGTAAGTTGCTTCGACTGCGGCAGGATTACTTGACTGAGCTGCTTTTTTATACAGAATTGTTCCATTGTCAGAATCTGTTAAATCATTGGCAATGATAATGAGTTCTCTGGCATTTTCTTTCAAATCGATGGCATATTTCTGTGCATCTGTCGAAATATCTAATTTATAAGCAGGAGTCTGGCTGTTAATTTTCATCATCTTGCCAGACATATTTTTTAATTGTGTACGTGTATGTGATTCATGTTTAGAATGAACTTTGTTTCCATACTGAGATAAGTAGTAGGAATATACACTACTGATCATAAACAGTCACCTCCATGTCTGTATTGATTATTTTGGACTGTAATTAGACTCCATTCTAATGCAAAATAGTCCTATTTATATTATATATATTTATCGGTAAAAAGTCATCTGAAAATTTGGTAAAATCATAAAAATGTGATGATTTTGTGAAAATAGACAAAAATTCACAGTTTGTTATTGGCGATATTGTTGATTTATCAAAAGGATAGGAAGCATGCGAACACAAAATAGGTATTTATTTGGAAAGTAAAATCAGAGACGTAAAGTTCTTGATGAATATTTTAATATCAGATATAATATAACAAATGCCGTTTATGGCAGGATTATTATTTTCAGGAGGAAGTTATTATGCAGAAAGTTATTAGCACAGACAAGGCACCAAGTGCAATTGGACCTTATTCACAGGCAATTGAAGTAAATGGAATGGTATATACATCAGGTGTGATTCCAGTTGTTCCGGCAACGGGTGCAATTGTTGAGAGTGGTGTTGAAGCTCAGGCAAATCAGGCATTTGAGAACCTTTGTAATTTAGTAGAAGCATCTGGAGCAAAGGTTGAAAATATTATTAAGACAACAGTTTTTATTAAAGAAATGGATGATTTTGGCAAGATTAATGCAATCTATGAAAAATATTTCAAAGAGCCATTCCCTGCACGTTCATGCGTAGAAGTTGCAAGACTTCCAAAGGATGTTTTATTAGAAATCGAAGCAATCGCTTGTAAGTAATTGCCTATGTGTAAGAAAATTAATTATTTTGCACCGGCGTTGTTTCTATTTTATCTAATTGCATCCATTGTGGTCGGCGCAGGGATTAGCCTCGCAGGTATTCATGTTCCGTTATGGCTGAGTCTGGTAATTAGTCAGTTATTTTTGCTTATTCCGGGAATTGTATACAGCAAGATAATGGGAATTCATTTGTTGACGGATTTGCCGTATCGAAAGATTCGGTTGCATGATGCGATTGATTCTGTTTTGATTGGATATTGTATGGTTCCGCTTATTTTATTAATCAATGTGATTTCATCATTGTTTGCAACCAATTATCTAAATGAAACACAGTCAGAGCTGACGACATATCCGTTTATTGGACAGTTACTGCTTATGGCGGTGTTACCTGTTATTGCAGAGGAATTGTTATTTCGGGGACTGTTTTATCATTCATACCGAAGAAATGGTATTTTGGGTGCTGCGATTTTAAGTGGAATTATTTTTGGAGCGATTCATTTAAATATCAATCAATTCTGTTATGCGGTTGTGATGGGAACGGTATTTGCATTGATGGTTGAAGTGACAGGTTCTATGTTTTCTTCAATGTTAGCACATTGTGCAGTGAATTCATATTCGATTATAATGCTCAAAATTGTAGGACTGGCATCCACTTCTTATGATAATATTGAAAATATTCAAGCAGAATCCGCAGCTGCGATGACACCTGCGGTAATGGCTGTACAGATTGTGCTTTTGCTTGTAATTACATGTATATTTTTGGTGATTGCGAGATTCTTATTCAGATCGATGGCACGCAGAAATAATCGTTTGGATTATATTGAAAATCAGATTCATAAAGGATTGCATGCACAAAATGGAGAACGTTTTATTACGATTCCTTTGGCAGCAACATTGGTTGCTGCAGCAGTGTTTATGATTTTGCAGGAGTTATAGACAAGAGCTTCTTAGGCATTAGAATAGGTTTGATATCACATAAGAGTTTATAAGAATACATACAATAAAAGCATGGCATATGCATCTGTTGATTCGTTTGGAATCGGATGTATAAGACCATGCTTTTTTGACATTCTAAGATTATGTAGTAAATGGAATTTAGATACGATAATCAATATTCTGACCGAGATTTGGATTGACAGAGGCTTCCATCATCTTTGTCATACTGTCTCCCATTGTCTTAAATGTGTCAAGGCTCTGGTCAAGAACAGCGACACCGACATCATTTAAAACCTGTTGTGTGTGCATCTGTGTTGATAATGCAGCAATATTCATGAAATCCATAAGGCACCTCCTTGTTCTTACTTAGAATCTACAAATGCAGTAGAAAACATAAGATAAATATACTATACTATATATGTAGTATAATATACAAGCTGGTGAAATGCAAGTATGCATCAACACGCTAAAAATTTTAATTTATATTCTATATACGTTATTAAATAAAATTTTTGACTTGTATGATGGGCTAGAAAGGATGTGACAGAATATGCAAACAAATAATGAGGAAAATGGAGCGAAATCCATAAAAAGGAAGAAGGAAACAAGAGAAAAGTTTACAAAAACACGCTACTTTAGCTGGGCACAGATGATTGTGGGAACGTTTCTGTTATCAATTGCATATAAAAGTATTTATGATTCAGTAGGGATGGTAACAGGGGGATTTTCAGGTATTGGTGTCATTATCAGAGTATTGTCTTCAAAACTTTTTGCACAGTTGTCGGGAACAATGCCGTTTCTGGGAAGTGGCATGTTAAAAGATGGGATTCCGTTGTGGCTGACGAATATTTGTTTAAATGTACCCTTATTTATTGTGACATACTTTATAATAGGAAGAAAGTTTATACAAAGAACCTTTTTTGGAGCAACACTGCTTACAATATTTCTTGCAGTGCTGCCTTCATTTAATATAGAAGAAACAGATTATCTTTTGGTTGCTGTATTTGGTGGGGTAATATGTGGAGCAGGTGCAGGTCTTGTGCTGTTATCGGGCGGTGCGACAGGCGGCACGGATATGTTGGCAGTGGTATTGCATAAATTTATCCGTCATTATTCGCTGGCACAGATATTGCAGGTGTTAGATGGAGTAATTGTTTTAGCAGGTATTGTTGTATTTGGACTGCATATTAGTTTGTATGCAGTTATTGCAATTTATGTGGCATCAATTGTATCAGACCGTGTGATTACAGGACCACGACATGGGAGTGCAGTACTGATTATTTCTGATGAGTATGAAAAAATCGCAGACCGTGTGAAGTTCGAAATGGATAGAGGGGTTACGATGTTTGAAGGAAAAGGAATGTATACGTATCAGAAAAGAAATGCATTATTATGCGTTATTTCAAAAAAGGAAATCCCACATATTAAACAGATTTGTGAAGAAATTGACAAAGATAGCTTCCTATCTATTTGTGATGTTCGTGAAGTCATGGGCGAAGGTTTTGTACAAAATTCACAGTAAAATTTGCAATATGGCAAATTTGCCTAAAATTGAGAGAGATATTTGGTAAATTAAGATATGGTAATTTCAAGTTGATTCGTGTATAGTAGACGTATTGAAAGTGCGAATGCACCGTATATATATTAGGAGGATTTTTAGAAATGGCAAGTTTATCACTTAAAAATGTTTGTAAAGTATATCCAAATGGTTTCGTTGCTGTAAAGGATTTCAACCTTGAAATCGCTGATCAGGAATTCATTATTTTCGTAGGACCTTCAGGTTGTGGTAAGTCTACAACACTTCGTATGATCGCTGGTCTTGAAGAAATCAGTTCAGGTGAATTATGGATTGGAGATAAGTTAGTAAACGATGTAGAACCTAAGGATAGAGATATCGCAATG
>DGTC01000038.1 GCA_002394205.1 Lachnospira sp. UBA4346 | reverse complement strand
TATGACAGATGCCGATGTTGATGGAGCGCATATTGATACGTTATTATTGACATTTTTCTACCGGTTTATGCCGGATTTGATTAAGGAAGGTCATGTTTATCTTGCAACACCTCCATTGTATCGTGCAGAGCCAAAGAAAGGTGACAAAAAAGGCAAGGCAGAATATCTCTACGATGATAAGGCACTTGAAAAATACAGAAAGAATCATACAAGCGGTTCATTCACATTACAGCGTTACAAAGGTTTAGGCGAAATGGATCCGGAGCAGTTGTGGGAGACAACACTTAATCCGGAGACGAGAATTTTAAAGCAGGTAGAGATTGAAGATGCGAAGATGGCTACACAGGTAACAGAGATGTTAATGGGTAGTGAAGTGCCACCTAGAAAGCGGTTTATTTATATGCATGCAGATGAAGCTGAAATTGATGCATAAAGGAAATTTGTAAACGGATGAAAATGTAATTGTTTTGCATGTAGTATTTATATGTGTTACGAAAGATGCTGCATGGCAGGAATGATTGGATATATAAGATAGATGTTGAGATAGAAAAGAATAGAAAACGAGGAAAGTTATGGCAGAACAGATAGTAAAGACCGAGTATTCAGAGGTAATGCAGAAGTCTTATATTGATTACTCAATGAGTGTTATTACGGCAAGGGCACTGCCGGATGCGCGTGATGGATTGAAGCCGGTACAGCGACGTGTTTTGTATGCAATGGATCAGTTGGGATTAAATTATGACAAACCACATAGAAAGTCAGCACGTATTGTCGGTGATACAATGGGTAAGTTTCACCCACATGGAGATAGTTCGATTTATGAGACATTGGTTGTGTTGTCACAGGATTTTAAAAAGGGCATGGCACTTGTAGATGGTCATGGAAACTTTGGTTCTATCGAAGGTGATGGAGCTGCGGCAATGCGATACACAGAGGCAAAGTTAAAGAAATTTACACAGGATGTCTACTTGGCAGACTTAGATAAAAATGTCGTTGATTTTGTTCCAAACTTTGATGAAACGGAAAAAGAACCGTCCGTACTACCGGTTCGTGTTCCAAATTTATTGGTAAATGGTGCAGATGGTATCGCTGTTGGTATGACAACAAATATTCCAACACATAATTTGGGCGAAGTTGTAGATGCAGTATGTGCCTATATGGATAATGAAGAGATTACAACGCAGGAATTGATGCAGTATTGTATTGGTCCGGATTTTCCAACGGGTGGTTTGGTTGTTAATAAGAGTGAACTTCCTGCAATCTATGAATCCGGAACAGGTAAGATTAAGTTAAGAGGTAAAGTGGAATTTGAACCGGCAAAGAAGCGTTCAGAGCGAGACAAGTTGGTTATTTCAGAGATTCCATATACAATGATTGGTGCAAATATCGGTAAATTTATTTCAGATATTGTGGCATTGATTGAGAATAAGAAAGCGACGGACATCGTTGATATTTCGAATGAATCATCTAAAGAAGGAATTCGAATTGTTCTGGAGTTAAAGAAAAATGCAGATGTAGATAATCTGATTAATCTCTTATATAAGAAGACGAAGTTAGAAGATACATTCGGTGTCAATATGCTTGCAATTGTCGATGGCAGACCGGAAACATTAGGTTTAAAGAAGATTATTGCACATCATATTCATTTCCAGTATGAAGTTAATACAAGAAAATATCAGACATTGCTTGACAAAGAATTATCAAATAAGGAAATCAAGGAAGGTTTGATTAAGGCTTGTGATATTATTGATTTGATTATTGAAATTCTTCGTGGAAGTAAGAATTTGAAGATGGCAAAGGCTTGTCTGATGAATGGTGAGACAGAAGGGATTACATTCCGTACCAAAGCATCAGAGAAACAGGCAGCTCAGTTATCATTTACAGAACGTCAGGCTTCAGCCATTTTAGAGATGCGTTTGTATCGTTTGATTGGTCTTGAAATTCTTGCATTGCAGAAAGAATATGATGAGTGTGTTGCAAAGATTGCAAAGTATGAAAAGATTCTTGGCAGTAAGAAAGAAATGGCAAAAGTCATCAAAGCAGATTTATTAAAGATTAAGAAGGAATATGCAGTTCCTAGAAGAACGGTGATTGAAGATGGTAAGGAAGCTGTCTTTGAAGAAAAGAAGGTTCAGGAACAGGAAGTTGTATTTATTATGGATCGTTTTGGTTATGCAAAGACGATTGATAATGCTGCCTATGAGCGTAACAAAGAAGCGGTTCATAAGGAAAATAAATATATTTTCCATTGTATGAATACGGATAAGATTTGTATCTTTACAGATACCGGTAGCTTACACCAGATTAAGGTATTAGACATTCCGTTTACGAGATTTCGTGATAAAGGAACACCAATTGATAATTTAGGAAATTATGACAGTAGTGGTGAGACGATTATTCATTTGTGCGCGGCGAATGATATCAAGGGTAAGAAGTTACTGTTTGTTACAAAACTTGGTATGTTAAAACTCGTTGATGCAAGCGAATTTGAAGCATCCAAGAGAACAATTGCTTCTACAAAGTTACAGGACAAGGATAGTTTGGTTGGAATTTATCCAACGGATGCAAGAATGGAAGTGTTTGCGAAGTTTTCTATTGATGGGGTATCTCATGATGAAGAGACAATTGTGAGTGACCAGAATGTAATCTTACAGACGGAAGAAGGTGTATTCCTAAAATTCCCTCTCAGTGAAATTCCACAGAAGAAGAAATCTGCAATTGGTGTTCGTGGAATTAAACTTGTGAAAGAGGATGTCGTCAGTGAAGTATATCTGCTTACAAATGGTGATTCAGTTGGACTTGAATATAAGGGCAAGCAGGTAGAATTATCCAAGTTGAAACTCGCCCATAGGGATGCAAAGGGAACGAAGATTCGTGTCTAAGTGATGGTATCATATGAAGACATAATAGAAGATAAAATTATTGTGTATTAAGAATGTTAAAATAAAGTATCAGCTTGTAATGAGATAATCATGCAGGCTGATATTTTTTTATATTATAAGAAACTTCGTTCCTAGTAATTAAAAAATGCTTCGCAGGATGCACACCCGCACAAATGGAAAATGTCACATTCTACGGCCGCACTCCGTGCGAAAATGTACCAAGGTACATTCTTTATAAAAAAATATTTATACCAAAAAACACCAGCACTTCTATATGATAGAATTCATATAGAAATACTGGTGTATTATTACTCATATGAGAGTAGATTGTTGATTCATTTAGAATTCATTAGTCAAGTGTTGTTGTAAGAACTGTGTTCTCAGCCATATCCTTTTCATAGATTGCAATAACTTTATTCATTACATCAGGACCAGGAGCACCGAGAGTCAGACGCTTCTCAACACAAGTCTTTAAGCTAATTGCCTCATAAATATCATTTTCAAATACAGGACTGATTTCTTTATATTCTTCTAATGACATATCATCTAGTGCGATTCCTTTATCGATACAGTGGAGTACAAGCTGACCGACGATACCATGTGCATCACGGAATGGAACTCCTTTCTTAACAAGATAATCAGCAGCATCTGTTGCATTTGTAAAACCATGCTTTGCACTGTCTTCCATTCTTGCAGGATTGAAACGCATTGTATCAATCATTCCCTTAAATAAACTAATACATCCCTTAACTGTATCAAATGCATCGAATGATAATTCCTTATCTTCCTGCATATCCTTATCATATGCCAGAGGAAGTCCCTTCATGGTAGTAAGCATGGAAACCAGGGCGCCGTAAACGCGGCCGCTCTTTCCACGGATCAGCTCTGCAATATCCGGGTTCTTCTTCTGAGGCATAATACTG
>DGTC01000061.1 GCA_002394205.1 Lachnospira sp. UBA4346 | reverse complement strand
AGAAATGCATCGGAGAATACCCTGACTGAAAGAAACTCAGCACGGCGAAAAATAATTTATTTTGAAAGTTCAACTTGTTTGAGCCGCAGGCAAGTTTGAGATTTTTATCAAAATTCATCATTTCAGTAATTTATCCGAAAAAGCAAACCAACAGGATAACCAATACACTTCCACAGCCACACGCCAGAGGTTTGTGGCGATGCCGAAAGTAGATGCGTACCAGAGAATACCCTGACTGAAAGAAACCCAGCACGGCGAAAAATAATTTATTTTGAAAGTTCAACTTGTTTGAGCCGTAGGCGAGTTTTGAACTTTCAAAAAAATTCATTTTTCTAGCAGTGCGTCCGTACGTCACATATTCCTGTCCATCAATCAGGCAGAGTATATCCACAAACAAAACCTACTATTGCAATATTTTTTAAACTGTGTATAATATAAATTATAGAAATGAATTCAATTCTTAAAATATATAACAAAGGAGAATGAATGATAGAAACACAAGTAACACAAACATTGCTTGCGGCTAGAGAAGAAACACAGTATGATGAATGTATCAAAAAGATATTGGCAAATAAGAAAATTCTAGCATATATCCTGCGCAATACTGTGAAAGAATTCAAAGGAATGAATCCAGATGAAATCGCAGCATGTATTGAAGGAGAACCACAGATAAGTACCGTACCAATAGCAGGCGGACGAACAAACCAATTTTTTCATTCGGATTTAAAGAAAACGAATCAAAAACTGGAAAAAATGAAAGAATCTTACAGTCAACTTCTTCCGGAAAATCAAACCATATCCGGTATAAATACCGAAGATTCCGAGATTGGCGAAGGGCTAATCCGATATGATATTATCTTTTACGTCAGAACAAAAGATGGCGTATCCCAAATCATCGTAAATGTCGAGGCACAGAAAAACGAGCCAAATACATACGATATTCTAAATCGAGCAATCTTTTATACAAGTCGAATGATTTCATCCCAAAAGAACAGAGATTTTGACAATATGCAGTATAATGATATGAAAGAAGTCTATTCTATCTGGTTGTGCATGAATATGAAAAAGTCAAGTATACATCATATTCATTTAACGAATGAAGAACTAATAGGGCATCATGATTGGAAGGGCAATTTGGATATATTCAATATTGTTATGGTAGGAATCGCAGAAAATCTTTCGGAACCATCAGAAAGATATGAACTCAACCGATTATTAACAACATTACTATCGCAAAAGTTAAAAGAACATGATAAACTTAGAATTATAGAAAAGGAATATGGAATTGTAACCGATGATGGATTAACAGAGGAGGTGGAGCAGATGTGTAATTTAGGACAGGGACTATTAGAGAGAGGAATATCTCAAGGAATAGTAGAAGGCGAAGCACGTGGTGAAGCACGTGAACGTGCAAAAATGATTCTCAAACTATATCAACTAGATTATTCTATCGAAGCAATTGCAGAAATTACAGAATTGTCGGAAGAACAGGTAAAAGAAATCTTAAATATCCAATAGAATCGTAGGAATTCAAAGAATTAAAATCTAACATTATAAACAGACAAAGAGATAATGTAGGATTAAACAGTGTAAAAAAGGTTAGAACAAGAATGTCTAATGAATGTGAGCGGTGAAATTCCTATATTATCTCTTTTTGCACAATATTCAAGGAATTTTACAACTACATTAGAAAAAAGGAAAAGACATTTGCAAAAAAATTTTAAATTCTTATCAACAACACCCCACAGACAAATCAATACAGCCACACGTCCAGCAGGTTTGTGGCGATGCCGAAAGTAGATGCACACCAGAGAATACCCTGACTGGAAAGAAACCCAGCACGGCGAAAAATAATTTATTTTGAAAGTTCAACCTGTTTGAGCCGCAGGCGAGTTTTGAACTTTCAAAAAAATTCATTTTTCTAGCAGTGCGTCCGTACGTCACATATTTCCGTCCATCAATCAGGCAGAGTACATCCACAAACCGAGAAATAAAGGTTTCGCAATTCTAAAAAATGTGCTAAAATATATAAATTAGTGGTATTTCGTTTAGGAGGATTTAAGAACCATGATTAAAAACGTATTGGATTATTTGGAACATTCTGCACAGGTATATCCTGAAAAAATCGCAGTTGCAGACGAGAAGAATGCATTTACATACACAGAATTATTGCAGAAGGCACAGTCTGTTGGCGCAGCATTATTAGCTTCAACAACACCAAGACAGGCAGTTCCGGTGTATATGGATAAGAGCTGTAATGCCCTTGCATTATTTATGGGTGCAGTTCACGCAGGTTGTTTCTATGTCATGTTAGATCCGACACAGCCGGCAGAACGTATCAATATGATTTTAGATACGCTCGGTACAAAGATGATGATTGTTGACGAAAAGTCAGCAAAGAAACAGGCAAAGTTAGGATTTGCAGGACAAGTATTGCAGGCAGAAGAATTACTTTCACATGAAGTAACAGAGAAAGAACGTGCAGCACTTGCAAAGATTCGTAAGGAAGCATTAGATATTGATCCATTGTATTCTATCTTTACCTCTGGTTCAACAGGAGTACCAAAGGGCGTTATTGTAAATCATCGTTCCGTTATAGATTTTATTGATTGCTTTACAGATACATTCCACATTACAAATGAGGACATCATTGGGAATCAGGCACCATTTGACTTTGATGTATCAGTCAAGGATATTTATTCTACATTAAGCACTGGTGCAACGATGCAGATTATTCCAAAGAAAATGTTCTCATTTCCAACAAGCTTGTTAGATTATTTGGAAGAGCGTAAAGTAACAACATTGGTATGGGCAGTATCTGCATTATGTATTGTTACAACATTGAATGGTTTTGAATATAAGAGACCAAGCGCAATCAATAAGGTCATTTTCTCAGGAGAGGTTATGCCAATTAAGCATCTGAATGTGTGGAGAGAGCAGTATCCGGATGCAATGTTTGTAAATGTATATGGTCCAACAGAAATTACATGTAACTGTACATATTACATCGTTGACAGAGAGTATGAACTTGATGAAACACTTCCGATGGGACAGGCATTTCCAAATGAACGTGTATTCTTATTAGATGAGGAGGATGCATTGATTACAGAAGCTGCACCGAAGACAGTCGGTGAAATCTGTGTATCAGGAACAGCAGTAACCTTAGGATACTTTAATAATCCGGAAAAGACGAATCAGGCATTTGTACAAAATCCGTTAAATAAGAATTATAACGAAATCATCTATCGTACAGGTGATTTGGGTTATTATAACGAAGCAGGACAGCTTTGTTTCTCATCAAGAAAAGATTTCCAGATTAAGCACATGGGACATCGTATTGAATTAGGAGAAATCGAAATGGCAATTAATGCCGTTGAAAATGTGGTGCGTGCTTGTTGTATTTTTGATAAAGATGCCAATAAGATTCTTGGATTCTATGAAGGTGAGACAGACAAGAAGACGATTACGCATGAATTGATGCAGAAGTTACCAAAGTTTATGATTCCATCCGAATTTATTAGTGTAACAATGCCAATTACAAAGAATGGTAAGATTGACCGTAAAGTATTGATGGAACAGTACAAAGAACAGAATGTGTAACCTTGCATAAAGTGGAGGATATTATGTTAGAAATAGCAAAGATTATGGAAATTGCAGGCAAAGAACAGACACCTGCATATATATTTGATTTGGATTTGTTAGCAGACAGAATGTATACGATGCAGGATATTTTAGGAAAAGATATTCATTTGTGTTATGCAATGAAAGCCAATCCGTTTTTGGTGCATGCTATGAAGTCACTTGCTGCGAAGTTTGAAGTGTGCTCACCAGGGGAATTTGCAATCTGTGAACGGGAACAGGTTGATATGCAGTCGATTGTGTTGTCTGGTGTATACAAGGAAGAAAAAGATATTGCACATGTGATGGATGATTGTGGTGGTGTTGGTACTTATACGGTTGAATCACTGAATCAGTTTGAATTGTTAAGAAAAAGTGCGCAGGAGAGAAATATTTCTATTACAGTACTTCTTCGTGTGACAAGTGGCAATCAGTTCGGTTTAGATGAAGAACAGGTGGAAAAAATTGTTGCAAATCGTGCAGAGTATCCATATGTTGAGATTGCAGGGGTACAGTGCTATACAGGAACACAGAAGAAAAAGATGAGTGCCATTGCAAAGGAATTGGCGCATTTGGATGAATTCTGTGATTCATTAAAGGAGAAGTATGGATTTACAGCAAAAGAATTAGAATATGGTCCGGGACTTCCGGTTGCTTATTTTGGAGAAGAAGCAGCACATAATAACTATGATGCCTTGAAGGAATTTGCAGCGGAATTAGATAAGATTCGCGGCAAATACGATATTACATTAGAGATGGGCAGATACATGGCTGCGACATGTGGTATTTATGTATCGGATGTGGTAGATTATAAGACCAATAAGGGGCAGAATTACTGTGTGATTAATGGTGGTATCAATCACATCAATTACTATGGTCAGGCAATGGCAATGAAGATTCCTGCATATACTTATGTCAAGAAAGACGGAACAATCGTTGCAGGTGTGGATATGGTCACTGGCGAGCAGGTTGCAGATCAGGCTGCATTAGACAAATGGACCATCGTTGGTTCCCTTTGTACGGTTGGAGATGTTATTGTAAAGAATATCCCAATTGGTACACCGGAATGTGGAGATAGAATCGTATTTTATAATATTGGTGCATATTCCGTTACAGAAGGAATCTATCTATTTTTAAGCAGAATGATGCCTAAGATTATTGCATATTCAAAAGAAACAGGTGCAGTTGTATATCGTGATTATACACCGTCAGATGTTGTCAATTCCAGACAGGAATTGTTATAGAATATGATAAATTAGACAAATGAAAAATAATAATATTGGTACGACATGGAGATAAATATTGTGTATATGCAAGGGATTGTCTGTTTGCAGATAGATTTTCTATAAATTTATCAATATATGCTTGACGAATCCTATGACTTGTTGTATGTTAAATTCGAACATAGTAGGGGTTCATTTTTTGCCCCGTATATCCGATATTATAATAAGAGAGGTAAGACTTATATGGAACAGTTATTAGAAATCTTAACAGAAGTAAATGCAGATGTAGACTTTGAAACATGTGATACATTAATTGATGATGGTATCTTAGATTCATTTGATATCGTATCAATCGTTGGTGAATTAAATGATACATTTGATATTGAAATTACACCAGTAGATATTATTCCTGATAATTTCAATTCTGCAGAAGCTATGTGGGATATGATTCAGCGTCTTCAGGACTAAATTATTTTCAGTTTAGAGGGCATTAGAGGCCTGGGAAAGATGGAAGATAATTAGGCATGGAGGCCGTATAAGAGAACAAGGAGAGTGATAGGTATGGCAATGATTTCAGCTTATAATTCAAGTTCAATTTCAACATTATTTTCTTCACTAAATAATAATAAGACTACTTTTGGTGCATTTGATTACACAGGATATTCTGCAATCCGCAATGGTTCTTATGGAAAGCTCGTAAAGGCTTATTATGATAAAAATTTAGATGGTTCAAAGACATCTAAGACAGCCAAGGCAGATAAGACGGACAAGTCTAAGGATTCCAGCCAGAAGGTCAATGTAGCAACAGTCAGAGACAGTGCTTCGGCATTGGTAACAGCAGAGAAGGACTTAGTAGCTGACAAGTTGTGGAAGCAGAAGACAACAGTCAAAGATGGCAAGACAGAGACAGATTATGACAGAGATGCCATTTTTAAAGCAGTGGAGAATTTTACAAAGCAGTATAATTCATTGGTAAGTGCAGCAGGCAATTCAGAGGACAAGAGTGTGTTGCGTTCTAGTTCAACAATGGTTGCATATACGAAGGCAAACAAGAACTTGCTTGCAAGTGTCGGACTGTCAATTGACAGTAACAACAAGTTGAATGTAGATGAGAAGAAATTAAAAGAAGCAAATATGACAACAGTACAGTCTGTTTTCAGAGGTGCGGGTTCTTATGGCAAGACAGTATCTTCAAGTGCTTTATCATCATACAGTTCAGCAGTATCACAGCTTGCAAATATTTCATCAGCAAGCTCATATTCGAACACAGGAAGTTATTCATATATTTCCGGTTCCGTTTATGATACATTTTTATAAAATAACTTCGGCAATGGCATAAGGTGTCATTGTTAAGAATACAGATTGGAGATTACAATGGCTTTACTTGAGACATGGAGAAAGTTAGCATATGAAACAGAGATGAACCAGCAGCAGGCATCTGAATTCTGGGGTGGATATTTTCAGTTAGAAAAGGGAATCTATGAACAGATTCTTGCTGCACCGGATGCACCTGTACAGGGCACTGTAAAGGAACTTGCTGAAAAGTTCAACGTAGAAGTATTGATTATGACAGGATTCTTAGATGGAATCAACGAAAGTTTGAAGAAAGAGAATCCAATTGATACAATGGATGAAGATACAGTTGTATCTTTAGATTATGATAAGGAAAAGCTCTATTATAACATGGTAGCCTGCAAGGCAGATTGGTTATATGAACTTCCACAGTGGGATAACCTTTTAGACGAAGAGACAAGAAAGCAGCTTTATAAGAAGCAGAAGCTCTCTGGTACAGTAATCAAGGGTAAGAAGATTGGCAGAAATGAACCATGTCCATGTGGAAGTGGTAAGAAATACAAAAATTGTTGTGGCAAAAACG
>DGTC01000043.1 GCA_002394205.1 Lachnospira sp. UBA4346 | reverse complement strand
GTGGCGAATTGCACAAATTTAATAAACAAACTCATTTTGTGTTTTTAGCATCTTGTGAAATCCAGCTCCTAGAACTTCCCAGAATCGAAACCTTTGCTGAGATTCTGCTGGTAGTTCTTGGAGATTAGTTCACAAGTGCGTTCACAACGGAGTTTGTGTTTAAATTTGTGCAATTTGACACCTTGAAACATAAAAAGCACCTTTTGACACCCGAATCCTATCATAAAAAGGGATTTGGAAATCATTTCCAAATCCCAAAAAATACGCAACACGCAAATTCTATTTAGTTCTTGAAACTATGAATTGGTGCTGGAATTCTACCCTGTCTGTTTACAAATGCAGAACAATCAAAATTATTCACTGGCATAATTGGTGCATATCCTAACAGACCACCGAATTCAACCGTTTCGCCAACGCCCTTACCAATAACAGGAATTACACGAACTGCTGTTGTCTTCTGGTTTACCATACCAATTGCTGCTTCATCTGCAATGATACCTGAAATTGTTGCAGCCTTTGTATCTCCCGGAATCGCAATCATATCAAGACCTACCGAACATACACAAGTCATCGCCTCTAACTTCTCAATCACAAGAGAACCTTCTACAACCGCATCAATCATTCCCTGATCTTCACTAACTGGAATGAATGCACCACTCAAACCACCAACATAAGAAGAAGCCATAACGCCACCCTTCTTAACCTGATCATTTAACAATGCAAGTGCTGCTGTTGTTCCCGGCGCACCTGTTCTTTCCAGACCAATCTCTTCTAAAATATCAGCAACACTATCGCCAACTGCCGGTGTTGGAGCAAGCGATAAATCGATAATGCCAAATGGAATACCCAGTCTTTTTGATGCTTCCTGTGCAACCAACTGACCAACTCTTGTAATCTTGAATGCAGTCTTTTTAATTGTCTCACATAATACTTCAAAGCTCTCTCCGCGAACCTTTTCAAGTGCATATTTTACTACACCCGGTCCACTGACACCAACATTGATAATGGCATCATCTTCAGATACACCATGGAATGCGCCTGCCATAAATGGATTATCGTCTGGTGCATTACATAATACAACGAGCTTTGCACAACCTAATGAATCCTGCTCTTTTGTATACTCTGCTGTTTCTTTAACAATCTCACCCATCAGACGAACGGCATCCATATTAATACCTGTCTTTGTCGAACCAACATTGACAGAACTACAGATAAGTTCTGTTTCTGCAAGTGCCTTTGGAATTGAACGAATCAATAATTCATCACTTTTTGTCATACCCTTTGACACAATCGCTGAATAACCACCGATGAAGTTGACACCAACTTCATGTGCAGCCTTATCCAGTGTCTTAGCAATTGTTACATAATCATCCGGTGTCTTACATGCAGCAGCACCAACAAGAGCAATTGGTGTAATTGAAATACGCTTATTTACAATCGGTACACCGAATTCTTTTGCAATATCTTCGCCTGTCGATACAAGGTCTTTTGCCAATGTTGTAATCTTCTTGTAAATCTTTTCGTTCACTTCGTCAAGATTTTCACTTGCACAGTCAAGCAGATTGATACCCATTGTAATTGTTCTTACATCTAAGTTCTCCTGCTCTACCATTTTATTTGTTTCATTTACTTCAAATATATTAATCATCTAATTGATACCCCTTTCCATATGTCAGTCTAAGATTAGATACGATGCATCATATCGAAGATTTCTTCTCGCTGACACTTGATAGAAACGCCGATTTCTTCTCCTAATTTATCAAAATCTGCTACAATGGCATCAAAATTCTTTACAGAATCCGTTGTATCTACAATCATCATCATATTGAAATAACCAGATACAATTGTCTGTGAAATATCAAGAATATTAATTTTTGTATCCGCAAGATATGTACATACCTTTGCAATAATTCCAACAGTATCTTTTCCCACAACCGTAATTACACATTTTCTCATATTCGTTCCTCATTTCTGTATGATGTTTTCATTTCTAACATCCCCTGATATTTCTAATCTATCAAAAGTTATGCTGTTTTTTATTATACATTTATATATAGTAAGAATGCAACTATAAATTTATAATTCTTGAAGGTTCGCTCCGATGTGCTACTTCAATCCGAAAATCATTCGCTTTATAATCATTCTCTCCCATATCAATTTCAAGTCTTACCGTTTCAAATGCCAATTTATCATAATTATTTTCCTTACTCAAATGTCCAAGAAAAATATCCTGCACATTATCATTGAGCAGCTGACTAATCATTTTACCTGAAGTTTCATTCGATAAATGTCCTTTATTTCCTAAAATTCTCTGCTTTAAATGATATGGGTAGCTTCCTACCTGCAGCAAATTAATATCATGATTTGCTTCTACAAGCATTGCCTGACACCCCTGCATCTGGTCTACAATATAAGAATCATAGAATCCCAAATCCGTCACGATACCCATTTTCCGATTGCCACATTCTACTGTATATGCCACCGGATCATTTGCATCATGCGATACAGAAAACGGATGAATTCTCAAATCATTTAACAAAATATCTTCTTCCGGTCGAATCGAATGAAACAGACTTCTATCCATTTCTCCCAAACTCGACGTTCCAAATATTCCATCTATCGTTCCCTGTGTTGAATATACACTTGTATTATCTTTTCTGGAAATAACGCCGATTCCCTTTGTATGGTCAATATGCTCATGTGTTACAAATATCGCTGAAATATCCGCCATACTAAGGTCTGCCTTCTTCAAACCTTCTGCTATTTTTTTACGACTCACGCCTGCATCTATCAGAATATGCGTATTATCTGAACCAATATAGATACAATTTCCGCTGCTGCCGCTTGCAATCGACATCATTCTCATTTGTTAAAATCCTCCCAGTATAAATCTACCATATCGCCATCTTTTAAAGGTGCCGTATATTCTCCAACTTCTCCATTTAATTTCAGAACAATATTTCCTTGTGGCTTTGATAAATCAAACGGATAGAACTGGAACAAATCAACTAATATATAGTCGCTCTTGCCTGACAGACGAACCGGTTCCTTATTAATCAGAATCACAATATCATGTATCGGCTGCTGTGCCGCTTCACCTTCCTGTTCTTCGTTCTCCGTTGATTCCTTTGAGGCTTCTTTAGATGCTTGTGCTGCGTGATTTGCTTCTTGCGAATCTTCTAATTCTTCATATGTATCATCCTGTTCTTGTGATGTGACATTTTGCAACTCATCTTCAAGTACTGTCTGTATAGACTGTTCTTCTACCGCAGTCGTCTTCACACTGAAGTTTTCATACACCTTTGTATCTTCGTTTGCAAGCTCATTATTTACATACACATCACTATTGCTAATATCATAATCTAAGAACTCAAAGAGTTGTTTTACCGTGTAGAAATTCTCCATCTGAATTGCATCACCTGATTGAATATCATAGAATTCCGATCTGAGTTCTCCATTTACATAAGCAAACTTTGGACACAAGATGCGTTTGTCATTTACATAAAATGCAATCGTTGCATTATATTCTTCTAACTGTCCGATTGTCATCTGTGCCGGCTCACCTACTGTGGATTCCTGAACGACAATTCTGTCATTCTGCGCAATTTCCGCATTCAGATTCGTTGGCTTGTCATTTAACAATACGACTGCACCTTCGCCCGCAGTGCCACGCACCAAATGTGCTTTTCCATTAATTGTAAAGTTTAATTCCTGACCTCGTCTTGGGAATAGCTTCTCATTTGGGAAGCCCACCTGCATCACTGCATCAACAACTGTCAGATGATTGTTGTCATATAACTTAACACGTTCCTGATTGACATTGACAAAGATAAAATTATTCTTCTGCGTGTAGTAATTTGTACAGATTCCAACCGGTGTAACATAAAGAGAATCTTTCTGAAAATTATCCACCTGAAAATCAACGGTTGTAAGAACTTCTGCTCCTCTTACAGCAACTCGTTCTCTTGGTATTCCTAAATGGTCTGCAATCTTATCCGTATAACCTGTAATCTTGCCGCCGCCACCGACAACAAAGACCGCATTGACCGGTTTCCCACCATTTAATTCAATAATCTTATCTGCTGTATTCTTCGCCATCGTATCTACAGTCGATTCTGCAATTTTTAAAATATCCTCGACTTCAATTCGCTGCTCTAAGCCCATAATATCTTTAAATACAACCGGCTCTGCTACTTCTGCGCTTGCTGCCATTTTAATTTTTTCAGCAGTATTAAAATCCACCAGATAATTCTTTGCAATAATTTCTGTAATCTCATCTCCTGCAAGTGGAATCATTCCATATGCAACGATACTTCCATCTTTTGTCAAACAAATATCTGATGTACCGGCTCCAACGTCAATTAAACCAATATTTAACAAACGATACTGCTGCGGAATTGCTACATTCATCGCAGCAATAGGCTCTAAGGTAAGACTTGCAACCTGAAGTCCTGCATATTCAACCGCTTCATACAAACCATCTACAACTTCTTCCGGCAAGAATGTTGCAATCAGTTCCACGCTGATTTTTTCTGCCTTATGTCCCTCAAGATTCAAAATATCAAACGAATTCAACTGATATTTAATTGGTGTATTCCCAACACAATAAAACTTCGTATTTCCTTTCTGACCATTTACCTGCAAATGTGCCTTCTCGACTGCAAGCAGATTCAGCGAGTAAATATGTTCCTGTGTTACTCTTGTTTCTTCTTCAAACGCATATTCTGCTGTTGCATTCACTGTCTTTAATACACGTCCGGCAGCAGCAATACATACGTCTGTCAAAGTCATATCCAACTGTTTTTCAAGGTCATTTTTAACCGTGCGAATCGTATCTCCAACCTTATATATATCATGAATCTGGCCATCTAACATTGCTCGTGTTTCGTGCTCTTTCTGTGCCATCGCAATTACATGAAATCCTGCCTTATCCATGTAACCAACAACACCCACAATGCTTCTTGTTCCTATATCAAGTCCAAAGACTAAATCTTCTTTGATAGATGCTATATTTTCCATTGATTCATATCCTCCCTATCGTTTTAAAAGATTCTCTAACTGTGCCAAGGTATGTTCTATGGAAGTTCCATTTTCTATAACCTGCGCACAGGCTTGTCTGTAAGCAGCTTCATCTAACTGGCTTGCAAAGATTGAATCCATTTTTTCATCTGAATATCCGCGACTCTCTTTCAATCGCTGTCTGCGAATATCCTCCGGCACATAAATATACCACATTTCGTCACAAATAACATCATAATGATCTTCAATCAATAACGCAGCCTCAATAAACATATAGTCATACGTATCTGCAATTCGAAGTTCATTTACTTTATTTAAAATAATATTTTTAACAAGCGGATGAATCAGACTGTTTAGTACAATTCGCTTATTTGATTGTGCAAATACAATCTTTGACAATTTCTCCCGATTAATCTCTTTTGTATCGTCAAGAATCTCATCTCCAAAGAATTCCACTACCTTCTCATATCCGGCATTTCCCTGTCTCATCGTCTCTTTTGCCACATCATCTGCCATAATAATATATGCATGAAAATGTTCCTTTAACAAATTTAAAACAGTACTTTTTCCTGAACCAATTCCACCTGTAATTCCTATAACCTTCATTGTTAGTGTGCCTCCAACCAGTTATTACCCTGTTTCATATCTATTTCAAGCGGTACGGATAAGTTTGCCGCATGACGCATTCCCTCATCAATAATCGCCTTAACTTCGTCAATTTCTTCACAAGCAGTCTCTACAAGCAATTCATCATGTACCTGTAAGATTAACTTTGACTTCAAACCACGTTTCTTTAATTCATCATAAACACGAATCATGGCAAGTTTGATAATATCTGCTGCCGTTCCCTGAATCGGTGCATTCATCGCAACACGCTCGCCAAACGAACGCTGCATAAAATTGCTTGACTTCAATTCCGGAATCTGTCTTCTTCGCTGATACATCGTTACCGAATAACCTTTTTCCTTTGCCTGTGCCACGAGGTTATCAATATAATGCTTTACATCCGGATATGTCTCAAAATACTGCTCAATATATGCATTTGCTTCTTTTCTTGAGATACTAAGATCCTGACTTAACCCAAAAGAACTAATTCCATAAATAATACCAAAATTAACTGCTTTTGCATTTCTTCTCTGAAGATCTGTCACCTCATCAAATGGTACATGGAACACTTGGGAAGCGGTAACTCTGTGAATGTCCTGTGCCTGTCGATATGCATCAATCAGCTTCTCATCGCCTGACATATGTGCCATAATACGAAGTTCAATCTGAGAATAATCGGCATCAAGGAACACATATCCATCCTTTGGAATAAATACTTTGCGAATCGCACGACCTAATTCCATACGAATTGGAATATTTTGTAAATTCGGCTCGGTGCTGCTGATTCGTCCCGTTGCTGTAATGGTCTGGTTAAACTTTCCGTGAATTCTTCCATTTTCCTGAATATACACTGCAAGTCCATCTGCATATGTTGATTTTAACTTCGTCAGCTGTCTGTATTCTAAGATTTTATTGACAAATGGATAATCTACTGCAAGTTTTTCCAGAACATCTGCTGCTGTTGAATAACCACTCTTTGTCTTTTTTCCGTTTGGCATGCCTAATTTTTCAAATAGAATCACACCCAACTGTTTCGGCGAATTAATATTAAATGTCTCTCCTGCTTCTGCATAGATTTCCTGCTCTAATACTGTAATCTTTTCCCCGAGCATGGTTCCATATTCTGCAAGACCTTCTTTATCGACACGAACGCCTTCTTTCTCCATCGCATACAATACAAATAACAATGGCATTTCTATCGTATCATAGAGTGCATACATCTCCTCTTCCTGGAGAATCGCACGAATTTTTTCCCAAGCCTGTCGGTTTACATAACTTTCCAGACAAGCATAACGACATAACTTGTCTTCCTCTATCATCTGTGCCTGAACGAAGCTATTTTTACCCAATAATTCCATTCTTGAAGGCACTGTAACCTGAAGGAAATCCCTTGCAAGTACATCATATTCATACGCATCATTGCTCGGATTGATTAAGTACGCTGCAATTCCTGCATCTGCAAATGCTGTATTATCCACATACAAATCACTCGCCGCCTCTGATTCTGTATTCTGAAACAGCTCTAAATAAGACTTGAGATTATTGGTAACAAGTCCTCTGCCTACACTTTTCTTTCCTAATGCCACCAAATGATCTTTCAAATAACTATCTGTAATAAATCCGCCCACTGGAACAAACACCGTCTCTTTTTCCTGAATGTTCAGTGCAATACCAGTTAATGTCTGCTCTTCATAACAAACAGATAAGCCCACAATATTTCCCTGTGCTACTGCCTGTTCTGCCTGTGCAAACAACTGTTCTGCATTGGATAAATCATTTTCCATACGAAAACTTTCATAAACATCTAACTCTGTCTGCATATCCTGTTCATCAAACCGCTTGAGTAACGACTTAAAATTATATTTCTTAAATAATTCATAGGAGTTCGGATTAAAAAAGTCTGTCACCTGCGCTTGTTCTATATCATATTCAATCGGAACCTGAATATTAATTTCTGCAAGGAAACGACTTAATCGAACCTGTTCGATATTTTCAGAAATTGATTTTTTTGCCTTTGGCGGTTTTAACTCATCTAAATGTTCAAAAATCGTATCAATATTATGATATTTAGAAATCAATGCCGAAGCCGTCTTAGGTCCTACCCCCGGAGCCCCCGGAATATTATCCGATGTATCTCCCATGAGTGCCTTCATATCAATGAATTCTAATGGTGTCACTCCATATAATGCAAATACATCCTCCGGATAATAATCTTCAACCTCTGTAACACCTTTCTTTGTTTTTGGAATACGAATCTTAATATGTGTATCCGATAACTGCAGCAAATCTCGGTCTCCGGAAATCACAGATACATCAATTCCCGCTGCTGCACTTTTCTTTGCAAGCGTTCCTAAAATATCATCTGCTTCATAGCCTTCCATCGTTACAACCGGGATATTCATCGCCTGAAGCACTTCCTTCATTAAAGGCACCTGCTGCTTTAATTCTGGTGCCATCGGCTTTCTTGTTCCTTTATATCCATCAAATGTCTTATGACGAAAGGTTGGTGCGCTCAAATCAAATGCGACCGTCAGATAATCCGGTTTCTCCTCATCTAAAAAGCGAAACATAATATTCAAAAATCCATACATTGCATTGGTATGAATTCCTTCTGCATTTGTCAAATCCGGAACGCCATAAAAGGCACGATTCAAAATACTATGTCCATCTATTAGCATTAACTTCTTACTCATGTCATTCTCCATTCTTCCAGTCATACCTGTTTATTTTACATTATACAGGTCATTATTTTATTCCAATCATCATATTATAAATATTTTACAATAATAAACACAGCCATCGTCAGAAGTAAAAATAAATTTCCAGAGATAAAACATTCCTTCAACAGCAATTCATGACGCTTAATCACTTCAATCCGTTCATAGCTGCTTTGTAATTTTTTCTCAATCAGACCTTTAAAATCATATTTCTCTAAAAAGCTCCAATCTTCCGCATCAAAACGCTCATTTATCTGTTCATCATTCAAACCGTATTCAATAATATAATAAATTTCAAACTCTTCCCGACAATCAGGACATTCCTCCAAATGTGTTACAAAGGCCTCTTCATTTCTATATGACAGATGCCCCCTGTCAAACTCCTGAATCATCTTCTGATATTGTTTACAATCGCTCATAGGATTCCCCATTCTGAAATATTCTTAATCATATGATGATATTTTTCCATATTTTTTAGTATACCATTTTTTGCACATGATAGATAGTCATAATTTTGAATCCCATTGAAATTTACCGGCTGTTGTATATTACAAAAATACATTATTTTCTTTTTGCATGTATTCATGCACATTCCTGCATCCTTTAGACTCTATATATGCTTTCTAAAAAAACTTATTAATTAATTTTAAATTAGCACTTGATTTTTATTTATTAATATGATAAGATAAACAAGTCTTGCGGATGTGGCGGAATGGCAGACGCAGCAGACTCAAAATCTGCCGGTGGTGACATCGTGCGGGTTCAAGTCCCGCCATCCGCATTGATTTAAGCGATAGGATTTGTTCCTATCGCTTTTTATTTTTTATAAAATCATCTGATATTTTATACGAATAATACCAATATATTTTTCTTTATCCAATATACAAAACCTCTCCGAAAATATCTGAATCAGACATTTATTCTAATCCAAAATATTACCGGAGAGGTTTTATTTTTAATATTGATTTTTAATATTAAAATATTGGTACACTTCTAATGTAAATAAACATTTACACATGCAAACTATGATATGTAATCATTTTACAGTTCTTTGTAAAGTTTTTCATATTCTCTTGCTGATGAATTCCATGAGAAATCTGTTTTCATTCCACGGTCAACAATCTTGTTCCATTCACGCTTGTGTTCATAATAAACACTCTTTGCATACTGAATAATTCCAAGCATTTCATGTGCATTATAATTTGCAAAAGAAAATCCTGTACCCGTGCTTTCATATTCATTATATGGTTCTACTGTATCTTTCAAACCACCTGTCTCTCGCACGATTGGAACCGTACCATAACGAAGGCTCATTAACTGACTGAGTCCACACGGTTCAAACAATGACGGCATTAAGAATGCATCACATGCTGCATATACCTTATGTGAGAAATCTTCTGAATAATAAATATTTGCTGACACTCTGTCATTATATTTCCAGTCAAAATGACGGAACATATTCTCATATTTTTCATCGCCTGTTCCTAAGACAACCAACTGCACATCTTCCGTACAAATCTGATCCATCACATAAGCTACAAGATCAAGTCCTTTCTGGTCTGTCAAACGGGAAACAATACCAATCATGAACTTTCCCTTGTCTACGTTCAAGCCAAGCTCTTTCTGCAATGCCACTTTATTCTTCCACTTCTCCTTACGGAATGTGATCTGGTTATAATTTGCAACGAGTGCGGGGTCTGTTTCCGGATTATATACTTCATAATCAATACCATTTACAATACCACTCAGGCAATTTGAACGCGCATTCATCAATCCATCAAGATGTTCTCCATAAAATGGTGTCTTAATCTCCTCTGCATATGTAGAACTTACTGTTGTAACACGATCTGCATATACAATACCACCCTTTAAGAAATTCGCATCATCATATGCTTCAAGCTTGTCTGATGTAAAATATTCATCTGGAAGTCCCGTAATATCCTTCACTTTCTTCAAATCCCAGATTCCCTGGAACTTCAGATTATGAATTGTCATGATAGACTTTACATCGCGATAGAAATCGCCCTGTGAGAATCGTTCTTTTAAATATACCGGAACAAGTCCCGTCTGCCAATCATGGCAATGAATGATATCCGGCTTAAAACCTAATACAGGAATCGCAGATAATGCTGCCTTTGAGAAGAAGGCAAACTTTTCAATATCTTCATGAATCCAACCATAAGGCTTTGGACCTGAAAAATAGAATTCATTGTCAATAAAATAGAAAATAACTCCATTATATTCTAATTCAAAAACACCAACATACTGTGTTCTCCATGCAAGATCAATATAAAAATGCGTCTTGTACTGCATCTTTTCACGATATTCCCAAGGAATACATGTATATTTCGGCAACAATACACGCACATCAAATTCATCTTTATTAAAATACTTCGGAAGCGAACCGACAACATCGGCCAAACCTCCTGTTTTAATAAAAGGTACTGCCTCTGAGGCAATAAACAATACATTTTTCATAAATATTTCCCTCCACATTTATCCTCATTCTGAATTATCGGAATTTTTAAATTATATTTTGAAAATTTCAAACTTTCTATTGAAATATTATGTATTATATTATATCACAAACTCATCTATATGAAAATACAGAAAAATGATATTTAACAAAGATTGTGCCTTGTCACATTCTCGCACCGAGTGCGGTCGCAGAATGTGACATTTTCCATTTGCGCGAGTGCACATCCTTGCAGCGTATTTTTCTTTATAGGAAATTCGGCGGACTCTCCTATAAAGATCCGAGTGTCAAAAGGTATATTTTATGTTTTGAAGCACCTTTTGACACCAAATCCTATAAAATAAAAAAGCTTTGTAATTCATACTTCTTTCGTACAAATTACAAAGCTATACTTTAAAATCGAATTACCAATAACGTCTTACTGCAATAATCGGTAATGTTCCATACATATCTGCCTGTGCGATCTTTACAACATCTCCCGGCTGTGGTGCATGAATAACCTGTCCACCACCAATATATAATGCTACATGACCAGGATAACATACAATATCACCCGGCTGTGCATTGCCAATACCGCCTACATCAGCTCCTCCACCCGGAATTGCTGAAGAACCCGGTGATACATAAATGCCATACTGCTTAAACAAATAATACATCAAACCGGAACAGTCAAAACCACTTGGAGACTTACCGCCCCATACATAAGGAACACCTAACATTTGGTAAGCAAGACTTACTACACCTGATGCAACAGAGGAATTGTTGTTTGCGTTTACCGGTGCAGACACACCTGATGAATATGAGTAAGAAGAACCACCACCTGATGACTGACTTGCTCTTTGTGCCTCCGCTGCTGCTGCGGCAGCTGCTGCAGCTTCTACTGCTGCTGATAACTGGCTGGAAATATCATCCACCTGACTCTGTTTTTCAGCAATTTGTGTATACAAAGTTGCCTGCTTTGCAGTCATCTCCGTTGCCATCTTATCTAATTCTTTCTTTTCTGTTTCAAGACTCTGCTTCAAATTCTGAATCTGAATGGTTGTCTGTGCAATTTCTTCTAACTTAGAACGATCATAATTATATACATTCTGTACATATTCAGCCTTATTTAATGCATCACTCATACTTTCTGCAGTAAGGAATGCATCTGTAAGTGATGTCGTCTGATCTTCATACATATATTTAATACGAAGTTTCATATCTCCATACTGCTGTTCTAATTTCTTCTGTGTTTCTTCCAGATTGGCGTTTACTGCATTAATCTCATCTGTCTTCGTATACATCTGCACTTCCAAATTGTTCATTTCTGTAAGTAAAGATGCTAACTCATTCTGGAATGAATCCAACTCCGACTGTGCCTGATTCTTCGCATTGGTAAGGTCTGACACGTCATCAGCCCATGCAATTGTCGAACCAGTGATACTTGTTACAAGCATTGCTGCTACCAATGATTTCACTAATCTTTTTCGCATATATCTCATATCCTTCTTGTTTTTCTTGTGCTCTAAAATATTACAAATATGTTACATAATTTTTAAAACTAGGTAACATTATAATATATCAATGCGAATAAATCAACCCATATCCACAAAAAATACACGAAGTATAAGAACTTTTTATAGCTCATGTTGTATATTTTGTATATTCATAATGATTCACTGATATTTATTTAATATTATACTGCAATCTGATTTTATCCGCAATTAATGCAATAAATTCTGAATTGGTAGGCTTTCCTTTTCCATTGCTAATCGTATATCCAAACAAATCATTGAGTGTATCCGTATTTCCACGGTTCCATGCAACTTCAATCGCATGACGAATTGCACGTTCTACACGACTTGATGTCGTCTGGTATTTCTTCGCAATGGTCGGATACAGAATCTTTGTAATACTATTAATAATTTCATTATCATTGACTGACAGAAGGATAGATTCCCGAAGGTAATGATACCCTTTAATATGTGCCGGAATCCCAATATCATGTATAATATTGGTAATATCTTCTTCTAAATCGTGATTATTTACCATGAATTTTTCCTGTACATTTGCACTTTTCTTTTTGACAGATTCCTTTCGCCTTTCCGTGCTTACATACCGAATTCTGTTGACAAGAATCTCATTATCAAATGGTTTTCTGATATAATAAGTTGCTCCCATATTAAAGGCATCTTCCGTAACGCTTTCTCTACCGACTGCGCTAATAATGATAAATGACGGAATTTTCTGTATATCTTTATCCTGATTCACTTTTTCCATTACAGTAAGTCCATCAATCTGTGGCATAATAATATCAAGCAATACCACATCCGGCTGCTTTTCTTTAATAATATGAAGAATTTCCATACCATTTGTCGCCATGCCTACTACATCAAAATCTTTTTCCTGTGCAATTACTTTTCCTACAATATGCAACATCTGCTCATTATCATCTGCAATTGCTACTTTTAACATCAATTTTCCCTCCTAAATTTACATTAACATTGATGATTATATAAGCATTGACAAATATTGGCAATATTTTATTATCGCATTTTCCGCCCTTTTTCGACACGATTTGACATTTCTAGTGATAATAATTCCATTTTCTACAATTTTCCACAGACTTTCACATCATATTTTCTAAAAAAATACCATAGCCGCAATGCGGATCTTCCACAAATACATGTGTCACTGCACCGACAACTTTTCCATCCTGAATAATTGGACACCCACTCATTCCCTGTACGATTCCATTCGTTTGATTAATCAATTCTTCTGATACAACTTCAAATGTCATATTTTTATTTGCATGCGTTGTAAGTTCACGTATCTGAATCGGATAATCTTTTTCAACACCTTCTATACACATCCGAATAACAGCCTCTCCTTTATGAACCTCATAGCTATACCCAACCGGCATTAACTCCATATTTTGTGCTTCACACAAGCGTGCAAACTCCTCCTGTGTAAAAATTCCGCCAATTCCATTTTCTGTATTCCGTAATATCGTTCCTAAAAAATGAACCGGCTGATAATCAATCGAACCGACAAATTCACCCGGCGTTCCATTTTTTCCTTTTACAATGGAAAGAATTTTTGTTTCATATAATGCACCAATCTTCATATCTAACAGCTTACCGGTCTGATTATCTGTAATTCCATGTCCTAACGCTCCAAACTGCCGCTGTTCATCAATATAAGTCAACGTACCAATCCCCTGTGCATCATCCTTTATCCATGCTCCGATTCTATATATCCCTTCTGTATCTTTTGCAGGGCATACTTTCGTTTCCTGCAATTTACCTGCCCGGTTATATACTATTGTTATTTCTTCTCCTTGCGAATCTGCTACAAGCGATTGAAGTTTTTCCTTTGTATCTACCTGTTTTCCATTAATCTGCACGATATAATCACCCGGTTTTAAAATATCTTCACAAGGTGCACAACATCCTCCATCGTACAATTCAATTTCTTCTGTTTCAACAACCATCACTCCGTCTGTTTTCATGTACAATCCTACCGGAAACCCGCATGGATAGACGTTTTTCTGTTCTACAACATTAACCTGCATCGACGGTACGGAAAAAATCCCAAACAATTTCAAATTCATTGCATATGTTCCGGTTTCCTGTGCAATAAATGTTACCGGTTTTTGGAAATTAACGGTTTGAACTACGTTTTCACCAGTTACCGGAAGGTTCCATGCAATTGTTGTTTCTTTATTCTGCTCAATATATATATTCTTCGGAATTCGCTTCATCAAAAGATGAATATATATGCCAACAAATGATGTCAGCACTGCCATAATTATAGCGAAAAAAAAGAACCTATTTATTATTCTACGCTGTACATTCTTCTGATTCATACTCCACCTCCTGAAACGTCCGGTGTGTTACTCATAGTATTTGCACATTTATAAAATAATAATATAGGTTATTTTTTCTAATTATGATTATTTTTTAACTCTCTTGCATTCTGAATCGCTGCATCTGTAATTTCACTTCCGCCGAGCAATCTTGCAAGTTCCCGTACAGATTCTTCATCTTTCAGCGGATAAATATCTGTCGTTGTTGTCTGGTTCACTGCTGTTTTTTCAATCTTAAAATGGAAATCTGCCTGTGCTGCAATCTGTGGCAAATGCGTAATACAAAGAATCTGATGTACTTTTGACAATTCCGCCAGCTTATTTGCTACCAACTGTGCAGTCTTGCCACTAATACCGGCATCAATTTCATCAAAAATCAATGTACCAATATTATCCTGATTGGCTGTAACTGTCTTAATTGCAAGCATGATTCTAGACAATTCACCCCCCGATGCAATCTTGGATAAAGGCTTAATGTCTTCTCCCGGATTCGTTGAAATCATAAATCGCATCTTGTCATAGCCATTGGCATGTAGTTGTTCTGTCTGCTCAAACTCCGCCACAAACTGTACCTCTAAAAAGTTCAAATCTGTTAAAGCCCTAACAATCGAAGCGGTCAATTTCTGGGCGTATTTATGTCGCAACGCAGAAAGCTTTCCGCACAATAGACGTACTTGTTCTTCTTTTACCGCCAACTGTTCTTTAAGTTTGACTATAACCGCATCATGGTCATATAATTTTTCAACCTGCTGCTTTTTTTCTTCACAATATGTTAAAATCTTATCAATGCTGTTGCCATATTTCATTTTTAAGTTATTAATCAAATCCAGTCTCGTCTGCATCTGTAAAAACTCTTCTTCTGAAAATTCACTCTTATCAAGATATTCACTCAACATATAAGATGCATCATTTACCATATTTTCTACATCTGTGAGCACCTTTTCCAAATCCTGCAATGAATCATCATACTGCAGCCCTGTACGTACGGAACGTAACGCCATTCCGGATAATCCCGACATATTTTCTGTGTCTTCTCCCGAAATATAATTTTTTGCCAGCACGAGATTTTCAATAATTTTCTGCATATTTGACATTTTGCGAAACTGCGATTCTAACTGTTCATCTTCTCCATCCTGCAATTCAGCCTGTTCAATCTCATGTATTTCATATTCGAGAAATGAGATTTCACGGCTTCTCGTTTCCGCATCCATATCCTGTTCCTGCAAATCTTTCTGAATTGCAGCATATTCTTTATACGCTTCTAATAATTCTGCCTTTACAGGTACAATTTCATTTGAACCGTATTCATCAACAAGTGCCAAATGTTTTCCCTCATCAAGCAGCATCTGATTATCGTGCTGCCCATGAATATTAATCAGATAAGCAGCAATCTGCTTCGCCTGCCCTGCCGTACAATTCTGTCCGTTAATTTTAATAACAGATCTAGTCGGTGTAACTTTTCTCGAAATCAGAATATCACCTTCATCAAGTTCTTCGATATCAAATGACTTTAATGTATTTAATACTTCTGTATCCTCTACATGAAAAAGGAGTTCTGTCAATGCATAATCTGCTCCTTTTCGAATAATGTCCGAAGATACCTTATTTCCAATCGCAATATTAATAGAGCCTAAGACGATAGACTTACCAGCTCCCGTTTCGCCTGTCAGTATATTCAACCCGGGCTGAAAATAAATATCTGCTTCTTCAATTAATGCTAAATTTTTTACATGCAAATTTGCAAGCATTCATTTCCTCCCATTACTTATGAATGACATTCTTTAATCGATTCATCACCTTAATTGTATCTTCTACAGAACGCACTGCACACATAATTGTATCATCTCCTGCAATAGAGCCTACAATTTCATGCCATTTTAATGCATCAAGTGCTGCACACACTGCCATCGCCATACCTGCTACTGTCCGAATTACAATAATATTCTGTGCCATATCCATCGATACAAATCCTTCTTTTAATACACGGATATACTTGTCACTCATCTCTGTCTTTGTATTCTGTAACACAACATATTTCTGTGTTCTTCCATCTACTGTAACTTTCGTCAGATTTAATTCACGAATATCTCTTGAAACAGTCGCCTGTGTCACATGAAATCCAGCCTGATTTAACGCATCTGCCAATTCTCCCTGTGTTCCAATATTCTGTTCATGAATTAATTGAATAATTTTATTATGTCTTTCTGACTTCATCTTATTCCTCCTTTCCTGTAAATCCTATTTAACTCATATACAAATAATAAACAAACGATTTGTTTCAATTACATTTTTGTACGAATTCTCTCCAAGAAACTCAGTTTATTTGTCTTGATTAACTGTGATGTCTGCTCAGCTTTGCGTATCACAATTTTATCTCCTGTAATCACACGGCAAAACATTTCACCATCATATGTTGCCACACGTTCCTCTTCTAACTGCTTATTATCACCCATTTCAATCATAATCTCATCCGCAGCATCAAAGACAATACTTCTCTTATTCAACGTATGTGGACATATTGGTGTCATCATCATCATCTGTGCATTGGGCTGTACAATCGGGCCGCCTGCGGACAAACTATACGCCGTCGAACCCGTTGCTGTCGCTACAATAACACCATCTGCTGAATATGCGTTTAAATATTCTCCATTGACATAAATATCAAAATCAATAACCCGCAATGTTCCACACCGATTGATAACAATGTCATTAAGTGCTGTATTTTCATAGATTTTTTCGCCATTGCGGTAAACCGTTCCATACAACATCATTCTATGGTCAATCTCATAATTATCCTGCATAATTGCATCAAGTGTATCATTCACAGAACTCATATCCGTATCTGTAAGAAATCCCAAGGTTCCAATATTAACACCTAACAATGGAAGTCCTGTTTTGTTCAAATCTCTTGCCGCCTGAATCAGCGTTCCATCACCGCCCAAAACAATAATACATTCCGTATCTTTCGGCACATTATCCGCATTGGTATAACGATAGGGTGTTCCTGCAAGACTTTCATCAACATCCTGACAGATACAGCTCTTTCCATGCTCTCTTAAATATGTAGCAATTTCTTCCGTCATTTCATGTTGTGGATCTTTATTTTTATTTGCAACAATATAAAAGTTATTCAAACCCATTATTCTTCATTTTCCTCTAATCTAATGTTTCATGAGCCTTTGCTACGACATCCATCGCTTCAAATGGAATGTTTTCATACAGGCCTTCAATATGCTTCTGCAAATGAAGCAAATATTCAATATTCCCTTCCGGTCCTTTTACCGGCGAAAATTCCAGATTTAATACCTCAAATCCTATGGAAATTGCATATGCTATGACCTTTTCAATTACTTCAAGATGTACCGCCTGATCGCGAACCACACCATGCTTTCCAACTTTTTCTCTGCCGGCTTCAAACTGTGGTTTTATCAAACAGACAATCTGACCGTCATCTGATAATAATTCTTTGACCGGTCCTAATACTTTTGTCAATGAAATAAATGAAACATCGATACTTGAGAATTGAATTCTGTCTGCAATATCCTCTGGTGTTACATATCGAATATTTGTTTTTTCCATACAAACTACACGCTCATCATTGCGCAGCTTCCACGCAAGCTGTCCATGACCTACATCTACCGCATATACCTTTACTGCACCATTCTGTAACATACAATCTGTGAATCCACCCGTTGATGAACCTACGTCCATACAGATTTTGCCTTCGAGTGTAACGTCAAAATTGGCCATAGCTTTTTCTAACTTCAGTCCGCCGCGGCTAACATATTTCAATGTATTTCCACGAACTTCGATCGGTGCCTTCTCATCAAAATTGGTTCCGGCTTTATCTTCTTTTTGTCCATTAACATAGACATTTCCTGACATAATGATTGCTTTTGCCTTTTCTCTGGACTCTGCAAGCCCACGCTGCACAAGCAATACATCTAATCTTTGTTTACTCAATATTTTTCTCCTTTTTCAAGTTCTGGATGATTTTATGTGTAAATCAATATGAAAAATTTTATTCTTCATTTCTTTTAATACTTTCATAGAATGATATAATACGCTCTACCACTGTATCTGCATCAATTCCTGCTTCTGATTTCAAAATATCCACACTTCCATGTTCAATATACTCATCCGGAAGTGAAATCGTCTGAACTTTTATATCATACGCATGTTCGCACACATTCTGACAGACCATCTCACCATAACCGCCGGACTGAACATTTTCTTCCAACGTCACAATCAAATCATGGTTTGCCTGACAGCGATAAATCATATTTTCGTCAATCGGTTTTACAAAACGTGCATTAATCAGTGTTACGCTATACCCATTTTCTTTGAGCTGCTTACGTACGTTGTCCGCAACTGTCACCATATTTCCAACGGCAAACAGTGCAATCTGACACTCCCAATAAAGAATCTCGGAAGCACGATATACAATCGGCGTCTTAAATTCTTCAAAACCATCTTCCACTACGCCTCTTGGATACCTGATTGCAAATGGACCACACTGCTTTTCAAGTCCGAATTCCAATGCCTGTTCTAATTCCCATGCATTTTTCGGTGCAAATATCGTCATGTTCGGAATGGAAGATAAAAACGACAAATCAAAAATACCCTGATGTGTTTCTCCATCGCTTCCTACCAGTCCTGCCCGGTCTATTGCAAACACAACATGTAACTGCTGAATACATACATCGTGCAATATTTGATCGTATGCCCTTTGTAAAAAGGAAGAATATACGGCAAACACTGGCTTTAATCCTCCTGCTGCAAGTCCTGCTGCAAAAGTAACTGCATGTGCTTCTGCAATTCCCACATCAAAAAAACGTTCCGGATACCACTTTGCAAACTTTGCAAATCCCGTTCCATCTGACATCGCTGCGGTAATTCCGGTAATTGTTTTATCCTGTTTTGCAAGTTTGCACATCGTATCCCCAAAGACCTGTGAATATGTCTTCTTATCACTGTGTGCAAGCACTTCTCCCGTCTTGATATCAAACGGCGCAATTCCATGGAATTTACCGGGATTACGCTCTGCCGGCTTATACCCCCGTCCTTTTTGCGTTACAACATGTACCACAACTGCATGGTCGATTCGCTTTGCGACCTTAAATACTTTAATTAACTTATCAATATCATGCCCATCTACAGGTCCTAAATACGTCAGACCTATGCTTTCAAATATTTGATTGGGGATAATAAACTTCTTTAGATTCGTCTTCGTCTGCTTCACACGTTCAACAATATGTTCCCCTTTCGGCAGCTTGTACAACGTATTCGCAATACTTTCCTTAAAATCATAATAAGAATTGGATGCCCGCACTTCACTGAGCATCTTCGATACGCCTCCGACATTTTCAGAGATTGACATATTATTGTCATTCAGAACAATAATAAAATTACCTTTTACCTGTGCTGCATTATTCAAAGCTTCATACGCCATACCGCCTGTCAACGCACCATCTCCAATAACAGAAACAACATTATAATGTTCATGAAGGACATTTCTGGCTTCTACATATCCTAATCCTGCTGAAATTGATGTAGAACTATGTCCTGTATCAAATGCATCATAGTTACTTTCATTTCTCTTTGGGAAACCACTCATTCCTCCAAACTTACGCAGCTGATCAAACTGATTCTTTCTGCCCGTCAAAATCTTATGCGTGTATGCCTGATGTCCAACATCCCATATGAGCTTATCCTGTGGAAGATTCAGCACAATATGAAGTGCCATTGTTAATTCTACTACTCCGAGATTAGACGCTAAATGTCCACCGGTCACGCTAATTTTATCTATTAAAAATGTACGTATCTCTTCCGCAAGTTTATTATATTCGATTGGATTGAGCTTTTTTATATCATTTGGTCTGTTAATTTTCTCCAGTATCATATAATCATGCCCCTTTTACGGTTTACTTCTTTCGATCTATCAGCTGTGCTACAAGTTCTTTTAAGAAAACATTTTCTCCCTGTGCTTCGATTAATGCAAGTGCCTGCTCTGACATTTCTTTCACATCCCGGTGTGCCTTTTCTATTCCATAGAGTGATACATATGTTGTCTTATTATTCTTTTCATCACTGTGAATTGGCTTTCCCAACTGTTCTAATGTACTTGTAACATCCAATATATCATCCTGAATCTGGAACGCAACTCCTATTAAATTGCCTGCTTTTTCCATATCACGAACCTGTGACTCATCTGCTCCTGCAAGATATGCACCTGCCATCATGGCAGCTTCAATCAACGCAGCCGTCTTTAGATTAAAGATAAACTGCATCTGCTCTGCGTTCATTGACTTTCCAGTCAGCCATACGTCTAGAGATTGTCCGCCAACCATCCCGTAAATACCGGCTTTCTTGGCAATAATACGTGAAGCAGCCAGTCCATTTTTTCTAATCTGCTCATCATCTGTATTCACTAAGTAATCAAGCATAATCTCATATGCATAATTGAGTAAAGCATCTCCTGCAAGCACACCAAAATCTTCTCCATATTTTTTGTGAGTCGTGAGCTTGCCACGTCTATAATCATCATTATCCATTGCAGGCAAATCATCATGCACCAACGAATACGTATGAATACATTCCAATGCAGCCATAAATGGTGCAGCTTTACAAATATCTGTTCCTCCAAACAGACGATATGTCTCTAACATCAACATCGGACGAATACGCTTACCACCTGCTAACACACTGTAATTAGCCGCCTCTATCACACGTTCCTGCAAACCTTCCTGCTTTGGCAGAAATGTCTTTATTTGTTCCTCTATTTCCTTAATATGTTCCGGTAATTCTTCCTGAAAACTCATGAAAGTTCTTCCTCTCCATCATTTAGTATCACGATTTGTTTCTCGACCTTATCTAATTGCTGATTACTGCTCTTTATCAGCTTCATTCCTTCATTATACAGCTTCAAGGACTCATCCAATGACAAGTTAGAGTCCTCTAACATTGACAATATTTCATCTAATTTTTGAAATGACTGTTCAAGTGTCTGTGCCTTTGCCATCTGTCACCTCTACAATCCGTGCTTTCATTGCACCATCTTTTACATATATCTGTACAACATCGTCTGTATTTATATTCTGAACAGACGATATACGCTTTCCTTCTTCATTCTGAATATACGCATATCCCTGACTTAATTTTAACAAAGGGGACACCCCATGCAGTCTGGAAGCATACATTTCCAAACGATGTCTGTTATCTTTATATTTCTGCTGCATCAGCATCTGTAATCGTTCTTCCGCATTGAGCAGATACTGTCGCTTTTCATTGACCTGATTGGCCGGATTCAGATATTCCAGACGCATCGCTTTCATATTGAGATTATAGCGATACTGCTGCACTTTTTCATCAATCATTCTGTATAACGTCTGCGTATACGCCATAATCATATCTTCTGTATCTGACAAACGGGCAACTGCCAATTCTGCCGCTGCCGACGGTGTCGGAGCCCGCATATCCGCCACGAAATCTGCAATGGTAAAATCCGTCTCATGGCCAACTGCGGATATAATCGGCGTGTGTGCATTAAAAATTGCTTCTACAACAACCGGCTCATTAAATGCCCACAAATCCTCTATTGAACCGCCTCCACGTCCGACAATAATTACATCCAGATTCATTCTGTCTAACACATCAATTCCACGTACAATACTATCCTTTGCCATAGCTCCCTGCACCAATGCAGGATATAATATTAACTGAACATATGGATTTCTACGATATGAAATATTCATAATATCATGAATTGCCGCCCCTGTCTGAGCCGTAACTATCCCTATTCTTTTTGCATACTTTGGGATTACTCTTTTGTATTCCGGCGCAAAATATCCCATTTGCTCATACTCATCCTTCAGTTGTGCAAATTTTTGATACAAATCACCGATTCCATCCTGTTCAACCGTCTGGGCATATAACTGATATTTTCCATCTCTTGCGTAAACCGTAACTTTACCGGTTACAACCACCTGCATCCCATTTTCCATACGAAATGATAACTTTGCAACATTCGCTGCAAACATGATTGCTGATAACGTACCGGTTTCATCTTTCAATGTAAAATAAACATGACCGGATGTATGATATTTACAATTTGAAATTTCTCCACGTATTGAAATATGTCCAAGTACAAAATCCTGTTCAAACATATTTCGAATATAAGAATTAATCTGTCCTACAGAATATACTGTTGCCATTTATTTTACCAACTTTGCTAATACACCATTAATAAAGGATGGTGCACTGTCTGCTCCATACTGCTTTGCTAATTCTACTGCTTCATTGATTGCAACATTTACCGGAATATCATCATCATATAACATTTCATAAACTGCAAGACGCATAATTGCAAGTTCTGCCTTTCCTAATCTTATTACCGGCCAGCCTTCTGATACTTCGTTAATTTTTTCATCGATTTCCGGAATTAATGAAGCAACTTCTATTGCCTTATCTGTAATATATGTTCTGTCTTCCTCTTTCATAGATGGATAATCTTCCATATAGAGACGTACCTGTCCTTCAAATTCATGTGTCTCATGGAATTCCACACGAAAAAGTAATTTGAAAATATGTTCTCTGATTGTAGATCTTGTCATTATTATTCTCTCCAATTGTTTTGTATTTTATTGACAAATATGCAACAAAGATACGCAGATACGTATGCTGTGTTCATATACTTCTCATTCATTAAGCGCAGACAAGACTGCCATACCCCTATTCCAAGCGATATGCCAGTCTTTTCTGCATCTATTACCGGTTGCTGTTACGCATCCATATTTACTGTTGCAATGCGAATATTTACTGCTGTTACTTCCAAACCTGTCATTGTTTCAATGGCTGATTTTACCTTTTCCTGAACCTTC
Organism: Lachnospira sp. UBA4346; assembly: GCA_002394205.1. GTDB lineage: Bacteria > Bacillota > Clostridia > Lachnospirales > Lachnospiraceae > Lachnospira. The sequence goes on along the minus strand of DGTC01000043.1, from coordinate 51,472 downwards.
TTTGAAATCTCAGGAATCTCATAGCCATACTTTACATTCAATGCAAGGGCAACGCTGACATGTCTGTCTTCTACTGCAATCTTAACACCCTTTGACAGATTCTTCATTCCCAGCTTGCTTACCAATTCATTCGTAATGTTTCCTGCCATTGATTCAACGCCTTCAATCTCAGTCGCTGCAAGACCGGCAATAATTGCTACAACTTCATCTGCAATCTTAACTTCACCGATATTTACATCTTCCTGTATTGTATAATTCGTTCCTCTATCTTCGAATTCCTTAGTCATAAGATAACCTCCTATCGTATTTTACGATTCCTTCATAATGATTACATCATATATGTAACATTATACCCAATCCTTTGATATAATGCAAACATTTATTTGCCAGTCTGTAAATTTGCCTTTCAATATCTGATTTACTGCGGATTGCATACATTAATCGTAATTTTATCTGCACTCATCTGTGTCTTTCTTTTTACAATATCTTCTATCTGGGCACGTTCCGAATCCGTTAATGTTGCTTTCCCCACAACGACATCTACGCTGTCATTCATTACAGATACAACAACATCCTGAAACCCTTTTGCTTCCAACAACAGTTCTGCTGCGATTTCTTTTTCTGAGTTTTCCGTAATGTTTGCAAGTTTATTTACCGCATCCGCCTTTGCTGCATCAGATAAAGATGCATTATTCACAATTTCAAGAAGTGATTCTTTATTCTTTGCCCGGATCTGTTCCCTGCCTAATTTTGCTTCTGATACAATTGCCGTATTTATTGCATTTGATGAAGTAAGAACTGCACTTCCCGGCTCCGTAAGACTTTGTTCTAATGCTGACTCATCCACTTCGTTCGATGCAAGTTTTTCATCTTCTAAATCCTCATTTACTACATTTGTATTTGCAACATCCTGCACAGATATAATATCTGAAAGACTTCCTGTATAATTAATATATCCTGCAATTGCAATCATTATCGCAAATGCCGTAATAATAATCTGGTTCTTTTTAATCTTTTTCACATGAACCTCCAATCTAAACTATGACATTTTCAAAACTTTGATTTTATGGGGTGCAATTCCAAAAAGAGCTTCAACGGCCGCCGTAATATCTGCAGCTACCCTTCCATCCCCTCCTCCTTGCGCAACTACAACCACACCTTCCACTTCCGGCATCGTCTCCCCCGTAACATAAGGACTGCTTCCGCTTTTATCCTGTGTGGTAACTTTTTGACTATTTTCCTGCGCTTTTTTCGATGTTCTGCTGCCACCGGACGCATCTGTTTCTGTTAATTCTTCATTGCTGCTTTCTTTATTTTCAGCAAGAATTTTTTCTGACGTATTCTTCAACGTTACCATAACTTTGACATTTCCAACGCCTTCTGTTTTTGTTAATATTTCTACAATTCTTTTTTCCAAATATGTCTCATATTGTTTTGTACTCTCAGCTGTATCTTTATTCTCTCCGCTTATGTTTTCATTTTCCGATGCGGCCGCTACAGAGCCATCACTTCCTTTCTGCCCGGTATCTTTCTTCGTCGGTATTGTAATAACCAGCAGCAAAATACCTATAAGTACTACTATTGTTATTGTATCTTTCTTCGATTTATTCATAAAATGTGTAATGATTTCTTTAAAATTTCTTTTTGATTTCATTTCTGCCACCTTCACTCATAAATGTGAATATTTTTTTCATCCACTCTGTAAAATTGTGCTATTTTTTGCCGCAGATTCTGTGTTTTGTCATCAACGCACTCCTCTCCCTTCTCTTTCGACGGCTTTTCAACCTTTATCGGTTCTATTTTTATATCTGATTCTGTCTCCGTATACTGCTTAACAGTATCCGTACCTTCTGTCATCCAAATCTGTATTTGCCTGATATTTCCATATGTCTCACTCTGTTTATCCATATCAATTTCCACTTGCACATCCTCTGTAAGCAGCTGCTCCTCCTTTGCAAATGTCTGTATATCACGCTGCATACAGGCACTGACCTGCTGCACAGCCGCACAGTCATTATCCGGCTGCTGCTTTTTTGTATCTGCCTGTATTTTTTGATAAAATGCATCCGAAGACAGATTGCGCCATAAATCATCCGATATTAGATTTTCAGTAAAAAAATGCTTTCCAACCGGCCATAATGTCAGCGTTACCATCATCAGCCCTCCCACATAATTTAAGTAGCGGTCATATTTACTTCCAGAAACCAGATGTCTTATCAGTTGTACAAGAATACTGAGTATAAATATTTGTTTCGCCCATATCATAAAATTCTGCATATTCATTCTCCACACCTGACCGCTTTATGTCATTTTGCAAATCAATACAATAAACATCATAAAAAGCAATACCGTCGTCAAAATAATTTGAGCAAGTAATCCAATTGCCGTACTTGCAGTTGTTAAAACATTCACAACCTTTTTATCTGTCAACGGCTCTGCCAATATCGCAAGTATACGAAAAATCCCCGCTGTCACAATCATTTTCATAAAGGGAACAACTGTTGTGATAATCATCAGACTAATTGCTGCAATCCCAATTCCATTACGGGCAATTGCACTTCCTCCCGTAACAACCTGCGTAATACTTTCCGCAGAATCTCCAATAACCGGAATTGCCTGCAGTGCCTTAAAAAATACATTTTTTCTGACCGCCTCTGCCAACGGTGCTCCCATACCTTTTATCCCCGTAAGACCGGAAAATACCAAAAAAGCTGCTTTACATCCATACCGGATAAGCCAAAAAAGCGTTTTAGAGGCCTTTGTAAAATGCGGCTTATCTGAAATACTGTCTGCCATTGTAAGCAGAAGTCCTGCCTGATTCATTCGAATAAATCCTTTTTCAAATACAATAGTAACCACCTGTAAACATAACGCAATGATTTCCTGATAGACCGCAACACTAACTTCGCCTGTCATCACAAGCACCGCCGAAAAAAAGACCGGCAACACTGCAAGATACACTGCTTTTACCTGTTCAAGAATCTGTACGCACTGTCTCGTTTCCTGAATAAACACCACCAAAACAACACCTGTTAAAGACAATCCAATCGTCATCTGTGCCAGTTCTGACACTTGTTTATGATTGATTTCCGGTGTAAATAACGCTAAAAAAGCCGAAAACAGAATCATCACAACAATCTGCAGAATCATAGTCCGATACGATTGACAAGTTTGTGCAATTGTTGTCACCACCTGATTTCCCAGGTTTGCAAAAAGCCCTTTATCATTGTTGTGTAAAAACATCTGCACCAACGATTTAAAATCGCCCTGATATCCTGCACGTTTTGCCGCAATATCTATTTGCGTAAAATCATAAACATCCGTATAATTCTCCTGCAAATCTGTATTTTCTCTGACGTTCATTGCATAAATCACTTGCTGAAACGCACCGACTGCAAAAATAAAGAGTATAACCCCAAAAATAAAACAAATAACTTTATTTCTTTTCATCACGACACACACCGCAATACCATATCTAACAGATTCATAACCATTGGCATGCTTAAAAGCATTATCGTAATCTTGCTAAAATTTTCAACCTGACCTGCCACCGCTGTATATCCATTTTCCCGACAGATATCTGTTGTAAACTGTGTAAGATATGCAATTCCCAACACACGCAGCAATAACACAATATATTTAGGCGGAATGGTCGTATAAGACTGTAATGCCTGAAATTGTGTCAGCACTTCTGACATTAACTTTGTAATCCATATAAATATTAAAATCCCAACTGCAAAAGATACCATCATTGCAAATGAACTTTGTGTATTTTTTAACAACATACCAAGACACACTGTTCCCATCGCTAGCAATACAACGCGGATAATCCCCATATTTTCTTACATCTCCTCTATAACGCAAACATCCTTTTCATTGTTTCAAATAAATCTGCAATATACGGAACTATCCAATACAATACCAGCAGCAATCCTGCCAGACTTGTCAAAAACGCCTGTTCCTCCCTGCCACTGTGTTTGAGCACCTGACTCAGTACTGATACTAAAATCCCGACTGCTGCTATTTTAAAAATTAGACCAACCTCCATAACGCCACCCTCTTTACAATAATAAAATCACAATAAATACGCCCGCTATTGCCCCACCGTACTGATACAGCTTTCTCTTCTGCTCTATCTGTATTCGCAGCGCTTCTGTATGCCGTTTTAAATGTTCATCTACTTGTCCAATCATTTTTGCCTGTGCTGCTCCATCCAGACAAAATGGAATCGCCCCCACCTCTGATAAAATCGTAATGTCCGCTGCCGTCAGGTATGCCTGCTTCTGACATTCCCGAATTTTCCATATCCAAAGCTGCGAAAATTTCTGCTTTTCTTTACTCTGTAATTGTGCTGCAAATTCTTTATAAAATTCTCTAACAATTTGATTCTGAATTGCCTCTGCTATATGTATACAAACCTGTGCCATGCGTATTTGTGCAAACTGTAATTCCTGCTGCATAAATACAAATGACGTTTCAAACGCCTGTAAACATGCCAGCCTTACCTGCATCCTGTAAATCGCCAGAACTCCGGCATAAGTCATTCCAACAAGCACGAATACCGCACCCATTATTCGAAGTATCATTGATTGCTCCATTTCTAATTTTTATTTTATATGTTTTCCGTTCTGTTTTTGTGCTTCAAATCCACACAGTACTGTACATGCCCCTTTTCTTTTGTATCATCCAAAACAATACATTTTGAAAATAGCGACGGAGAAATCAGATGATGCAGCATCGGGTTTTCCTGTGCCTGTGCAACACTTTCTGCATGCACTGTTCCAATCATCACACAACCGGTACGAATACTGTATACAATCGCCTCTGCATCCTGCGCAGTTCCTATTTCATCAACTGCAATAATCTCCGGATTCATTGCTCGGACCAACAGTCGAATTCCTTCTGCTTTCGGACAATTATCAATTACATCCGTTCTGATACCCATCTGATTCTGCGGAACTCCCTGATGACACGCAGCAATTTCTGAACGTTCATCCACTACTGCAACACGTTTTCCGGCATGTCCGCCCCAACCGTTTGATAAATGTACAATAATATCCCGCAGAATAGTCGTCTTACCGCAGCCGGGCGGTGACAATATTAACGTATGCGCAAGTCCGCCTTCATATAAAAATGACATAACTTCATCGGCACACCCTATTATTTCATGCGCCACACGAATGTTTAAGAAGCTGATATTTTGCTGTAACTGAATCTTTTGATTTTGGATAATAACTTGTCCGCATACACCGATTCTGTGCCCTCCCTGTATGGTAAGAAACCCCTGCCTGATGTTCTCCTGAAATGCATAAATCGAATACTCACTGGCATATTGCAGGCACTCCTGAATATCTTCTTTTTGTATAATACAATCCGTATATACATATTCTTTTGTATTTGTTTCAACAATTAACGGCTGCCTGACACGCATACGAATCTCCGTACTTTCCTGCAAATTGACTCTATCTCGAAACCGTTCTGGCAAAATCCGATATAATTCTGTTATATGATGTTGTATTTGTCCCACATTTCCACCTTCTTTCTTTTCAATATATGTAAAATTTATCTCTCCTATACCTATGATTTTGCAAACATATCTTTTCCCGCATTGTCATATAGTTCTATCAAAGTTATTTCTTTCAGAATCAAAGGAGTTTTTATGCCATTTTGCTATAAAAAACGAGTTCTGTTTCTTGTTATTTTTCTGACAATCCCCTTACTTTCTATCCAGTTGTTCAAAACGAAAATCATCTTCGGCTTCAATAATTGTCCGCACCATTCGGAAATACTGTATCCGACACAAAAACAAATGACAACATCCGTCAATGACAATTCATTACATGCAAAATATGCTGCCATTCTTGACGGTGATAATAATCGTCTGCTCTATGGCAAACAATCCGACACCCCGGTTCCAATGGCAAGCACCACAAAAATTATGACTTGTGTCATTGCACTCGAATATGCCCCTGCTGACTATGTATGTACTACCAGCAAATACGCTGCTTCCATGCCTGACGTTCAATTAAACGCAACCCGTGGCGAACGTTTTGTTTTAAATGATCTGCTCTATTCTCTTATGCTGAAATCGCACAATGATACTGCTGTCATCATTGCAGAAAATGTCGCTTATACATATCTGTGTCATCTCTCTGACACTGCACCCACACAGCTTGCCGCTTATACTGCCAATCTTTCTTTTCTTGCTGACCACTATAACAACGATTCCTCATTTCTAAGTTCTTTGTCTATAGAAGACAGCAAGGTTCTCGTTTCCGTATTTACAACACTCATGAATGAAAAAGCCAGTCAGTTAGGCTGTGTTTCTACACATTTTGTCACACCTAATGGTCTTGATGCCGCTGATGACAATGGAACCCATTCTACAACTGCCAAAGAATTATGTATGATACTTGCATACTGTATACAGAATAATGACTTTATAAAAATAACACGCACCCGGCAGCATACATTTACTTCCTATATCGTAAACGATTCTCAAAACAAGCCTTATGAAAAAGGAATTTCCTATACGGTTAGCAATGCAAATGCATTTTTAGATATGTACGACAACATTCTGACCGGAAAAACCGGTTTTACAAATAACGCCGGATATTGCTATGTATGCGCTTATCAGGCTGATGGCAGAACTTTTATCGTCGCTTTACTCGCCTGTGGCTGGCCAAACAATAAAACTTACAAATGGAAAGACTGCCGCCTGCTCTTAGATTGGGCACGCAATAACTTCTTTTATCAGACACTCCTTTCTCCGGAATCCCATTTGCGTACAATGCCTGTCGTAAACGCTTTGCAGACAGAAGCTCCACTCGTTCTAAAAGATTCCTGCGGACTTTTACTGAGTGCAAATGATACCATTCAGATTACTTATGACATTCCTGATGTTCTCTCTGCCCCAATTCGTCAAAATACTCCCGTAGGCTCTGCAAATATATATATCAATGACACACTGTATACCTCTCTGCCCATATATCCGGCAAATGATATTGATAAGCTAACCTTTTCGTACTATTTGTACCGTATATTACAAAAATTCTTATACATAAATTGATGTATTGCAAATGAATCCGCTATTCTGATAAAATCTATCACGCAATATTCCTGTTAGAATGAATAGACAAATAAAATAAACAGCGTTATAATAAAATACAAATTTGACACAGAAAGGTTCGCCGCTTTGTATGTAGTCTTATGTGGCGAAATGGCATGAATATGAACAAAATTTACAAAGCATTTCCAGGTGGAAAACACAAAGTACTGACATTAAGTTATGACGATGGCAAACTTGCCGACAGACGACTTGTTTCTATTTTTAACAAATATGGAATCAAGGGAACTTTTAATCTAAATTCCGGAATTTCAGATCCTAAGACACGTATCCCAAAAGATGAGTGGAAAGATTTATATGTCGGTCATGAAGTTGCCGTGCATACTGTATCACACCCAACCATCGCACGTTGTCCGGATCTCGAAATTGTTCATGAAATCCTTGATGACCGCATCAATCTTGAACGTGTTATGGGCTATCCAATTCGTGGTATGGCATTTCCAAATGGTTCCTGCGATGAAAAGACATGTAGAATTGCTTCTGATCTCGGCATAAAATATGCACGTGTTGCTGCCGACCAGTATTCTGTCGTAAAAAGTGCTGAATTGAATTCACAGTATGCACAAGGTCCTATCCTGTTAGGCGATGAAACGGGATTTAATATGCCGGAAGATTATATGCGTTGGCTTCCAACCTGTCATCATAACCACGAACTGATTGCCTTTGGGAAAAAGTTCATGTCGTTAAAAAAATCACAATATCTTTATATGATGTATGTCTGGGGACATAGTTTTGAATTTGACAAAAATGATAACTGGAATGTTATTGAAGAATTCTGTGAGATGATTGGCGGACAGGATGACATTTGGTACGCAACCAATATTGAAATCGTTGAATACAACGAATTATTTGAACGTTTACAATTTGCAGCAGATAACTCATTCGTCTATAACCCTTCTGTAAAATCCGTATGGTTACAGGTAAACAACGAATATGTAGAAGTAAAGGGCGGAGCTACTGTTGTATTTTAAAATCCCATCATACGAAAAGAATCCCAATAGAAGTATTCTTACTTAATTTGAATACTTCTATTGGGATTCTTTTATATGTAATTATACTGTTATGAATTCTTTTTATCCATTGCAACATCTTCAATATTTTCTGCTGACAACTGAATTGCTTCCATAACATTTTCTTTAGAAATGCCAATCTTATCCGCAAGTTCGTCTACTGTCGGTTTACGTCCTAACTCTTCCTTTAAACGCACTGCCCAATCATTTACAAGATTTACTTTATTTAACACCTTCTGCGACACCTTATCCTCTGCACTCTGCTCATCAATCAACATTGACAGACTTCCATTCACTTCTGACTGCACTTCCTTTGTCATTTCTTCAAACACAGCCATCACATCATCAACATTTCCTTCTTTAATCTTCTCACGCCATTCATAATTATTTAAAAAACGCTTCTCGCTGATGTATGCCATCATCGCAAGATTTCCTTCCTGTACAAGATCTCCTGCTAACACACCTTTATAGCGGAACGGTTCAATCCATTCGATAATCTTGTCTAAAAATGCCTCTGATAACAGTTTTAAAGACTCTTTATCATTATCTTCCGCTATATTTACCAACAGCAATGCTTTCGTCATATCTGACAATGGCACCAGATTTTTTAAGTCCTCTTTATACATTTCTAAATACTTCTCATCGGCAGAATAATCCACATCTTTCTTAGGAGATTCTTCTTCCTCTTCGTGAATTCCCGCTTCTACCTCTCTGTCATGCTCTACTGCATTTTCCATCATATTCAAAAAATCATTATCAACAGTCGCTTCTCCTTTGACTTTGATATTATTTGCCATCAGATAGCCGTAAATCATCTGACGCTTACCCTCATCTAACTCCATATCCTTGAAATAGCTGTCTACATCATCTTTGGTAACGAAACCACCATTAACTTTCGCATATTCCTTTAAACTGTTCATTGCCTCTAAAAAAGCACCCTGTGTATCTTTATTCTGTTCCATTTCATTAATCCTCTTCTATAAGAACATATTCTGTACATTTGTACCTATGCTCTTATCTTTCTATTCATTTTCATACAATTCAACGTCTATATTATCACAACCAATATGAGTTTGTCATTGACAAAAACACAATATTTGCTTATATTTTATATGTATGCATTTTTTCAGTAATAAGAAACATACAAAAACAAAAAAGAAAGATGAGGTTTTATCATGAGAATTGCTTTAATTATGGAAAATAGTCAGGCAGCAAAAAATGACATCGTTTATAACGCATTAAAGGGCGTTGCTGATAAAAAGGGTTATGAAGTAGATAACTACGGTATGTACTCTGCTGAAGACAAGGAACAGCTTACTTATGTTCAGAACGGTATCTTGGCTGCCATCTTAATTAACAGCGGTGCTGCTGATTTCGTTGTAACCGGTTGTGGTACAGGTGAAGGTGCTATGCTTGCATTAAACTCATTCCCAGGTGTGTTATGCGGTCACGTTGTTGATCCATCTGATGCTTATATGTTCATGCAGGTAAATGACGGTAATGCAATTTCACTTCCATTCGCTAAGGGCTTTGGCTGGGGTGCTGAATTGAACCTTACATATGTATTCGAAAAATTATTCGAAGGTGAACCAGGTGGTGGATATCCTAAGGAAAGAGTTGTTCCAGAACAGAGAAATAAGAAGATTTTAGATGGCGTTCGTGCTGTTGCATTCAAGGATAGCTTAATTGATATCTTAAAGAATTTAGATCAGGATCTTGTAAAGGGTGCTGTTGCAGGTGCTAAATTCCAGGAACTCTTCTTTGCAAACTGCAAGAATGAAGAACTCGGTGCTTATGTAAAGACACTTCTTGCATAATATCTAAAAACATCACATAAGAATGTTTTTATAACTTTTCATTTCTTATGTAACAAAAATACCGGTAATCCTTCTTCTGAATGGATTAACCGGTATTTTTTATTGCGGCAATATTTAATTTTATAATAATCTATCAATTCCCCCAATAGTCTATTGTACATAACAAATATTGCCGCAAGTCTTTGCTTTCCCCTTATCTCATCGTGTCCACGTTACATACAAAAATACTAACCTTCTGTTCTTGCATGCTGTGAAAACATTCCTGCCTTTGAAAGTCCTCTATGTACCTCACGTCCCAGAATCGTACCAACAACAATCTTGATAAGATCTCCTATAATAAACGGTACAACGCATAACATCAATGCCTTTCCAAGTGGCATATGCATGATGAAAATGAACCAGGCTGTTCCAAATGCATAATCAACTGCTGTTCCTACAACCCAGGCTGCAATCGTTGCAAAAAAATTGCGATTTGACTTTTCAATAACATATCCCCCGATAAGTGCCATAAAAATAAAGCCTATCAAATATCCACCTGTCGGACCTGTTAACTTTGCCAATCCCCCCGCATATCCTGAAAAAACAGGAAGACCTACTGCCCCTAATATCAGATACAAACATAAACTACCTGTACCCAACTTCGTTCCTAACACATACACTGCAAAATACACAACGAAATTCGTTAATGATATTGGAACCGGTCCAATCGGAAGCGACAACGGTCCTAAAATACACATAATTGCCGCCAATAGTCCCATAAAGACAATGTTATACACGGTTAGCTTTTTCTCTTTCATTTCCTTTTCTCCTCCACCTGCAAGCTATTTACACAACGTCTGCACTTATATTCGCATCCCTTGTATAATATAAGTTTACATGGTATCTTTTTAATTGTCAACCTTTTGTTGCATTTAAGTTTACAATTAAATTGTCTAAAACACAAAATCCCACAAGCACCTGCTGCATAATCAATGATTTGCCAGCTTTATCTGCCTGTGGGATAACGTTTATATTGGCTTTATGAATATGTACATCCACTTATTCTGCCCGAATTGCCCAACGCATTTTTGTTGAACGCGCTCTCGGATTCTCATTACACTCTCTTGCAGACGGACGAATTACATCTGAGGCAATCTCAGAAAATAGTCCTTCCTTTTTGAACCGCTTAAATGCTTTTTTTACCAATCTGTCTTCTCCTGAGTGGAATGTTAAAATCGCCACTCTCCCATTCGGTGCAAGTACTTCCGGCAGCTTTTCTAAAAATGCTTCTAACACTTCAAACTCACTGTTCACATCAATGCGCAGTGCCTGAAATGTTCTCTGTGATGATTTTTTTATTGCCTCTTTTTGCTCATTTGCCGGCAAAAATTGGAGTGCTTCTTCAATACAATGATACAAATCTTTTGTCGTTTCTATATTCTGTCCTTTTCTCATATGTGAAAAAATTACACGGGTAATCTCTCTTGCATATGGCTCATCTGAATTTTCTATAAGCATCCCTTCTAGTTCTTCTTTCGTCAGCTCTGTCAAACGTTGTGCAGCACTGACTCCCTTTTGTGGATTCAGACGTAAATCAAGTGGGCCATCTACTTTGTACGAAAATCCCCGTTCCGGATTATCAATCTGCATAGAAGAAACCCCTAAATCTGCCATCATAAAATCAAACGGACCGTATTCCCTTGCCACTTCATCAATATTCGCAAAATTCGTCTGAATTACTGTCAGAATATCTTCTCCATATCCCTTCTGATGTAAACGCTCTTTCGTCTTAACAATTTCAATGGGATCAACATCTAATGCATACAAATGTCCTTCACCATGCAACTGCTCTAACATCTTCGCACTATGTCCGCCATAACCCAATGTTGCATCTAACCCCTTTTGTCCCGGTTGAATCTGCAAGAAGTCAAGAATCTCCTGGACCATAATAGAAATATGCATTCCTGCCGGCGTACTTCCTTTTCGAATTACTTTCTGAATTGTATCTGCATACTTCTCCGGATTTAATTCTTTATATTTTTCTGAAAATTTTGTTGGATGTGTTCCCTTATAACGCACACGTCGTTTATGTGGCTTTTCTGCTACTGTCTGCTGCTCATTTTGTTCTATTTCATGGTTCATTTTAACACTCTCCTGTTTTTCGTTTATTTGTTTTGAAAGATGCGTATTGCAAAACGCTACGCACCATGCATCTTTCTCAACAATATTTTCCCCTGCAAATACAAGTATATCATCACAAAAGTTATGCTTAACCTGCAGTGAAATTTTATATTATACGAACGAAGTCCCCTATAATATAAAAAACGCACCCTCTCTGCTTATTATATAGAGTTCTCTGCTTATTTATCAATATAACACAATTTACACATTGTGCCTATTTTATTTTGCTTTGAATCCCTTACTCTGCAGATAAGCTGCGTATTTTATGTATTATATTTTCTATCCGATAAACATATCTGTACGAACTTACCGGCTATTTCTCATTCAATATATTTCTTATGCCTGATGACGCACCTCATCAAACTTATCAATAACATTTTGTTCCGGCGCACCTGTTAAAAGACTAACAACCACAATTACAACCAGTGCTACAATAAATGCAGGCAACAATTCATAAATTTCAAAAATACCGCCTAATTTTGCAATAACATATTTCCATACAAAAATCATAACGCCACCTGATACCATACCTGCAAGTACGCCATATTTATTGGCACGTTTCCAAAATAATGCCACTAAGACAACCGGACCAAATGTTGCGCCAAATCCTGCCCATGCAAATGATACAATCTCAAATACAGAACTATCCGGATCACTTGCAAGCATAACAGAAATAATGGAAATTACCAGAACGGTTACTCTAGCAACATGCATCGCTTTTTTTGCTGACAGCTTTACCTGAAAAAACTCCTGCAATACATTCTGTGATACCGCAGATGCAGATGCTAACAACTGAGAATCTGCCGTTGACATGGTCGCTGCAAGAATACCAGCAAGAATGATACCTGCAAGAATCGCCGGAAGTACTCCATGTGTACTAAGCAAATGTGCAATACGAACGATAATTGTTTCCGCCTGACTCTTGCCTTCTAACACTTCGATTGCACCAGCTTTTGACATTCCAAGACCTACTACACCAATAAATACACCTACTGACAATGAAATCACTACCCAAACACTTGCAACACGTCTTGAAATCTTTAATTTCTTTTCATCTTCAATCGCCATAAAACGAAGTAAAATATGAGGCATACCAAAATATCCCAATCCCCATGCCAACGTTGAAACAATTGATAACGGACTGCAAGAAGAAGATGTACCTGTTACCGGCGAATATTCGTTAAAAATATCCCAATATCCCGGTAAACTTTTCGCATTATCCATAACTGCATCAATACCACCTGCCTTGTTAATTCCAAAAAATACAACAACAAATAACGCAATTGTCATGACGATACTCTGAATCAAATCAGTGGTACTTGCAGCAAGGAAACCTCCCATTGTACAATAACCGACAATAATTGCCGCACTAATAACCATTGCAGTTGTATAATTTACGCCAAACAGACTTGAAAATAACTTACCGCATGCCGCAAAACCAGATGCTGTATATGGTATAAAGAAAATAATGATAAGCAATGCTGCAACAATTGTCAGTATCTTCTTCTCATCGCCAAATCTTTTTGCAAAGAAATCCGGAAGTGTTACAACATCATATCCCTGTGAATATCTTCTGATTCTTTTTGCAACAATCAACCAGTTCACATATGTACCAACTGCAAGTCCCAATGCCGTCCATACAGCATTAGACAATCCGGAAATATAAGCAACTCCCGGTAATCCCATTAACAGCCAGCTACTCATATCTGAAGCTTCTGCACTCATCGCTGTTACAAATGGTCCCAACTTACGACCACCTAAATAAAAATCATCAACATTTTCATTTTGTTTGGAACAAATATATCCAACATAAAGCATCACCGCAAGGTAAACCACAATTGCGGCCATAATAATCACTTGTGACATTCTTTCTCTCTCCTCTACTGTTCATATTAAATACGCTGAACTAATATTATACCATATAATTACCTTATTCGCAAAGAAAAAATGGACGAGTCTCTAATAAAACTCATCCATTCCTCTTTATATTATCTTGCCAGCGTCGTTTCCGTAACTTGTGTACTCTGCGTCTGTGTTGTTACTTCTGTTGTCTGTGTTGTTATTTCCTGTATAGGAGCTGTTGTCTCCTGAATTACCGCTGTACTTTCTTGTGTTACATCTATATGCATCGTTTGTATGCTTGACGATGTCTCTGCTACTGTTGTCGATTCCTGTATAGCGGTTGTCGTCTCCTCAATCTTTTCCACAACTGTAATATATCTCCAATATGCAAGATTTGTACCATAATTGTCTTCAAGATGATAAATTAACACATACTCTCCCGGCGTATTTAAATCCAGATTTCCTGTAATTGTAATATACGATGTAATATCATTTCTCGATGTATCTACTGCATAGATTCCTGCCCATCTGTCAAATGCATCTCCAACCTGTATTGTTACATTATTGACACCAGTCATATAATCAATCCGTGATGTAACTTTTCCATCTTCGGATGCACGAACATTATCCGTAGGATCATACTTGCTATCCGCCGCAATCTGCGTAAATGTTCCTAATGCAATTACCGGTGATTCTGTTGTATCATCATATATCTCCACCTCAGAATTCACACCACAATTTTCATAAATCCATTTTGCATCCGCTACTGCAAGATAAATAGAACCTTGTGTTGCTGCATTTCCTAAATTATTATATGCTGATGCAATCAAATCTGAATTACTCTGAGAAGCATACGGAACCGAATGAATATATGCCGCATTTCCCAAGCCTGTTGTATAATGTCCGTATACCCTGTCTGCAAGTCGTCTCCATACATATTTATCATTAATAACGGTCTTTCCTACATTTACAGTTGGATTCACAGAACATCGAAATGTCTTATATGGTATTGTAAAAGCACCGTCATCATCCAGCTTATATATTGTAATAAAATTCGCAGCACGATTTACAAGAATTCGATAGGACTGATTGGCTGCTACATAATTCTTACTTTCCTGATTTTCTGTCTGTACCTGTGTCTCTTTATTCTCCGACATAGAGCCTACTGTCCGAAACATAAAAAGAACGGCTGCTACAAATACAATTAATATAAATGCATAAAGCCATACATTTCTTCGTAACAGCCATCTTTTTATATCGACTTTTTTAATTCTTTTATATCCTTTAATTTCCATAAAAAATCTCTTATTGATTATTATTCTTTTCCTTTAATTCGATATATTTCATAATTAATTCAATCGAACCGTCAATTCCTAATTCACCACTATCAATACACAAGTCATAGCTCTTTGCTTCGCCCCACTTCTTGCTAGAATAGTAGTTATAGTAACTTGCACGCTTCTTATCCGTCTTCTGTATCAACTCAGCAGCCTTGTCTTCCGATAACTCATACGTCTTCTTAATACGTTCAATTCTCTTATCCAAATCTGCCTTAATCCATACACTGACTGCAAATGGATTATCCTCTAATGCATAATCTGCACATCTGCCTACGATAACGCATGATTCTTTCTGTGCCAACTTCTTAATAGCATCAAACTGTGCTAAAAATACCTTATGGTTAATTGGCATATTAACATAAGAATTCGTATAACCTAATGAATATGTATCCATTACAAGGGAATACAAAAAACTGTTTGTCGGCTTCTCATCCTGTGAAGCAAACAACTCTTCACACAGCCCACTTTCTTTTGCCGCAATCGCCAGCAATTCCTTATCATAGCAAGGTATTCCTAAACGCTTGGCTAACTTCGTGCCAATCTCATGTCCGCCACTTCCAAACTCTCTACCAATCGTAATTACCGTTCTTTCATCCATATGTGTTACCTCCCCTACTGTCATTGCTGACTATCTATATTTAAATTATAGTATATTTGTCAAAAAAAATCCATAAATATCTGTAAATTTCTATATTTTTTCACAATTATATTAATAACCATTTTTATTTCGAAGGTCTGCCAGCAATTTTTCAAAGTAGTTTGGCAATGGAGCCTCAAATTCCATATATTTCTGTGTCCGCGGATGTACAAACCCTAATACTTTTGCATGCAGCGTCTGACCCTGTAACTGTGTGAAAGCACGCCCGGAGCTATATACCGCATCTCCCAGGAGAGGATGCCCGATACTTGCCATATGCACACGAATCTGGTGCGTTCTGCCTGTCTCTAACTGACATTCTATATACGCATATTGTCCCAGATTTTCAATAACATGATAATGTGTCACCGCACGCTTGCCATTTTTGGTATCAATTGCCATCTTCTTTCGGTCTATTGTACTTCTTCCAATGGGTGCATCAACCGTACCATCTTCATGAATCGCATTATAAACAATCGCATGATATTTACGTGTAATCGAATGTACACTAAGTTGTTCTGCGATACAATTATGTGCAAAATCATTCTTGCATGCAACTAAAACTCCTGTCGTGTCCATATCTATACGATGAACAATTCCCGGTCGTAATACACCATTAATTCCAGATAAATTATCCTTACAATGATACATCAATGCATTTACAAGCGTTCCACTATAATGTCCTGCTGCCGGATGAACAACCATCCCTTTTGGCTTATTAATAACAATTAAGTCATCATCTTCATATAATATGTCTAATGGAATATCCTCTGCAACAATTTCCGGCTCAATCAATTGTGGAATATTTACAGTGATAGAATCTGCCTGTTGCACAGTATAATTTGCTTTGACCGGTTTGTCATTTACAAATACTCCACCGTCCTTAATTAATTTCTGCAAAAAAGAACGGGAATATTCTGTACAGATATTTGACAAATATTTATCAATCCGTACACTTCCCGTTGCATTTTCTACCACAAATTGCAATTTATTTTCATTGCTCTTCATGATTATTATCCTTCACTTTCCATAGAAATTGAAATTCTTCTTCTTTGTATACAAACAAAATCAAAATAACCAAAACAAACACCGATACTGTTACATACATATCTGCGACATTAAAGACCGGAAAATTAATCGCTTTAATATAAATAAAATCGCGAACATAACCTAATACAAGCCGGTCAATAAAATTTCCTATTGCCCCCGCTCCTAAGAGTAATGCAACACATCGAAGCGGTAACATCCGACGGTGCAAAGGAATTCTATACAAAATATATGCGAGTATTCCGACTATTACTACTGTAATCAAAAGAAAAAAGTATCTCGCACCAGACATCATGCCCCATGCAGCACCTCTATTTTCAAGATAGGAGAATGTAAGCCACTCTCCAAGTATTGTCTTATCTGCCTGATTCATAAGTGCATCTACAGCCCACTGCTTACTTATTTGGTCTATAAATATCAGAACGCACACAATGATAACATTACTGATAATCTTTCTTATTTTTAAATACTTCTCTGTCATATCTTATAACTTCTGCTCTGTCTTACCAAATGCTGATAAATCCACACCACCTGAAAGAATCTTTTCCGGAATATCACCAGAAATATCAACGCCCTTCGGTGTTACAATAAAAATGTAATTTGTAATTTTCTGTAAATTACCATCCATTGCATAACATGAACCTGATGAATAGTCAATAATTCTCTGTGCCACTTCAATATGTATTCCTTCCAGATTTAACACAACTGCCTTTCCTGAAAGCAATGTATCTGTAATTTCGCTTGCATCTTCCATAGATTCCGGACGAATTACCACAACCTCTAATCCATGCTTGCTATCTGTATTGATTGGAACAATTTTTCCACTTGCATATGATTTTGACTTGCTTCCTCCAAATAACTTGTGCTTCTGATAATCTTTATCATTTTCATAATCATCATCTGAATCATAACCATTATTGTAATCTTCGTAATCATCCTCATAATCACTGCTATAATCGTCCGAACCTGAAAACATACCTCTTATATTATCAAACATACTCATATTTCTACTCTCCTACTCCCTAATTATAATTTCTTGCTCCAAAAATTGCCGTTCCAACGCGAACAATATTCGCGCCTTCTTCCACTGCAACAACATAATCACCTGTCATTCCCATCGAAAGATATCGCATAGTAACATTATCAATGTTTTTTGCCGCGATGTCAACTGATAATTGCTTCATTTGTTTAAAATATTTACGATTATCTTCAGGATTTTCTACAAATGGTGCGCTTGTCATCAACCCTTCTATAGAAATTGAAGGGAACTTTGCCATCTCCTGAATGTCTTGAATTGCACTGTCCACAGTGATTCCAAATTTACTTTCTTCTTCACCAATATTTATTTCTACCAAAATCTTTGCAATCACCCCTTTTTTGACTGCTTCTTTGCTAATTGCTTCAGCAAGTCGAATGGAATCAACAGAATGAATCATTGCAACATTTCCCACAATATATTTTACCTTATTTCTCTGCAAATGACCAATCATATGCCATTCAATATCTTTTGGCATCTGATCTATTTTTCCGCATAATTCCTGTACATAATTTTCTCCAAATTGGCGAATCCCATAATCATATACTTCCTGTAACATTTCTATCGGCTTCGTCTTACTCACTGGTAATAATAAAACTTCTTGCGGATCTCTGCCAACTCTGTTACAGGCCTGTCTAATATTTTCTTTTACCTGCTCAATGTTCTCTTTTAACATATACAACACCTTCTTAATATATCATTTTATCTACATCATACTTGTCTGCGTCCAAAATAATCCTGTCATACACAGAAACTCCTGACTTTGCTTTATCTAAAATACAGTACTCATTATTCTGGTCAATAATCTCCGCAGTTTCGAATACAGTGTATCCCGAATTAATACAAAATACACCCTTCACTTTTTCTGTCGGTCCAACAATGTATCTTTGTGTTGCATCCGGCATTACAATATTCGTACCGGGTTCAAAATATTTCTTTTCCAGATAAATAATGTCATCTGTTCTTTTTACTGATTTCACTTCAACAAACTTGCTGGTAACTTCTCCATTTGAAGAATAACTTTCTGTAATAAAGCCATAATTTGAATCATTACCGCCCTGTGTAAGGTAAGCTGCCGGAATTGTGTATACCTCTAAATCCGTCAATGCAGACATTGGTACTTTCAACCCACTCTTTCCGGTTGTTGCTACTTCAATATCCAAAAAGCGTTCTGTCGCATATCGTATCATATATTTATCTAACTCGATAACTCCATAATAATTTCCATCATTATTAACAATGGAAAATTTTCCCTGCGTAGAAATCTTATCCTTCTTAATTGTAATGGATAAACTGTTCTTATTAAATAAATCATATTCCTGAATCTGCTTATCCGTCAGCGGAATACATAACTTCCACTGTTCACTCTGAATTAATTTAAATGCAGGATTGCCCGTTACCACCAGATCCTCTGCTTTCATACTTGTTTTATTGTAGGATTTCTTATCAAATAATGACGCAGTCAGACGTTCCGGTGTAATATTTTCATAATTATCAAATGAATAAACAATTACACCTCCCTCTTTTGCCTTTTCTGTCTGAAATAAATTACTGCTTCCTGTTTTTTCAACAATAGAATCCATATGCTTCATAATATTTTCATTCATTGCCTGAAGTATCGTTGCATTAATATCTGTTTTCATATCATAAATTTCATCAAAATTTGACCCGTCATATCCTGTATGAAAATTATTCAGTGTAGACTTAATAATTGCTAAATTTTCTGCTGACAGAGAATTTTCGTCAGCTTTTGAATATTCCGCAAGAACATCTGCTACTTTTCCTGTTTCATCCACAGTATACAATATATCATCTTTCTTGATTCTTGTTCCTTCCCGTTGGTAATAATTAATATTCCCAGAATATGTCGAATTGTATACTTTTTCATCTCTAAGTATTAATGCTGAAAAAGAGGCATTCGATGTTAATGATCCCGTTTCGACCTCATAGGAATGAACTTTATTCTTTGTCAGATACAATGTCACAAACGAAATCACATATAACAGCACACCAATACAAATAATTGGCATTACACGTGGTCTTCTTTTATATCTGACGACTTTCCGATTATTATTTTCTGCCATTATTTCCTCCGTTTTTCCATATGAAACCATCAATTTAATAAATCTTCATATTTTCCAATGTTGTCCAAATCATAAATTCCTGCATAAATTTAAAAAAATAAAACAAACTAACAATATACCATTGAAAATGGCTAATCTATTTTATAATTGGAGGTTTTTATGAATTCGAAATTTCTAGACTATACAGCTTTAGCAATTACCATCATAGGTGCAGTCAATTGGGGACTGATTGGTATCTTTCGATTCAATCTTGTTTCTTTTTTATTCGGTTCAGCAAGTCCGGTAAGCCGTATTATTTATACCCTTGTTGGTATATGCGGACTGTATTTATGCACACTATTTGGTCGTATACGTAATTCCTAATTTAGGAGACATATCCAGGAAATCATTTTCCTTATAAATTCTATATTTGCAATAAAACTTAGAATTTATTCAAAAACATTCATAATGTACACCTACACACGACGCACTATGCCGAAGCAAACAACATTCGAAAAAACTGTCTTACTCTATTAAAATTTAACCATTTTGAGTAGAACGTATAACGAAAAAGCAGGAACTTCATGACTAGACGTTAGACTAATAAAACTACGATATTTTATTAAAAACAATCTCTCATGAATCTTCCTGCTTTGTATTTTAACCATCGGCTTATTGGTAGATTTCTCTCCACTCCATATCTCCACGTTCGAGAGATTTTACAAGCAATTCCGCAGTCGCCAAGTTGGTCGCAAGTGGAATATTATACATATCACACAGCTTGCAAATATGATCTGAGTTTGGTTCATGTGCCAAAGGATTTTCTGCTTCTCTAAGAAAAATCACCAAGTCAATCTGATTATGTTCTATCTGGGCGCACAACTGCTGGTCACCGCCCAAATGTCCTGCTAAAAATTTATGAATAGAAAGATTGGTCACTTCTTCGATTAATCTTCCCGTTGTTCCTGTCGCAAATAACTGATTCTTATTCAATATTCCTCTGTATGCAATACAAAAATTCTGCATCAGCTTTTTCTTCGAATCATGTGCAATCAAACCAATATTCATAGGTACCCTCCATCATTTAGTATTTCTAACCTCTAAAATCATCTGCATAAATCTCATCGTCTTTATCTACACGTCTTTGCAGATTAACATTTAATACAACCCCCATCGTCATATATAATGTAAGTAATGATGTTACACCATAACTAAAAAATGGCAACGGCAAACCTGTATTTGGTAAAAGTCTTGTTACTACGCCTATATTTATTGCACTCTGAAATGCAATATATCCTGCAGCTCCGCAGCATATCAAACGCCCCGCAAAATCCTTTGCCCTTACTGCTGCAATTATACACTCTATCACAATCCATGACAAGAGCAGAATTGCAGCACAGCATCCAACAAATCCTAATTCTTCTCCAATAACGGCAAAGATAAAATCCGTCTGTGCTTCAGCAATATAATGTGCATTCTTCAGTGAGGATGGATCGTTATTATTCAATCCTTTTCCCAGCAACTGTCCGGAACCTACAGCCTGCACGGAATAATCCTGCTGATATGTTCCGTCACCGTAATTCTCCGGATCAATAAATGCCATAATACGATTTCTCTGATAATCTTCAAGGAGTGTCTGATTCGGATTACTTACATAAATGGCTAATACAGCCGTAATCGGAATAATAATCAACAACGCAGTACCAATGATCCTATAACTTAAACCTGCACAAAATATAATCGTTAATAAAACGAATGTTATTAACAGGGTTGTTGACAAATCCGGTTCGATAACAACCAGCCCCAATGGAATCAGCAGAACAATTGCTAAAACCGCAAGGAACTTGAGATTATTGATTTCTCTTCGATACATAGATAAAATCTTTGCCGCACACAAAATCAATATAATCTTTGACAATTCGGAAGGCTGTATCTGAATTCCCAAATTCAGCCATCTTTTTGCCCCGTTCCTTGATACACCAAACAATTTAACTGCCAAAAGCAAGACAATATTTATTGCATAAAATAACCAGTAATATTGCAACAGCCAATTATAATCTATAAATGAAATCACTACCATTACGACAAAAGATAATGCAAGACCAAAGCACTGTCTTACTGTAAAAGCAGAATTTGCACTATTAATCACTGTAATTCCATAAATTGATGTAATAAGTATTACAAGAACCATTCTAACATTATACGAACTCAGTTTATACTTTTTGAACATCTTCCACTCCTTGATTGGATATTATTTATCAGAATTTCTAATATCCTTAATTGGTATATTCGCAAAAAGTGCCGGAACTGTACCATTATCTGTCTCAGACTCTGTAGACGTAATTTGTATATCCAGTCCTTCTGCATCAATTACCATATATTTTGATATTACTTTAATAATATCGTTTTTAATCATTTCCATTACTTCAGGTGAACAATTTGCCCTATCTGAAACAAGCAACAGCTTCAGTCTGTCTTTTGCAACATCACTAGAGCCTTTTTTCCTAAATAAATCTATTAAGCCCATTTTTTGCCTCCCTGGTTATCTTATCGCTTTTCTCCCTTAAACAATGCTGAAAGTTTCTTAAAGAATCCACCTTTTCCATTCAAATCTAAGAACGGAACATCTTCCCCTATGATTCTCTTACAAATATTCATATATGCCTGACCTGCAAGACTCTCATCTCCTACAAGTGGCTGTCCCTTATTTGTAGCAACGACAATTCTTTCATCATCTGGAACTGCACCAATTACATTCAACTGTAAAATATCATTTACATCTTCAATCGACATCATGTCACCACGATTTACCATATCCATACGGAT
Source organism: Lachnospira sp. UBA4346 (assembly GCA_002394205.1). Taxonomy (GTDB): domain Bacteria; phylum Bacillota; class Clostridia; order Lachnospirales; family Lachnospiraceae; genus Lachnospira. The sequence goes on along the minus strand of DGTC01000043.1, from coordinate 28,568 downwards.
TCTGTTGACAATCAAATCCTCGTGATCCTTTAAACCATTCGCATCCAATAATCCTACAATTCTGTCTGCATCACGAATTGCTGATACCTCCGGTGTTGTAACTACCAATGCTCTGTCTGCTCCGGCAATCGCATTCTGAAATCCCTGTTCAATACCGGCCGGACAATCTAAAATTATGTAATCAAATCCTTCCGGATCTGCTTTTAATTCATCAATCAATTTTACCATCTGCTCTGGTGTAATTGCTGACTTATCTCTTGTCTGTGCTGTCGGCAATAAATATAAATCAGGACATCTTTTATCTGTAATTAATGCCTGTTTAATACGACAGTTTCCTTCAACAACATCAACCAGATTATATACGATTCTGTTTTCCAAACCCAAAACAACATCAAGGTTTCTCAAACCTGTATCTGTATCAATCATAATAACCTTCTTGCCTAATTTTGCAAGACCTGTACCTATATTTGCTGTTGTCGTCGTTTTTCCTACGCCGCCTTTTCCTGATGTAACAACAATTACTTCGCTCATTTTCTTTCCTCCTGAACCCTATCGCATTTCTTCCATTATGCGAGATTTTTTTAATGAAATCAATACTTTTTATAAAATTATTCTAAAATCAGTCTGCAAAACGAATATCATCAATTACATTCTGCTCTAAATCTTCAATATAAATATTGCCATCTTCTACAAATGCAATCTTCGGCTGAATAACCTTTGCACTCTTCTTTAATCGCTTTCTTGGCGTACTGTCAGAACTTCTTGCAATAACGTCTCCGATTTTTATCTGCATCGGATCCATATCAAGTGCCACAACAAATGCATGTTCATTTCCATCTGCACCTGCATTCGCATTTCCTTTAAGACTGCCTAATACAATAACGCTGCCCTTTGCAACAATTCTTCCACCGGGATTAATATCTCCTAACACAATAACGCTTCCATCTGCACAAATAGACTGTCCGGAACGTAATGTTCCTTTATAATACAATCCTTCTTTTAAATCATCCTGCATAATCGCATCTGATAGCATTTCACTTGACATCATCTGTACCTGTTCCGCAACATTTGGTGCTGAAACCGCCTGTGGCTGCATTGCCTGCTGCACAACCTGTCCAAAATACGCCTCCCGTTCTGAATCATCATCTATTAGACATACAATATGAAGATCTGAAACTTCCATGATTATATCTGCAATTTCTTGTTGCTGCTGTGTTGTAAACGATTGCCCTTCAAAACCCAGTGCCATCGTTGCATTTCCAAAAAACTTTGCCGACTCGATAAACTTGCTGCGAACGAGACTTTTAATTTGTACAAAATCAACATTTTCCGGAACTACGATTACAATTCCATTCTTATTTCCTTTGATAACAATTGAATTTTCCATTTCCTCTTACCTCATTATTTAATTGTTATTTTGTGTTGTTGCTTCTTCATCCGCGCCATAATAAATTCTATATATATCTGCCGCAGTTAAAATCGTACTTGATGAAGAATATCCATTTGGCAACATAATTGCTACTGCAACTTCTGGATTATCATACGGTGCATAACTTACGATTGTTGCATGGTCAGGTTCTGTTGTACGTTCCTGAGCCGTACCTGTCTTAGCTGCAATCTTATATGGAAGTGTATTAATAACAGAATATGACTGCCCTGCGAGCTGTAAGCCGTAATGTACATCGTTCCATACTGATTGTCCAATTTCCACCGTATTGCTTACTTCCGCATGATTTTTTCGAATTAAATTTCCTTCAGAATCTGTTATTTTATCAACCAATGTCAGATTGTAACATGTTCCTGAATTTGCAACTGTTGTAACATATCTTGCCAAATTGACGCAACTGTACTGATGTGTTCCCTGTCCGATGGCAGAAGCATACGCATATACATTTGAAGAATGTGGGGCCTTTTCATCAATTTCAATTCCTGATGGTGTCGCAAGTCCCAACTCTTCAGCATACTTTCTCATAATTGTCGTTCCATAGGAACTATCATATGTCCCATCTTTACTGCATGCAAGATTCCAACCTACATTTGCAAAGAATACATTACAAGAATCCCTAAGTGCCGTAGACACGTTATCATTTCCATGTCCTGCAAGATTCCAACACTTCAATGGAGGACTAATTCTGTCAAATACACCACCACAATAGAATGTTGTACCAGAATTAATAACACCTGTATCAAGTCCGGCAATTGCTGTTGCAATTTTATAAATGGAACCCGGTGCCGATTGTGACTGTGTTGCCCAATTCAACAACGGCTTAGATTTATCGTTACTAAGTTTTTTATAATAATCCGAATCTACATAACCGGAAAATTTATTATTATCATAACTTGGATAACTAACCAATGCTAATATGTCCCCATTGTTAGGATCTGTTACGACACAAGAACCTGAACACGGTTTTAATGCCAACTGCGCCGGCGTTATTGTTCTGTCTGCCACAGCTCCAAACATAAAATTATATGCTGACATTGCGCCGGAACGCAATGCTGAATATGTGGCATCATCTTCTAATACACCCTGATCGTACAGCAATGTACATACCTGATTACCTGATATGACACCTGAACGAATCATATATTCATAAATTTTCTTATAAAAACTCTCATCCGTTTTTAATACATCTAAAATATATCCAACCAACAGATTATAGGATTCCTGAAGACTTGAGTACTGCTGTTGTGTAAGTACCGTCATGTCTATCCAGTTCTGAGAAATTGCCTGTTCTAAGAGCTGTGTCATTGAAACAGAATTTCCCTCCGTCCACTCCTTATATACAGTGTCACTCGTATCAATACTATCTTTATTCAAGACGGAATTATCCCGCAGCATTTGATAAATATACCAAATATACGCCTGTTGTTCTGTCGAAAGTGCACCATATTCTGTCGAGCCATCCAACAATTCAGATTCCACCCAACGCATAACATCACTCTGTCGTCCTAAAAATGCATTATAAACATTTTCTTCGTTTGATGTTTTTGCTTCTGCAATTTTATCCATAGAGACGATATTATTGTCAATCAGTGCAAAGTACGCATCATTCATCGGTATATAAACATGTGAAATTACACCGGACGAATTATACGCATATCGTTCCGAATCACTTGGTCTGAAATTTTCAAGAAGCAAAGCGACAACCTGATCTTCGATTGCTTTATAAATCTTCTTTTGCAAATTCACATCAATTGTTAAATAAACATCATTTCCCGCTTTTGAATCTGTTTCCTCTAATACCTGCGTTATACGTCCTACTGTATCTACATATACTTTTTTAGAACCTTTTTCTCCTGCAAGCTCTGATTCAAGACTCTTTTCAATACCTGTTTTACCTACAACATCATTTGCTTCATACGATTCATCATCTGCCTGCAAGTCCTCAAGCTCGCTCACGGATACGGTACCGGTATATCCTAACACTTGTGAACAATATACACTATCTACATATCGACGAATATACTGTTCTTCTACCGTTACACCTACTAAACGATCCGAATTTTCAAGAATAGCGGCAACCGTCTCATCTGATACTTCATTTGCAATCACAAATGACATATATCTGTTATAAGAATTTGCCTGCATATATCTTCTCAAATTAATAATCTCTAAAATATGTGCAATGGAATACTTCGACTTATCAATACCATAACGGTTACACAAAAAATCAACCAACTGTTCGGCAGACGCATTTTTCTGTTCATCCGTCAATTCACTGATAGAACGTGTTCCATACGTATCACGCAGAAATCGAAGCAATGCATTTCCCGAAATTGTATAATGATATCCCCCCTGCTCCGTGTATTCAATCTGCAAATCATTGACATAACTATCGCCTTTTTCTTCAATAATTCGCAATGTCGAGTCAATCACTTCATTCAACACATTATTCTTTTCTGCATTATCCTTATAAGTACCACTATCGCTGATTTGAACTGAAAATGCCAAATCATTATAAGCTAGTAATACCCCATTTCGGTCATATATACGACCCCTTGTAGCAGCTACACTTGTTGTCTTTTCTACGGAAGCTGTTAAATCCGTAACATACGATTCTCCGTTAATTATCTGTAGTGAAAATATCCGGTGTACAATAACGGATAATAAAATCACAAATACGCACACCAATGGCATAATTCTTGACTTTAGTAAACTTAAAATATAATCAAAAAAATCCCTAATCAATCTCACTCAATCTCCTTTTATCTTTACGCTCAAGTCTTTTATTCAGAAATGCAATTGGTTTATACATAATTACTGCTACAAACAGTGTATAGACAATTTCCGGAAGAATAAATCTGGAAATAAAATAAAGTACATCTAATTTATTGTGCAGCAAAAAGTTTCCAATATATGAAATAAATTCAAAGCAAAAATCAGAAACCATAAGTAATGCCAACGGAATCAACGCTTCTGTTTCCTCATACTTTTGATAAAACACACCTGCAAAATATCCTGCAAAAACAAATACCATTGCTGTCACGCCAATCAAGTTTGAGAAGTACAAATCATATAACAAGCCTGCACAAAATCCAATAAACATTCCCTCGTTCTTTCCCTGAAGAAATCCAAACAAAACCGGAAGAATAATTAACAGATTCGGCATAATACTTCCTATTGCAATATTTCTACCAAATGTAACCTGAATCAGATATAAGAATAAAATCAAAATAAGTTCTCCGACTTTTCTTTTCATATTAAGATGCCTTTCTTACCGATTTATGAATTTTGTTTCTTCTTCTGAATAATAAGTACTTCCTGAAGATGCTGAAAATCAACTGCCGGAACAAGGTATCCTGACTGTGTCAGATTGTTTGAATCATTCGTAACATCCTTTACGTAACCAATCAGAATCCCCGGAAGAAACTTATCACTGATATTTGATGTAACAATCTTGTCACCATTTCGCACCACTACATCTTTCTTAAAATACTGAAGACGAACCAAACCTGAATCCATCAACTTAATATCACCCTTGACAGAGCATACGTCTCCTGTATCAATCAACATACCACTGATATAACTTCCATCCTCAATAACAGTCTTGACAGTCGCATAATGTGGGCCAACATCTGTCACAACACCGACTAAACCGCCATCTGCCATGACATTCATATCAACTTCTATGCCTTCTTCACTGCCTTTATCAACCGTAAATGTACGAAACCAATTATCTGTTGTAGTACCAATTACCCTTGCCGCAACCTTACTATATTCCGGATATTTTTCATCAAGTTCATACAATGTACGCAATCTGGCAAGTTCATATGTATCCTGTTTTAGTTGGTTATTTTCCTCTGTAAGTGTATCCACCTGTTCTTTTAAATCTTCATTTTCCTCTAAAACTGTACGTATTTCCTGCAGCGTATCATATCGATCCGCCACAAGCAGCCCAACATAATTCATTCCTTTCTGTACAGGAATTACCACTGTTGAAATGGCATTTCGTAAAGGCGTAGTCAGCTTGTCTGTAAAGAAACTTACGCCAATAAAAACCGCACACAACATCACACATAATATCAGTATGATCTTTGAACTTAAAACGGAAGATAACTTTTTCTTCATAATCGCATCAGATCCTATTCATATTTTTTATCCTGTGGAGTGTATGGAATCTTTGCAAATTCCGGCTTATTTACAACATCAATCAAACCTCTTACAACACTCTCAGCTGGATTTTCAACAATATTTACGTTTAGATTTGTTTCTCTGTTAATAAACTTCTCTAAGTTACTGATATTTGAAGTGCCACCGGTTACATAAATACCATCCTTGATAATATCGGCTGCAAGTTCTGGTGGTGTACGCTCTAAAATTACTTTGATGGAATCCATAATAGAATGTAATGGATCTGTAACGGCTGAATAAATAACATTCGATGAAATATCAACACTGACAGGAAGTCCTGAGAGAACGTTTCTGCCAAATCCAGGTGCAAATCTTTCCTCCGCCTGAACTGCACTGCCAAGTTCCTTCTTTAAACCTTCTGCTGTCTTGCTGCCGATAATGAGGTTGTACTCTTTACGAACCATACTGATAATGCTGTCGTCTAACTTATTACCGCCAATTTTAACAGACTTGCTGATAACAATACCACCAAGTGAGAGAACAGAAATTTCTGTTGTCTCTGCACCAATATTAACTACCATAATACCTTTAGATTTTGTTACATCAAGTCCCGCACCAATCGCATCTGCAACCGGCTTATCCACGATGTAGATATTCTTTGCCTTTACTTTTGATTCTGCAACAAGTTCATAAAACGCTCTCTTTTCTACCTCTGTAACATCTGTCGGTACAGCAATATAGAAATCTGTGTTTCCTGTAAACTTTTTGCTTTCATTAATCTTATTAAAGAACCCAAGAAGCAATGTCTGCATATGTTCAATGTCTGCAATTACACCATATTTTACCGGAAATGATACTTCAATATTCTCTGGTGCCTTTTCATACATCTCATATGCTTCATCCCCAATTGCCAATACATCATTTTTGTTTGCAATTGCAATAATGTTCTTTTCATTTAAAATTTTATCTTTCTCGTTGCAACACATTTTAAAGTTGCTTGTACCAATATCTACCCCGTAAATATTCTGTGCCATCTTTGGGCTCCTTTCCCTTATATAAATTCTTTTTCTCTCAAACTCGTATATGTATTATCTCCAATGATCAGATGATCTACCAATGGAATTCCAAGCACATTCCCGGCTTCTAAAATTCTTTGCGTAACTGCAACATCATTTCTGCTCGGCGTTGCATCGCCACTCGGATGATTGTGTAACAATACAACTGACACCGCTCCAAATTTCAAAGCCTCTGCAAATACCTCCCTTGGTGTAACCAGTGAAGCATTGACTGTACCTATTGACAAAACGCTGTCATGTATTAAACGGCACTTGCTGTCTAGCATAACCAACAGCATGTGCTCCTTATCCAGACATCTCATATCCTGCATATAGTATGATGCAATTGCTTCCGGCGAAGAAAAATCCATTCGTTCTGAAAGCTGTTGTTTTGCCATTCGTTTTGCCAGTTCGCAGATACATTGAATCTGAATTGCTTTGACTACGCCGACACCTTTTATCTGCATAAACTGATTCAAGGAAACCTGTGCCAAATCCAATAATCTGTCTGTACAATGTGTCGTTTCAAGTATCATTGCCGATAATTGTGTTGAATCCATTCCATTCGTTCCTGTTCTTAAAATAACAGCAAGCAATTCCTCATCTGTTAAATACACCGGTCCGAATTTTGTACACTTTTCATAAGGTCTTAAATCCTTTACCCCACTATCATTGCTAATACATTTGTTCTTGTTTATCATTCTTACGTCCCTTCTGACAGACGGACGCTTCTTTCATCTGCTGGAAATATATAGCAATCTGCATCACGCCAATAACACAAATTGCACCTCTTTATTTCCCGTATCGCAAATGTAACCACATATACTTTTTATTCTTCCCGGAAATCCATACAAAAATCCCAAAAGAATAAACCACATTAAATTATAACACAAATGTAATATCTTGTATACAACCTTTTTATTTTGATTTACAACTTTTCCGGAATTGTAAGCAATCCTTTTTCATACATCTGCTGCATACTCATCATAATTCCATATTTTGCATGATACCATGTCAGTCCACCCTGGAAATATGCAGCATAAGGTGCTTTCAATGGGCCATCTGCACTCAATTCAATGGAAGAACCCTGTACAAATGCACCTGCTGCCATAATAACATCTGAGTCATATCCCGGCATTGCCCATGGCTCCGGTGTTACATAACTGTCTACCGGTGCTGCCGCCTGAATTCCCTTACAAAATGCAATAAGTCCTTCCGGCGTTCCTAATTCTACTGACTGGATGATATCATGTCTGCTTTCTGTACTGTTTGGAATTACTTTGAAGCCTAATTTTTCATATACATTTGCTGCAAAAATAGCGCCCTTTAATGCACCTGCAACAACTGTTGGTGCTAAGAATAATCCCTGATAAAATGACTGATTAATTCCTAATGTAGCACCAACTTCCTTACCCAGTCCCGGCGAAGATAATCTGTATGCCGCCTGTTCTACACATTCTTTTGTACCAGCAATATAACCGCCGCAAGGTGCAAGACCGCCGCCCGGATTCTTAATCAGTGAACCAACCACCATATCTGCCCCAACATCACTTGGTTCTGCAAGTTCTACAAATTCTCCATAGCAGTTATCAACCATACAGATGACTTCCGGCTTAATCTTTTTAACAAATGCGATTAACTCTCCAATACGTGCTACCGATAATGTAGGTCTTTGTGCATATCCTTTTGAACGCTGAATTGTAACCAACTTTGTCTTTTCGTTAATTGCCTTTGCAATATTGTCATAATCAAAGCTGCCGTCAGGAAGTAAATCCACCTGTCGATAGCTAATGCCATATTCTGCAAGACTTCCCTTTGAAGGACGAATACCGATAATTTCATCCATCGTATCATATGGCTTTCCTACCGGTGACAACAACTCATCGCCCGGTCTTAAATTGGCTGCAAGAGCCACATTTAATGCATGTGTACCACAGACAATCTGTGGACGCACAAGCGCAGCCTCTGTATGAAAAATATCTGCATAAATCTGCTCTAATGTATCCCTGCCTTCATCATTATAACCATATCCCGTACTTCCGGTTAAATGCATTTCTGCAACTTTATTCTTCTGCATCGCCTGTAACACTTTCAATTGGTTATATTCTGCTGTTTTGTCAATTTTTGCAAAACGATCCTGTAACCCCTCTAAAATTTTCTCTGAAAAATCATACACTTTCTCATCAATTCCCATATTTTTGCAGTACATCTGCTTCATATCACTTGTATTCATTCTATTATGTTCCTTTCTTTTAATATCCCAATCATATCTTCTAACATCCGTTTTTTATCATGACCATATATTGCATAATCCATCCAGTCTACGCACTTTTCTCGTCGGAACCATGTAAGCTGTCGTTTCGCAAGGTGACGTGTATCTAACTGAATCTGTTCTTTTGCACGTTCAAAATCATGATCCGTCTCAAATGCTTCTACAATCTCTTTGTAACCAATGGCCTGCATTGATGTCAATTCCTTTGTATATCCCTGGTCATACAATGAACGCACTTCCTCTACAAGCCCCTGTTCAAACATCAAATCCACCCGCTTATCAATCCGGTCATATAATACCTGTCTGTCATCATTTAATACAAAGTATGCATAATTGTATGGTGATACCTTTTCTTTCTGCTCTGCATTATGTTCCGAAATCTTTTTGCCTGTTTCGTGAAAATATTCAATCGCACGAATGACACGCTTCACATTATTCGGATGAATCTGCTTCGCCGCTTCTTCATCCACTTCTTCTAACTTCTTATGTAACGCCTGTGCGCCGTACATTTTTTCATATTCTGCCAATTCTTCCCGCAATGTATGTTGTTTATTTTTTTCTTCAACCGTTACAATCTCTGCATCTTTATCGTTATTATTTTCACAATCGTTTTTTTTGCCATTTTGTACGCCTGACGCATTTTCCGAAAAATCAATATCATATAGTACTGCCTGAATATAGAATCCGGTACCACCTACAATAATCGGAATCTTTCCACGGCTGTAAATATCCTCCATCGCTTCTTTCGCCATTTTCTGAAATAAAGCAACGTCAAATGCTTCATCCGGATCTAATACATCCACCAGAAAATGTGGTACTCCCTGCATCTCTTCCGGTGTAATCTTTGCCGTACCGATATTCATCTTACGATATACCTGCATCGAATCTGCACTGATAATCTCACCATGAATTGCCTTTGCAAGTCCAATGGATAATGCCGTTTTACCTACCGCAGTCGGTCCTGTTAATATTACCAAAGGTTTCTTTTGCATATACCTTTCTCCTCTCTTCGATACAAAATTCCTCGCTTAGCCATTCATCTATTGTATTCAAATAAACAATCCATAGATAAAATGTTCGGATTCTTATACAACTACAAAATACGTTTGAATTTTCTTTCAATATCATATTTGCTCATCATAATTAATGTTGGTCTTCCATGTGGACAATTATAAGGATTTTCTGCCTGCATCATCTCTGCCATAAGTTCCTGTGCTTCCTGCATTGATAACTTATTATTTCCTTTGACTGCCGCTTTACAGGACATTGATGCAATCTTTTCTGTAATCATCTCCGGTGTCTTTGCATTAGAATCCTCTACCAGACCATCTAATAATTCCATAAATAACTGCCTGTAATCCATCTTCGGCAAACTTGCAGGCAACGCCGTCACCTTATATTCTCTGCCGCCAAATGATTCAATTTCATAACCAATTCGTTCAAAAATCTCCTTGTTTTCCGTAAGCACTTCCTCTTCTCTCAGATTCAGACTTAAAATAACTGGCGGAACAATTAACTGACTATCCATCTTCTTTTCTTTCAGTCTTCGCATCATTCGTTCATACAACACCTTTTCATGTGCCGCATGCTGATCCATCATATAGAACTTATCTTCAAATTCAATCAACCAATATGTATCAAATAACTGTCCAATAATCCGATACTTATTCTGATTCGACGTATCTAAGAGTTTATCTGCAAACAATGACATCTGTTCCGGCTGTTCCTTACGCTCCTTCTGCACGACTTCCTGCATAACCTTTGCATCATGTTCTGCCATTTCTTTTGAACGTTTCCTCTCAAATGGTTCCGGAAGTCGTTCTGAATATGAATTAGTCTGATACTTTGGTTTAAAAGCAGCATCCGATACTGATTTACTGCCTGAAATATTGTCTGCTTCAGACTGCTTCGGTATATCTGCAGCCGGAAGCGGCTTTAATGCAGGTGCATGATACCCCACCGTATCTTCTGCAACCGTCTTCACAGCTGCATACGATGGCTGTGCTGACGATGAAACAGACTTGCCGGTATCCGTTTCTTTTATTCCTGCAATTGCTTCCTGTGTCAAACCAGTCTGTATCACAGGTTGTTTCTGTGAAAATTGCGCAGATGAAAATGCATTTGTATTGTTATTTTTTTCACGATGCAATACATTTTCAGACTGCATCTGTTCTGCCTTCGGCGAAGCAACTGACACCTGTGGAATTAATTCTTTTTCTGAAAGTGCCTGTGTCAACGTATCTAAAACGAATCGGTAAACAAATTCATTTTTCGAAAATCGAAGTTCCATTTTCGTTGGATGCACATTCACATCCATAATCTCCTGATTTACCGTGAAATGCAATGCAGTAAACGGATAATTATGCGGCATAATATGACCTTTGTACGCTTCCTCAATTGCTTTCGTTACAATTCCACTCTTAATATATCTGCCATTGATATAATAATTTTCATACAGGCGATTGCCACGGCACAGCATCGGCTTGCCAATATATCCTGTAATCTGAATATCCTGCGTCTGTGCCTCCACCTCAATGAGATTCTTCGCAATATCCCGTCCATATACATTATAAATAATATCCCGAAGATTCATATTTCCTGATGTATGCAGACGATTCTTATTATTATTGATAAATCGGAAGGACACATCAGGATGTGAAAGTGACAAATGTTCTAACAGCGAATTGATATATCCCGCTTCTGTTGCTGCTGTCTTTAAGAACTTTCTTCGTACCGGCGTATTATAGAAAAGATTTCTGACAATAAATGTTGTACCATCCGGTGCCCCCACTTCTTCAATGCTCTTTTCTTCTCCGCCTTCAATCACATAACGATACCCCGTAAAATTATCTGCGGTCTTTGTAATCAGTTCAATCTGCGATACTGCTGCAATACTAGATAATGCTTCACCACGAAATCCTAAAGACGTTACACTTAACAAATCCTCCACCGAACGAATCTTACTTGTAGAATGGCGCAGAAATGCTAACGGAAGCTCTTCTCCTTTGATTCCCTCGCCATTATCTGTAATTCGTATAAAAGATATACCACCATCTTTAATCTCCACAGTAATCGCTGTCGCATGTGCATCGATTGCATTTTCAACAAGTTCTTTTACAACAGAAGACGGGCGTTCTATCACCTCGCCCGCTGCAATCTTATCAATTGTATTCTGATCTAATACCTGAATTGCCATCTTCCTAATCCTTCTCTATCCTACCAACGGTTCTTTGCCTTTTCCTGTAACTTATATAATACATTGAGTGCATCAATCGGTGTCATATTACTGATGTTTAATTCCTTTAATTCACTGATAATCTCATCATTCCCCACAGCATCAAATAATGACATCTGATGAACTTCTAACTCATCAACCTTTTTGTATTCTTCATTCATTTTTTCTTTTTTCTTAGAATACTGAGAAACATCTTTTGCTTTTAACGAAATATCCGCATCACTTAATTCAACGACTAATTTCTTAGCACGCTCAATCACTTCATCCGGAACACCTGCTAATTTGGCAACCTGAATACCATAACTCTTGTCCGCTCCACCTTTGACAATCTTTCGTAAAAAGACAATATCATCGCCACGTTCTTTGACAGCGATACAGTAATTATTGACACCTTCTAAGGTACCTTCTAATTCTGTCAGTTCATGGTAATGCGTTGCAAATAATGTCTTTGCTCCAAGAATCTTTGGATTTGCAATATATTCAACAACTGCCCAGGCAATACTCAAACCATCAAATGTACTGGTTCCCCGACCAATCTCATCTAAGATTAACAAACTGTCTGCTGTTGCATTTCTTAAAATATTTGCAACCTCTGTCATCTCCACCATAAATGTGGACTGACCGGAAGCCAAATCATCTGAAGCTCCAACTCTTGTAAAGATTCTGTCTACAATGCCAATATTTGCAGATGTTGCCGGCACAAAAGAACCCAGCTGTGCCATCAGGACAATCAATGCTGTCTGCCGCATGTACGTTGATTTACCTGCCATATTCGGACCTGTAATAATCGAAATCCGATTGCTGTTATTATCCAGATACGTATCATTCGCTACAAACATATCGTTGCGAATCATCTTCTCAACAACCGGATGTCTGCCGTTTTTGATGTCAATAACACCCTTTTCATTCATCTTTGGACGAACAAACTGATTCTGTTCCGCCACCAATGACAACGAGGCAAATACATCAATCATCGCAATCGCTTTTGCCGTTGCCTGAATACGCACAACTTCACTTGCAATGTGTTCTCGAACTTCAGCAAATAAATCATACTCCAACGAATACAATTTATCTTCTGCTCCCAGAATCACATCTTCTAACTTCTTTAACTCATCTGTCGTATAACGTTCTGCATTTGTCAACGTCTGCTTACGAACCCAATTATCCGGCACGAGATTTTTAAAAGAATTCGTCACTTCCAGATAATATCCAAAAACCTTATTAAACTTAACCTTTAAGTTCTTAATTCCTGTCTGTTCCTTTTCCCTTGCCTCTAACTGTGCAAGCCACTCCTTACCGTCTGTCTTCGCTTTACGGAATTCATCTGCTTCCTGTGAATAGCCATCTTTAATAATTCCACCTTCACGCATCGCAATCGGCGGATCATCAATAATTGCACGGTCAACCAACTGATACAAATCCTGCAAATCATCCATCTTCTCATAAGCCTGCACGAACAAATCACTCTTAAAATGTCCGATAATCTGCTTAATTGCCGGAATCATTTCCAAAGAATTCTTAAATGCAATCAAATCCCTTGGGTTTGCAGATTTACAGCTAATCTTCGTCATCAGTCGCTCTAAATCATAAATTGGATTGAGATACTCTCTGATTTCTTCCCGGTCAAACGAACTGTTGTTCAGCTCTTCAATAACATCCTGTCTTGCTTCGATTTCATCTTTGTGAATTAATGGCTGTTCAATCATAGAACGCAGTGTTCTTGCTCCCATTGCAGTCTTTGTCTTATCAAGTACCCACAACAGCGAACCTCTTTTCTGCTTCTCGCGCATTGTTTCAACAAGTTCCAGATTTCGTCTTGAAGAACTGTCAATCAACATATATTTACCTGTCGTATAAGGCAATAATGTTGTAATGTGACCTAAATCATTTTTCTGTGTTTCCAACAAATAAGACAGTACTGCTCCTGCTGCAATCACACCAACAGAATAATCCTTTAAACCTAATCCATCTAATGAATTCAGATGAAAATGGTCTAACAGACGATTGTTGCACGTATCCTCATCAAAATACCAGTTATCTAATGTAGACAATGCAATTCCTAACTTTTCTACAACAAATGAAATATCAATTCCACTCATATGAAAATACTCATTCACAACAATTTCAGACGGAACAAATTTATTAATCTCATCAATCAACTCTGTGCCACTCTCTAATTCCGTAACAAAATAATCACCTGTTGTATAATCAATAAATGACACTCCTATCTTATCTCCAAGATAAACAATGCCCATCAAATAATTATTCTTACTCTCATCCAAAGACTGCGTACTCAAATTGGTTGCAGGCGTAACCACACGAATAACTTCACGCTTCACAATCCCCTTTGCCTGCTTTGGATCTTCCATCTGCTCACAGATTGCGACCTTATGCCCATTGGCAACCAGTCTGGTAATATACGTCTCTGCTGCATGAAATGGAATTCCACACATCGGTGCACGTTCTTCCTGCCCGCAATCCTTTCCTGTAAGTGTCAGTTCGAGTTCTTTTGATACTGTCTTTGCATCTTCAAAAAACATTTCATAGAAATCACCAAGTCTATAAAACAATATACAATCCTTGTATTCTTCTTTTGTCTTTAAATAGTGCTGCATCATCGGTGAAAATCCAGCCATAATATCCTCCAGTTTCCATGTAAAATTATAAGAAACATACTTTAGAAGTTTCTCAAGTTGTCGTTGCAGTCACCAAATGGACATACACACATGCCCGCATGGTTTGTTATAAGCGCAAATAAGACAGTTCAGACAGTTGTAAATAGAATACTTACAACTGTCTTTACTGCTTCACTTTATTTGATTTTTATACTCTTGTTCCCATATAATAGAAGCCCTTGCACTCGTCAAGACGCACATCTACAATCTGACCGATTAAGTCTGCTCCGCCTTCAAAATGAACCAAAATATTACTTGTCAGACGACCTGTTACCAACGTATCATCATGATCATTGACAGCTTCTACCAATGCTTTCTGTACTGTGCCTGTATATCTTGTAATAATTGTATGAGACACTTCATTCACTGTCTCTAACAAACGGTTGAAACGCTCTTTTACTACCGCTTCATCAACCTGATCTTCCATATTCGCAGCAACGGTACCTGTTCTCTTAGAATAGATAAATGTATACGCACTGTCATACTTTGCTTTGCATACAACATCTAATGTATCTTCAAAATCTTCCTCTGTCTCACCTGGGAATCCCACAATAATATCTGTTGTCAAAGAAACATCTGGCATCTTTGCACGAATACGATCTACCAATGCAAGATAATGTTCCTTTGTATACTTACGGTTCATCAACTTCAATAAACGGTCACTACCTGACTGTAACGGAAGATGAATATGATTACAAATCTTTGTAGACTTGCTCATAACATCAATCAATTCATCCGACAAATCTTTTGGATGCGGTGTCATAAAACGGATTCTTTCCAACCCGTCAATCTGCTCTATTTTATGTAATAACTGTGCAAACGTAATTGGCTCTGCAAGACCTTTTCCGTATGAATTTACATTTTGTCCAAGAAGCATAACTTCTTTCACACCATCCTTTACAAGACGTTCAATCTCGCAGACGATTTCTTCTGGTACACGACTCTTCTCACGGCCACGCACATATGGAACGATACAATAACTACAGAAATTATCACATCCATACATAATATTAACGCCTGACTTAAATGCGAACTTACGTTCTGTTGGTAATTCTTCTACAATATCTTTCGTTTCTTCCCAAATATCAATAATCTGACCTTCTGAATTCCATCTGCTGTCAAGTAACTCTGCCAACTTAAAGATGTTAAATGTACCGAAGACAATATCAACAAACTTATAAGAATTGCGAATGGTTTCTACTACATCCGGCTCCTGCATCATACAACCACACAACGCAATAATCATATGTGGATTTTTCTTCTTAATTGCATGCAAATGTCCAAGACGACCATATACACGTGTGTTCGCATTTTCACGAACGGTACATGTATTGTAAATAACAAAATCTGCTTCTTCTGATTCTGTTGGTTCATAACCAATCTGCATCAAAATTCCAAGTAATTTTTCTGAATCTCTGGCATTCATCTGGCATCCGAATGTCTTCACACATGCATATAATGGACGACCAATTTTTTCCTTTAATTCAGCAATTTCCTTTTTACATTTTTCTATAAAATATAACTGTCTATCTAATGAATTCTCAGGGATTACATCATTGAGATTAACGCTTTCTAACTTTTCCTTCAATTCCGAACTAATCTGATTCATTCAAAAACCTCTTTCTTCACATAAATATTCAATGTATAAGTTTAATCAAAAGATAGGAATATGTCAAGAATTGGGGATGAGAAATTATTTTCATTTAAGAAATTGTTTCACTTAATACTCATAATCAAACTTCTGAAACTCAATTGTAACGTTATTATTACCATTTTTCTTCCATATAACAAATGTAAAATAATCCGCCCATTCTAATAAATTATCCCAGTCATTCCCCTGATTCCCTTTTATTCCTCTCACCTTTCACTCCTACATATTTCCCAAACCATTATAACAAGAACGAAGTTTCCTAATGATATGAAAAAAGCACTATCCATACACCTTATAGGATAATGCCTTTTTATTTCCGTTGTTCTGTCAACTATCTATATTCTCTTCGTCTCTTCATATACAGCACTGCCGTATACCCCAGCTTCACAACTCCAATTGCAATAAAATAAATACCCAACTGATAAACTAATTCTTTCATCTTATTCATTCCATCCTTTCACGATATTTTTGTTGTATGTGATGCAATTACTTTCTCACCTGTCCGTTTCCATAAATAATATATTTCGTTGTTGTCAATGCATCCAGTCCCATTGGACCTCTTGCGTGAATCTTTTGTGTACTAATTCCAATCTCTGCTCCGAAGCCAAATTCGAAACCATCTGTAAATCTTGTTGAAGCATTGACATAAACTGCTGCCGCATCTATTTCATCTAAGAACTGCTGTGCGTGTGCGTAATTGTTCGTAATAATTGACTCGGAATGTCCTGTATTATATTTATTAATATGCGCAATTGCTTCATCAATGGAATCTACCGTCTTGACAGAAATAATATAATCCAAATACTCTGTTCCCCAGTCTTCTTCCGTTGCAGCGATGATTCTATCATCAATTGCACAGGCAAGTTCGTCTCCACGAACCTCCACCTGTTTTTGCTTTAAGCGGTCAACAATCTGAGGAATGACTTTCTTAGCAATCTGCTTATCAACAACAAGTGACTCACACGCATTACATACACCAATTCGCTGTGTCTTCGCATTATAAATAATATCACACGCCATTGCAATATCTGCATCTGCATCAATATAAATATGGCAATTTCCTGTACCTGTCTCAATAACCGGAACCGTACTGTTATGTACAACATTTTGAATCAGACCTGCACCGCCTCGTGGAATAATAACATCTACATAATCATTCATCGTCATCAATTCATTGACATACTTGCGGTCTGTATCTGTAATGAGCTGAATGGCATCCGGTGTAACACCTGAATTTTCTAAACTCTTTCGAATAATATCAACAATTGCAATATTCGAGCAAATGGCATCACTGCCACCACGCAAAATCACTGCATTTCCTGATTTAAAAGTTAAGCCAAACGCATCTGCTGTAACATTTGGTCTGGATTCATAAATAATCGCAACAACACCAAGCGGAACTTTCTTTTTTCCAATCATCAAACCATTTGGACGTTTCTTCATGGAAGTCACTTCACCAATCGGATCTTCTAACTGCACCAACTGATACAATCCTTCTGCCATTCCTTCAATACGGGCATCTGTAAGCGTTAAACGATCAATCATCGCAGGGTGCATCCCATTTGCCTTACCTCGCTCAATATCCTTCTGATTCTCTGTCTGAATCTCTGTCTTTGCAGCAAGCAGAGCATCTGCAACTGCATGCAATGCCTCATTTTTTTGTGTTGTCCCCATCTTACCGAGTAATCTTGAAGCTGCTTTGGCATTTTTTCCAATCTGTTCTAGTGTTTCCATAATATTCCTCCATCCCTCTATTACAACTTTTTTCACACTTCGTTCTGACTACTTCATTTTAACAAAGAATTCTTGTCTCCGTCACAATCATTTCCGGCTTTAAATCATATGCCTCCACCAAAATCTCATCAAAAATCTGTACATCAAAACATACAGCAATTGTCTGCATCTTTGAATGATTTTCTAAATATTTATCATAAAAACCACCGCCATAACCTACTCTGTTTCTTGAAATATCAAATGCAAGCCCCGGCATAATCATCAACCCTTCTGATACTTCTTCTGGTTCATTGACAGGTTCTAAAATTCCCATCGTTCCCGGCTTTAACTCTGATAAATCATGAATTCTATGAAACTTCATGACTTTCCCATGAACCTTTGGTACATAGACTTCTTTTCCCTGTGCAATACATTGTGTAATAAATGTATGTGTTTCCACTTCCTGATTATAGCTTACATATGTTAAAATTTTATCATTCTGCTGAAATTCCGGTAAATCTACAATCTTTTCAAAAATTATTTTGCTGTTTTTCAGAATTTCCTCAGACTTCATTTCTCTCTTTTTTTGTTTGACAATCGTTCTTGCTTCCTGCTTTGTTACAGCATTAGTTGCCATTCTTTTTCGCCTCTTCTAATTCTTCCTGTGCTTTCTTTGCCATCTTCTCATCATGACGTGCCTTTACATCAATCATTGATCCATCCGGATTCTGAATCTTAATCGAATCTAATGTTCCTCTTAGATTATTACGAAATGCTGCAATATACGCCTTACGCAACTTCTTCTGCTCAGCTTCTTCTGCCTTTGTTAAGCCTTCTGCCTTTGACTTTCTGTATAATTCATTTATTCTTTGAATATCCTGCTGTGATACCATTTTATTTTCCTTTCTAATTTTATCTTATATACTCGAAAACTCGCACTTCGTGCTTTCTCGCTACTTCGTAGCTCTGTTTTCTCGTTAATGGCTTCCTTTTTCTTTGATCTTACAGCGATTAATTTGCAAATATCATCAAATCATCTGCATATTCAATACACTGACGATAATTTCCCTTTGTTGAAAATACAGGTGTCTCCATATCCGGATACACATATACGTCAATGTAGTTTACTGTCTTCATTAGAAGTTTTCGATCTGTACGTCGCTGTGTAACAATCAAATCTCCCAAAATATACATAATTCGAATTCGCGGATCTAGCACCAATTCAGACTTCTGCGTATTGAGATTCACAATTTCTGTACTCTCTTCTGTATGTTTGATTGCAACCGGCATATCATTGAGCACATATGTATGTGCCAAATCTGATATTTGTGAAATATCATTATTCAAACGCACTTTCTTCACCTTATTAATATAATCATATATAATTACTTCTTCAATACGCTTTTCAACATGAACTCTGGAGTAAACCAATTCATTCCCATATTGAATCAGATACGGAAACGTCGTGAATTCATCACACTGATCTAAGATTTCCATATATACATTCTCCGGATTGAGACGTAAATCAGAAATAAACTGTTTGACATTTATTAATGCAATAATTTCCTGATGTTCTGCCGGAAATACATCTGTATCGCCAAGCTGTTGCGCAAGTACGCCATTTCCAATTTTAATAACACATATATTCCCATGCAGCGGCAATATTTTATCAATTCCCGCCTGTGCAACAACTCCTGTATCAATACAGCGCATTTCATCGCTTTCTACATTATAAAGAAATACTTTTTTATCCTGTGCATGCATATTGTTTTCCGCAAATACACCATCTGTATTATGTATTGTTTCAAACAAAATAAAATTTTCATCCAGAATAAAAATCTTTAATGTATACATATCAGGAATTGATTCCAATGGTATCTGTATCTTTTCTAATGAAATCTCTTTTACGGTTCCATCTTCCATATGATACAAATATAACTGCAATTGCTTTGTTTCCTGCTCCTGTACTGATGTAAATGCAATATAATGATGTTCATAAGAAGCATAAGAAATTTGCGCAATATTAAACTTCTTAATATGTGGCAAAATTTCAACCCTCTCATTCGTTACCGTATTGAGTATATACATTCTTTTTCCTATGAATTCACCAAAGCGATACGTATCATCTTCTACTGTCTGCAATAGCACTTGTGGCTTGATTGGTGTATATACACCTTCTTCAACATTTTTTACCAGCCTTATATCCATTCACGCCTCCTTGCGCAAGTCTTCATATTTTGCCTTAAACCCATTCCATTAAATCAAACCCATCTGATTTGTTACTGCAAAACAGGGTTCCAACCTCTTCACCGGAAAGCACAGAAACAATGTTCGATACATCATTTCCATTTGTAATAACCATATCTGCGCCTGCAACTGTTGCAATCTTCGCTGCTGCAACTTTTGCTGCCATTCCGCCTGTTCCAACACCACTTTTTGAAGTTGATTTTCCCATCTGTTCAAAATGTTCATCAATACAATCCACCTGACGAATCAACGTTGCATCAGGATTTGTATTGGGATCATCTGTATACATTCCGTCAATATCAGATAATAAAATCAATAAATCTGCATCTACGACAGATGATACAATTGCAGACAATCTGTCATTATCGCCAAATGTCTGTACCTGCTCAATTTCGTAAGTAGATACCGAGTCATTTTCATTGACAATCGGGACTGCCCCTAACTGCAGCAATTCGTGAAATGTATTCTCCACATTCTGGCGGCTCACTTCATTTAAAATCGTATTCTTTGTCAAAAGCACCTGGGCTGCTATCGTACTGTATTCTGCAAAAATCTTCTGATATACCATCATCAGTTTCGCCTGTCCGATCGCTGCACACGCCTGCTTTACCGGAAGTCCGTCCGGACGGTTATGTAATCCAATCGTACTCTTTCCAACTGCAATTGCACCGGATGATACCAAAATCACTTCTTTACCTGAATTCTTTAAATCCACCAGAATCCGAACCAATTTTTCTATTTTAAACAAGTCTAATTTTTCTGTTTCCGGATGCATCAAAGAAGATGAACCAATCTTAATTACAATTCTCCTCTTATCCTTCATCATTTCCCTTACACTTTTCATTTTGCACACTCCACCCAATTCAAAATAATTATCAATTTTACACTATTTCACAACTTTTGTCACGCATTACCGTAATTCCATTGTTTTTGTGCCATTTTTTCTGCTACTTTTAATCCGTCCACTGCTGCCGATGTGATACCGCCGGCGTATCCTGCACCTTCTCCACACGGAAATAATCCGGCATATTCCGACTCAAGCAGCTCATTGCGCACAATTCGTACCGGACTTGATGTTCTGCTCTCTACCCCTGCAAATACCGCATCTTCCATATCAAACCCTTTGATATATCTTGCAAATCCGGGCATCGCCTCCGCAATCGCTTCAGACACCATCTGCGGCAATACCTTATTCAGATTGCCAAATGTATACGCACCCTTGATGCACGGTTCTACCCTGCCAAATCCTGTCGACAGACGATTCTGTCTAAAATCAGCCAGCAACTGAACCGGAACATTTCCTTTTCCCTGCTCATATGCCAATCGCTCTAATTTTCGCTGAAATGCAACACCGCCTAATACTTCTCCTCCAAAATCTTCCGGAGATACCGTTACAATAATTGCGCTGTTTGCATTTTTTCCATTTCTGCCGGAGTAACTCATACCATTTACTGCAATCTGTCCTTCCTCAGATGATGCATTGACAACATAACCTCCCGGACACATACAAAATGAATATACACCTCGTCCTTTAGAGGTCTGATATGTCACTTTATAATCTGCCGTCGGCAGTTGATACGTTGTATCCCCATATGCATTCTGATTGATAAATTCCTGCGGATGTTCTACACGAAGGCCTACTGCAAAAGGCTTTGCCTGCATTGGAACGCCTAATTCATTCAACCATGCAAATGTATCCCTTGCACTATGTCCAATGGACAGACATATATTTTTGCACGCCTGCATAAACCGTTCTCCCGTCTGCGTATTGGTGACGGTTATCTGTTTAACACTCTTATTTTCAAATGTTATATCATCTAGTCTGCTGTGAAAATGTACTTCTCCCCCACATGCCTCAATATGCTTACGAATATTTTCAACAACATATGCAAGCACATCTGTTCCGATGTGCGGTTTATTTACATACAAAATAGAAGCATCTGCTCCAAAACGAACAAATGTACGCAACACTTCTCCGATTCTTCCTGACGGATCTTTAATAACAGAATTTAACTTTCCATCCGAAAACGTACCTGCACCGCCTTCTCCAAACTGTACATTTGATTCTGTATTAAGTTTTCCACCCTGCCAGAAACGCTCTACATCCTGTTTTCTCTCCTGCATACTCGCACCACGCTCGTACACAATCGGACACAATCCGGCTTCCGCCAGTTTTAACGCTGCAAACATTCCTGCCGGTCCAAATCCAATAATAACCGGTCTTTCTTCCAGCTTGAGATTCCGTGTTGTCACGCCTGATGCATCTTCCGATATCGGCACTGAAAATTCATATTTTTTCGGTGACACTTCGATAATATCTTTATTTTTTGCATGTTTTTTGATTTGTGCATCGCTCAAATGCTTCCCGGACACTTGCACGTCTTTTACTGTAATACTGTATACATAATACAAATCCGGTTTATGTCTTGCATCAATGGAACGTTTTGCTATTTCGTACGTACAATAATCCTGTTTTCCCAATCGCAATGCCTTGTGTACAGCATGTTCTAATTCTTTTCCTGTATGATTCGGTTTTAATTTTATCTGATTGATTCTTAACATAATTCCTCCATTAGGATGTCTTAACTGCCTGCGACGCATGAAACCCTGCTACATAGCCACTACTCCATGCCCATTGTAAATTATAGCCGCCACATTTTCCATCAACATCTGTCAGTTCTCCTGCAAAATATAAATGTTTATTCAACTTCGATTCCATCGTAGCCGCCTCAATCTCCTCTAATACAACGCCGCCCTGACATACCTGTGCCTGTGCATAATCCTTGTACCCTGTAAGAGCAATCCGAAAATCCTTCATCATCTTAAGCAATGCCAAGATGTCTTCACGACTGCATGTTTTGATTTGCTGCATCTCCTGCCACTGTAATTTCTGCAGCAATGCCTTTACTAACTTTCGATTCAAAAGACCGCTAAAAAATGTTTCCACTGTCTTTTCTGCTTCTGACGGTAATATAATTCTTGCATCAACTGACTGTACTAACTGCTCATATGTAAAGTCCGGCAGCATATCTATATGTGCTTCCATTTTTTCATGTTGTTGTGCCAGGCGTTCTACAGCATATCTGCTCACTTGAAATACCGGAATTCCCGAAATTCCATAATCTGTATATTGTATTTCGCCCGTATCGGCTGCAATGCATTTTTGAGCTTCGTAGATTGACACTGTTCCTGTGCTTCTCACCCCTGCCATCGTCTTACAATAAATATCATCAGATACAAGCTGAACTAACGCCGGCAACGGTTTGCGAATCGTGTGTTTTAGCTGCTGTGCCAATACATATCCTGAACCATCCGAACCTGACTTTGGGGCAGCCATTGAACCCGTTGCAAGAATCAGTGTGTCTGTTGTAATCACACATGCATACTGTAAATAATCAGCTTCATTTAATTTGCGTTTTTCTTTTTTTGCAAGTTGCTGTGCCCCTAGCTTTTCCTCTTTGTAAATACAATGAATCTGATATCCGTTTTCATATTGTAGTATCGTCTGTGTATTGCATTGATACAACACTTCTATCCCCAGTACATTTACTTCATCCACTAATGCTTCCTGAATGGAAGCTGCTGTCTCTGAATGTGGATAAATATAACCATTTTTATTTTTATGATAAATTCCAATTGTTTCAAAAAATGCCAATGTATCATCAACAGTAAATTGTGACAAAACATTTTCTACAAATGCAGGATTTCCATTCTGATACATAGATGAATTCATATTCAGATTTGTAAAATTGCACTTTCCGTTTCCTGTCTGCAATATCTTGCTTCCAAGCCTGCCTGTATGCTCTATTAATATAACACGTATTCCTTTTTTTGCCGCTGTAATGGCAGCCATCATACCTGCTGCTCCTCCGCCAATTACCACGCACTGCACTGATTTTTCAACTTTTTGCGGTTGCTGCATTTGTAGCTTCCACGCATCTTCTACCTGCTTCTCACTGCGCGCTCCCTGTCTGATATTGCTATCTTTTCTACGAACAGTTGCAACACGCTCTGTTCTCGTGTTAACTGTGCGTACATCTTTCTTCTTTCGCTGCGTTTGATTTTTTTTCGTTTGATTATTTCTATTTTCTTTATATTTCACAGTTTCTTCCTTTATCTTTTCTTCCTCACGATGCATAGTATTTCACATAAATATTCATTTGCATCTTTTTCACTATCATTATATATCCTATATCTGTTATCAGCTACTGTATGTTTGCAAAAATTCATACAATTCCTGTTCATCAGATAATCCGATTCCATCTTCTAACTTATCATACAAATCTTTTGGGAGATTGTCTACTTCTATATCTGCATAATCATAAAATTCATCATCTAAATAAATACATACCTTCTGATTTTCAAACCGAATCTGATATTTTTCCTGCTGCGTATTTTCCGATACTCTGGTTGCCTGAATACTATCAACATCCCTTGTTTTCATATGTTCCTGTTCATCCATTCGATACACCATAATCATAATTCCTATGATTGCAAATGTTACACCTGCAAGTATACACCAAATAATGTTTCTCACATCATTGTTAATAACTTCACAATTCGCCTGTGGTTCATGTTTTGATATGTTTTCCTGCATATTTTCTACCTGTCTTTCTATAAATACGTCTCTTTCCAGACAGTTGTATTATGTGCATTTTTCTCTATATTATACTTTTATGATTTTCATCTGCATATTCTGTCAAACTTTCTCTCAACAGTATTGCAAAATTTACCTTTTAGAAATACAATAATATTTGGATTGGATAGAAAGACATACACCTTGTATCACTCATTGTATAATGATTGATATTATTGTGCAAATATTTTCCAGAATGGAGTAAAAATATATGAATGGAACTTCACGACGTGAACTCATTGTTTCACTTTTAAATAAGAATGACACTCCGATGTCAGGCACAGCACTTGCAAAGACATGTCAGGTAAGCCGTCAGGTTATCGTTAATGATATCGCATTATTACGTACAGCAGGCATTAACATTGCATCAACCAATCGCGGATATTATATTGATGCACCTTCTCACTGCACCAGAGTATTTCATGTCAGTCATACCGCAGATGAGGTCGAATCAGAGTTACAGTTAATTATTGATGCAGGAGGAAAAGTCCTTGATATCGCCATCGATCACCCTGTATACGGGCGAATCACTGCTCCTTTAGAAATTTATTCCCGCAATGACATCCGGAAATTTAAAGAGAAAATGCATGCCGATAATGCAACACCACTCAGCATGATTACTGACGGCGAGCATTATCACACCGTTCTTGCTTACTCTGACGAAATCCTTGATGATGTAGAGCGTGCATTATCTGAACATGGTTATTTAATATCCATTGAGTCTTTATAGAAACGATTTGGCAAAAAATCTGCCAAAGAATACATCGTACATTTCATTACATCTGAAACATCTTCTGACAGAATAATCACACCTTCATTGTCCATAAATTCACACATCACCTGAAGACACATTCCACACGGAGGTGTGTGCTTATGCGATGAAGATGTGATTGCCACTGCATAAATTTTTCGATTCCCCTGTGAAATCGCTTTTAAAATTGCAGTACGTTCTGCACAAATCGTCGCACCATACGAAGCATTTTCAATATTACATCCTGTATATACCTTTCCGTCTTGTGCTAACACTGCTGCACCCACTTGAAAATTGGAATAAGGTGTATATGCATTTTTCATTGCTTCTTTTGCCTGTGTCGTCAGTTCTTGTGCCAACTTTTCATCAATCTGTATATTCTTATTCTTTGTTTCTGTGCGAAATACACCTTCCCTACTGTTCAAGAATATTCACCTCCTGTGTTGTTTCCACCTGACAAATATAGGTTTTTCCCTGATTTAACTCTATTTCTGTACCATCTGCGTAATAATATTTCGTTGCTCCATATGTTTCTGACGGCTTTGTCCAATATACCTCAACAGCTTTTCCATTTGTGATATACAATCCTTTTCCTGTTCCGCTAATCTGGTAATTCGGCGTTCCATTTTCATAATAAGCGGGAACAACATATTTCACCAAAATATTCTTATATGCAAGCTGTTTTCCTGTTTCTGCATCAATCTGTGCTTCTCCAAACTGGAAACGGTCATATAATTTCGTTGTGTCATTATATGTAAACCACGGCTTATTATATGGATATCCGGGATAAAACGTCTTACATACCTGACCTTGCGGCAACTCCACCTGTGTTGCATCATCTGCATGAAATGTAAACGGAGATGTATATCCTGCTGCTATTGTCGTTGGATAGCCCTTTTCTTTCACACTATCCATAATGCCATCCCAGGATGTGTATGCATTATGTGGTGCAACCCTGTCCGTCGTACGGTAAAAATTACACCATACCATACCGTCTAACGAATGAAACTGCTCCTGCTTTAAGTAAGGTTCTGCATACTCTGAATATCCAAAATGAACATAGTTTGCCTCAAATTCTTTTGCAAACATCAGATAATATGTACGACAACTTCTGACCGGACCGATTTTTTGTAAGGACGTTTTATTTTCAAACAGGGCACAAAGACGTGTAATACCGCCTTCTACCAAAGATTCAAATACAACATCTGCTTCTCCAATAGATGACTGCGGCATCGCATCAGCTATATTGCTATACATCACTGCCAGTGGAACCTGACGCGCTGTTTCTTTTGAAACCCACTGTCCTGACAAAAGACTTCTTGTTTGTCCTGCATGAATATCCTGTGTCTGCTGCTGCGTAACCGCCTGCGTCTGTTCAACTGTCGTTACCGGCTCTGTTATCGCTTGACTTTTTGCGCCTGCCGCATAAATTCCAACCGCAGCAGCCAAAATTACAACACCTGCGACACCTCCTGCAATTGCTTTTCCACGTTTTTTCATAAGACATCCCCCTCTATTTCTAACTACATCTATTCAAATTTGTAAATATATCATTTTGATTGTTATATTATTATCAATCTTATCTTTAAATATTATATACCGAATAAATATTTCATTATTGTTTGTATTATATTTGATACTTTACCGTGTAATTCCAAGCTGATCTAATACTTCTGACTGCTTCCGTTCCATTTCTTTTGCTTCATCAGGCTCCATATGATCGTACCCAAACAGATGCATCATGCTGTGTGCAACCAAAAAAGCAAGTTCTCTTGTTGTTGAATGTCCATATTTTTCTGCCTGTTCTTTGACCTTTTCAACAGAAATAATAATATCCCCAAGCACCAATTCTCCACTGTCAGGATTGAAATAATCCTGCGGATTCGCATCCATATCTGCTTCTAATGCATCAAAATCTGCCGGTGTCTCATATTGAATCATTGGAAATGACAATACATCTGTCGGATTATCTACTTCTCGATATTCCTTATTAATCGCATGAATGGATTCATTATCTGTCAATACAACATTTACTTCCGCTTCATACGGACATTTTTCATAATCCATTGCCTGTGTTACAACCCTTGTAATAATATCCTCATATGGTAAATCTAACTGTTTTTCTGTTTCATATTCTATATTAATTGTCATTTTTCTTACCTCTGATTTCTTTTTTATCTTTCTGTGATGTACGCTTTGTTCGCATATCTTTTTTGCGGCTCGTCTTTTCTTCATATTCTTCATACGCCTTGACAATTCGCTGTACAAGCGGATGTCTCACAACATCCTGACTTGTCAATTTTGCAAAGCCGATGCCTTCTACTCTAGACAATACCTTCAACGCCACATCCAGCCCTGATGTTACATCTTTTGGCAAATCCTTCTGTGTCTGGTCCCCTGTAATAATAACTTTCGAACCAAAACCAATTCGTGTCAAAAACATTTTCATCTGCGCAGGTGTGGTATTTTGTGCCTCATCTAAAATAATAAATGCATTATCTAATGTACGTCCTCTCATATATGCAAGCGGTGCAACTTCAATTAACCCCTTCTCCATATTAGAAGCGAAACTTTCTGCCCCCATAATCTGATACAGTGCATCATAAAGCGGACGTAAATATGGATCAACCTTGCTTTGCAAATCTCCCGGAAGAAATCCTAATTTCTCACCGGCTTCAATCGCTGGTCTTGTCAAAATAATTCTGCTCACTTCATTATTCTTAAACGCCGTAATTGCCATTGCCATTGCAAGATATGT
>DGTC01000020.1 GCA_002394205.1 Lachnospira sp. UBA4346 | reverse complement strand
TTTTTGCTACATTGGTCTGAATCATCTCTATCGTTCTAGATAACACTCCATTCTGATTTGCCATCGTAGATATCAAAGCGAATACTTTTAGATACTCTTTATAATTCATCGTAATACCACCGGCAAGACCTGTTTTATCTTTGCTCTTATCTACCTCTGTTCCATTGTCATTTGCTGTTGTTCCTGCTAACTGACAATTATATTTTTCAATTGCTCTTGAAATTTCCTGCTTTGCGGTAGACTGAACAGCTTCTTCTCCTTTTGCAAGAATTGTGCTAACCTCTGATTTCAATTTATCATTCGCAGAATTTGCCATACTAACAACTTTATTATTTACCTGGTTTGTAATAGTTTCCATTTTTTTATTAATTGCATTCGTGATACTCTCTACCGCACTTTGTCCCATAGCTTTATAATTTTCATATTGCTCTTTTACTAAAGTTACAAGTTGCATTTTATAAGTATTTCTTACCAATTCTACTGCTTCCTGTGTGATTTCTCCCATAACTCCTGTGCCAGCTGCACCTTGTTCAACTACATTCAACACTTCATCTATTCGTCCTGCAATCTCTCCATCGTCCAATGAATAAGACGAGCCAATCAAATCCAACATCTTCTTACTCAATGGATTCACAATACTGGCAGTTATCGAATCACGTATAGAATTTGTCGTTTGTTCTGTATATTTTTCAACACTTGAATTGATTGAATCCATCTGGTCATAAGCTGTGTTTTCTATTTTATCAAACACATCTGTAACCTGCTTTGCAACAGCACTCGTAATCGTAGTTTCTAACTCCCCTGATACTTTCTGTGCCAATTTACTGACAGAAAGCGTCCACGTATCTTGTGTCTTATATAATGCAACATCTTTGCCTTCTAACAATGCATTTATATCTACAAGGGATTCTCCCATTGCAAGAGACAGCGTAAGGAGTGATTGCACAATTGGCACACCAAATCCCGTCCATCCTGCTATGGCTGTTGCAACACTGAGTGTATACCCACGTAAATCTGCCGCTGAAAACGCATACAAACTATTTAATAGAAATCGAATTGCAAAGATGGAAGCCTTTGCAGCCTTTAAATTCTCCTCTGGTGTCGATTTATGAAACAAAATATATTCCACTTCACTTCTATAGAATTGGTGATTATCCAAAAAATTCTTCTTATTCAACTGAGAGACAACCTGCCCATCCTTGGCTGTATAAGGAGATGTATAACAGCTAAATACCTCTGTTACATACTCTTCTATATACAGATTATCTCTGGCATTCTCAAGAATTCTTTCCAAATTGCTTAATACAGATGCCACATTTCCCAAATTATCCTTTAGATTCTTAGAAACTTTCTTATTATCTCCATCTGCATCAACTTCTTGAAGATTTCCTTCATCTCCACCTTCCGATTTATCTTGTAATACTTCATTTAAATCTGCTTGAATTCCGATTTTATCCTGAATACTAGTGCCAGCTTCTGCTACTTCTGCTACCTCTACATCTTTTTCTGTTCCCTTATTTCCTGCCCTTATAATAGCCTTCTTCTTTGCCTTTGCTTCTGTCTTCTCAGCATCAGATTCATCGCTATGAACTCCACCATAAATTCTTTCCAGATACTCAAAGAATTGCCCTGATTTTATCTGCCCTATTCCATCTGATTCCTCCGTACAATTTGATGCTATATAATGATCTACTATATAAGTATCTGCACAGCTTTCAACTTCTCCAAAGCTATGTCTTTCTCCGCTCTCCATGAATGAATAATACTGTTCATAATAGCTTCCACCCGATACTTCTGTTGCAATCTGTTTTTCATAATATGTATTCTGCTCAACATGCCCTTTGAGCTGTTCATAGAATGATTTATTCTTCTCAATATCTGCAATAAGTGCATTTACTGCATCTCTATTTAACGCTTTCGCACTCCCTTCAAAATCACCTTTCATGGTTGTTTTTACTGTTCCGTCTTTTAATTCCTGTATTGATGCATCCCAGGCTCCTCTCTTTACCTGTAAATCATCAATTTCACTCAGAACATTTTTTAATTTATTAATTGCTGTATCCAAGTCGCCGATAAACACAGATAATGGTGACAGCCACTGATACAATTCCACTCGTCCGCTGTTTCCTTCTTCTGATGCCTTATCTTCTTTCCAGTTTTTTCGAAATTCTGTAGCTTTATTTACATGTTCTACGATAGAACACGACGAATCCCCCTTATCTGCATACTTGGCTATAATACCATCAATATCTTTATATGCATCTTGCTCTTCTTCTGATAACTCACTATATTCATCCGTCTTTTTAAAATCCTTATAACATTCATCATACATCTGATACAATGTATACAACCTGTTGTAATCTTGATAATTATCAATAACCTCTACAACGTAATCAAACTGCTGCTGAAATGAGCTTGTATCTGCATCATCCAACTTGATTATTTTTCTTTCCAGCCCCACCTCTGATGAAGATACAACATCTGATTTACGTGTGAATTTTATATAATCCTTTTCTCGAAGAATAGTTTCTAATTCATCAAGTCTATCCTTACCACTGAGATCATTAAGTCGTGACCTTACATCATTCCTATAACCCAGATCAATTTTTACTGCGGTATCTTCCATATCAGTATTTAGATATGCAACAATATACTGTGTCATCTGTGTAAAATGATCAAATGTAGATTTAACACTATTATTGTA
This sequence comes from Lachnospira sp. UBA4346, assembly GCA_002394205.1. GTDB lineage: Bacteria > Bacillota > Clostridia > Lachnospirales > Lachnospiraceae > Lachnospira. The sequence continues at coordinate 102,270 of DGTC01000020.1, read as the reverse complement.
ACGATTCTTTATATCACCTTGTTCATAAATTGTTCCCTGCACATCTTGATTATATTTCTTTATAGCCTTGTATGCCTGTTCACATGAATCACCAACATCATCAAGTTTCTCTTCATAATCCAATTTAGATTGTAATGCTTTCGACTGCTTTGCTCCGTCTCCTAAGACTCCTAGCTTCGTAAGCATTCCTTTTCCTAAATTTACCGGCCCCCGGAACTTCATATACTCTACAAGCTGTCTTTTAAATACCTGCGGACGTGCAATTGATGATTCTTTGACTGCTGACAGTTGGAATGAGTCGTCTTCTAATTGTGTATCAATAATGTTGTTAAAATCCATCTCTTCCCCTGAAAAGATACTGCTAACAACACTATCAATAAAATTACGCGTATAGGAATCTGTTCCCTGTAATGCCTCACTTCCATTAATCGTATTTTCAAAGTATTTGGTTACATTCTTCTGTAAATCATCCATGGACTTTGATACCGCAAAGACTCCATAAATGTCATGCAAATCATCATCATACTCTGATAACGCTGCATTGATGGCGAGATCACCTGCTCCTGATACATTGGATTTGGCAGCTGTAACACGTGTTCCATCTACACACAATCCGGCAAAAATAAACATTGGAAGCATGATCAGCACTAATAATACAGAAATTGCGCCACGACATTGGTGACATAACTTTAACATATTTTCATCCTCCCTCGTATCAGGCTTCTACCTTAAATTTCGCCTTCATATCACTAAACTTCTTTTTATATACATCGATATGTTCTGATATCGTCTTATTTCCAATTTTAAATGTATCCGCTATGAAAGATGCCACATCGAATACCATATCTGTATTTCGAACAAACTCAGATGGATCTGACGTAACCGCAACCGCCGACACTTTTAAATCCATTGAATTTGGATCCACTCCAATAAACTCCAGCCAATCCGGCACCGGAAGCGATTTTGTAACAACCACTTCAACTTTTCTGTTAAAAATATTATTGGTCGCCTCAATCGTACAGGAAGACGCATTTGACTGGATAAATGCGTTATCGTCAACCAAACGTGTCACACATTTCACCATACTTGTTTTCTGTGTATCTGACAACATAGAATGACTAAAATATCTGTACGGGTTTAAATCCTGTCCAAAAATAGACTGGATACTTGTCGATTCTATACTAACGAAGTCTACTGTATTCGATAAATCTCCAAATTTCTCATACCCCGGATATGCAATAACCCTCGCAGCTTCCACTGCCATTCTCTGTGAATAGCTATACATGGTAACCGCCTGAACGACATAACACCCCATATATAACAATGCACCCACGATTAATGTTATTAACGGCATAATAAGTGTAGCTTCTATAATAGAAGCCACACCCTCTTCTGCCTGTAATCTTTTTATTACATTGCATGTATTCAAAATAAATCCTCCAACACACACTGATGGATGAGGTACTATAAAACAACTATCAGTATGCACTAAACCATTTCCATTAATTGTAGTAATAATTTATTTAGGCGCTGGTTTATCCATCAAATCTGTTGATTCAATATTCTTATCAATCTTTTCAAACAAACTATTTACCACCTTTACAATACGATCCTTAAATAAGGCTGCTAAAGCAATTGCTACTAATACCAACAAAATTACTGCAATGATATTAACTTCTCCTCGCTCATTATGAAAAGCTGCGATACATTTTGCTTTTCCTACAAAATATGCATGTTCTAACTTATCTAACATGTTCTTTCCTCCATTTATCTATAAATATTTATCTCAAAAGGCATATACCTCTGAAACCTAATTTAAAACATATTTGTAAAAATCGGTACCATGATCATCATTAAAATTCCTACAAATATCATCATCAAAGGAATCATCAGCTTCTGACCTGCTGCTTCTCCCTTTCTTTTTGCCATATTTTTCTTTTCTTCCCAGCTCTCTGTATTCATATATCTCAAACTCAGTGTCAGTTCACTGCCACCTTTCTGCAGATTCTGGGATAGGATTGATGCAAACTTACGAATCTCTTTTAATACACAACGCTGACTGAAATTATACAGTGCATCAATTTCTGAGACACCATTATTCATCTCTTCACTGGCAATCTGCATCTCCTGATACAGTGCACTATCTCCGGTATATGCCACCTGCTTCCATGCTTCTCTTACAACCATACCTGCATTGATTAATAACGTCAGCTTTGACAAAACTTCCGGATATTCCGACAAAATCTCATCTTTTCGTTGATCAACCGCATTATTAATTCGCATATCCAGATAATACACAAGTACAAATACCATAACGAAACACACAACTGCTAACATTTTATCCTGAAGTAACGCTGATAAAAAGCAACATACTGGTACAAACGTCAAAATATATGTAATCTGTCCACCCAAAATACAATAGTGATAAAAGGATGCATACCGTTCTCCATAAATCTGTGCAATTCTTTTCTCTTTTCTTCTTCCCATTGTCGAATTCATATTAATATGAAACATATCAATTACACCTAATCCAATGTAATATAGTTCACATAGCGGATATTGATTTGTATTCAATACCTGAAGCATATCATCATATTTATCTTTGTATTTGAAGAACAGAACTGCCCATATCAACACAAACAATGTTCCTACTCCTGCTAACACATATGTCAATGTATAATCCATTTACATACTCCCTTCACACTTTGATATCTGTAATTTTCTGTCCCAATATATAAGCAACCATAAAGATTCCAACAGCAATAAACTTGACCACTACATTCGATGGTGTATTCGCAGTAATTGCATCATTTCCCATTAATTTCATTGCTAACACAATAACAAGCGGAATAACACATAGAATATTAATTTCATTCTTGTTTGATGAAACCATCGTCTGTATTTCCATTTCGATTTCTAACTTATCATTGATAATGTCCCTACTGTCACCAACAATCTTTTTTAAGTTACCACCCAGTCGGTTACATACACCAAACGTTTCTGCAAAACTTGCCATATCTCCGACTCCACAACGTTCTGCCATATTTTTTAACAAATCTTCAATCGTATAATTATTGGCAAGTCCATTTACAATGATTCCAACTTCTTTAACAATAATTGCCTTCTCGCCATAAGCGATTGCCATATCATTGTATACATCTGAAAATGCCATAGATGTATTCTTACCTGCTGCAAATGAATTACTCAGCGAATCCAACATATCTCGAAACTGCATCGTTATTGCCTTGACGCGCTTACGAAATAAATGCTTCTTATATACGGGAATCGCTGCAAATCCAATACACGCACCTAATATCAGGCTTGCAACCGGTACGCCAAACATAATCTGTGCTGCAAATGCACTTCCTGCAAAACCAATCAGGTAGCCGATAATCTTTTCTTTCAGTTTCATATTATAGACATTATAGTCTTCTCCAATCCCCATAAGCCCTTGAATCGGAACATATTTTTCTTTCTTCTTCGCCATGTACAATCTCCATACTTTAAATTGTTTCTTTAATACCCGACAGAATTAATTTAAAATCATTCTGCATCTTATTCTCTGTTCGAACCAGATGACCTGATACTTTCTCTAATGTAGAGTTCTCATCTTCTTCAAATACATAAAGTGGATTCAACTGTATTTCTCCATCTTTATATCCCAGCACTTCTGTTATCTCCATCGTCTTTCTCGATTTATCTCTCAATCTGGACAAATGAATAATAATATCTACCGCCGATGCAATCTGCTGTCGAATCGCCTCCAATGGAAGTCCCTCCGCACCTTGTAATACCATCGTCTCTAATCGGCTTAACATATCCTTCGTTGAATTGGCATGTCCTGTTGATAATGAACCATCGTGTCCTGTGTTCATTGCCTGTAACATATCCAGGGCTTCTCCGCCTCGAACTTCTCCGACTACTATACGCTCCGGTCTCATTCGCAGCGAGGATTTAATCAGATCTCTAATGGTAATTGCACCAACTCCCGAACTGTTTGCGTTTCTCGTTTCCATACGCACCAGGTTCCTTACTCTGGTAATCTGCAATTCTGCTGAATCTTCAATTGTAATAACTCGTTCGTCTTCTGGAATATAGTTAGATAATGCATTTAAGAATGTTGTCTTACCCGAACCGGTACCACCTGATATAAAGATGTTATATTTTGCACGAACTAATAACTCTAATTTATCTGCAATTTCTCTTGTTAAAGAACCATACTGAATCAATCTTTCAATTGTCATTGGTGTCTTTGAAAACTTTCTAATTGTCATTGTAGGACCACATAATGCAATCGGAGGCAGAACTACATTTACACGGGAGCCATCCGGCAAACGGGTATCTACAATTGGATTTGCCTGATTAACTTCTCGACCTGCCATACCGACAATTCGCTGAATGACATCTTCTAATTTTCGCTCATCTTCAAAATGTTTGTCCAATTTCGTTAACCGGCCTTTTTGCTCAACAAAAATATTATCCGGTCCATTGATCATAACTTCCGTAATATTGTCATCTTTCATAATCGTATCTAGTAATCCCAAACCACGAATAGAGCTATATACCTGTTCTACAATTGATACCCTTTTTTCAATCGGAATGTATTGTCCCTGCAGATACATTTCTTCAATCGCTTCAATCTGTTCTTCTAATTCTTCATCAGACAATCTTGCGACTACTAAATTATCAGCAATATATTGTTTAATTGATGCAATTAACTGCTGCTCTCTTTCTTCATCCATCTTCTTATGTACTCCTCAACACTATATCTGAATCACATCATCCAGCACAGCCATGGTTGCTATCTGTTGTGCAAGCTGATGGGTATCTATCCCTTCAAATTTTGGAATTCCTCCAAGTGTAATCACATCTTCACGATTCATTAGCTGACCTGTCTTGCTTCCAAATCTGTTATATAATAATCTGACTTTCGGAATCACTTTATTCTTATGATGTTGATCTAATATTTCTAAAGAATCCAATGCAGCCATCGTTTTCACATTTGCAATTTCTGTTCCGTCCGATATCATTATGATTGTATCAGCATAGGATAATAACATCTGCTGCTCTTTCTTAAAGCTGAAGTTTGAATCTATCACAAGATATCCATATGTATTTGATGCATCAATTGCCTGTACTAACTTTTCAATATCTTCAGAATTCAATTCCTCTATATCCAACGCATTCTTACAGCCACTTACGTAACACACACCCGACTGATCCTGCTCTACAATACTTTGTAATTTAAATTGAATATTGTTATTTTTACCTTTGAGTGCATAAATCAAATCACTCATATTCATTGTTCCATTTCCCGTAAAAATATTGTCTACACTGCTAAATGTCTGTAAATCCAAATAAAGTACACTTCTTTGTTCTAATGCCAGTCGATGTGCCAGTGACGAAGCTACCGTCGAACTTCCCACTCCTCCTGCGGCTGATACGATTACAATAATTTTCATTCCGCTATTGCTGCTAAATGATGAAGTAACTACGGAATTATTCTCTGCAAAAATATCTAAAATCTGCTTATATATCTGATCTACCATCTGATACTTTCCAATAGCTCTCTGCTCTCTTAACGATTGAACATCCGAAGAATCCACAAGATATGCAAATCCACACAATCCTCCTATTTCTTCCATTTGAATGGAAAAACATTCATTTACAAGAAATACATCAATATTCTGTTTTTGAATACTATTCAGTGCCGTAGTTTCATCTGTAAAACCAAACACCTCCAATTTATCAGAATATCCCCGCTCAAATGCAGACGTTATCCTTCTTAAATATTCCTCGTCCTTTTCTAAAATAGCCAACTTTATTCTCAAGGTACCACCTCATTCACATTATTTTCACATTTTTCACAATTTTATCACAACTTTTCGTTGTTATCAATAACTACTTTAAGGTTTATTTTGTATTTTATTCTGATATAAACACTCTAAAAATCAAATTACTTATTTTATGAACAACTATTTGATACTAGAATGAAAAATTACCACTACTTTATAGCGTTTTTTATAACAACTTTTCGTTTTTATATTTATTTATTCATAATAGATATAATAATCAGTATATGCATAAGAAAGGAGTTATACATTTTGAAAAACCTGAAAATACTAAGGGAATCTTTAGGAATTAGCCAGCAACGCCTTGCAGAACAATTTTGCCTTAGTCAACAGTCTATTTACAAATATGAAAAAGGCCTTGCAGAACCTGATTTTTCTACTCTTATCCAGCTTGCTGATTATTTTCATACTTCTGTTGATTACCTCATCGGTCATGAGTGTAATGAAGATTCGCAATCCGCTACTCCTGATAATATTAAAGAAGTACATCATCTTGCCTTATATAGAAAACTACCTCAGACTACACAACAGGCACTTGATACCATGCTAGAATCCATATTTGATTCTTTAGGTACGAATAAATAGAAAAAAAATATCACATTCCGATTTTTAACCGTGAATGTGATATCTTTTTATTTTCTTATCGAATTTTTATTGTACTGTAACACCGAAAATATTGCTTGTCGTCACAATACCATACTGATCTTTGACTTCCACATACACATGTCTTGCGCCTTTGCCACCGGCTGTCCAGACAAATGTATTGCTCGCACTGTAATCCTTTAAAATCACCCAGTTATTCGTTGCCGGATTCTTTAGCATATAGCGATACTGATACTTTCCGCTGCCACCGCCAACCTTTGCCGTGAAACGAATCTTTCCACCGGAACGAATTGTTGAAACATTTCCTTTGAATGTTACTTTTGGCTTAACCACTGTGGTTACTGCCTTCGCACCACTTCTGACAATTCTTCCCCTGCTGTCCTTCACATCCACATAAATTCTTCGTTTTCCAGAACCGCTCGCCTTCCAGGTATACGTATTGCTCTTACTGTATTTTTTCAGTTCTACCCATTTCTTCGTCGTTGGATTCTGCAACAGATAACGATACTGATATCCTCCATTGCCACCACTCGCTGATGCTGTAATCTTTACCGAACTGCCTGCCTGTGCAACCGATGTACTTAACGTAAAGTTCGACTTCAATGCCTTCTGTATCTTGACACCGAAAGCACTGCTTCGTGTTACAATTCCTTCGCTGTCTTTGACATCCACATAAATGTGTCTTGCACCTTCTCCGGATACCGGCCACATATATGCATTATTACTGCTATAATCCCGAAGTACAATAAAATGATTATTTTTCGGATTCTTTAACAGGAAACGATATTGATATTTTCCGTTTCCTCCACTTAATTTTGCCTGAAGTCTAACCTTCGTTCCTGCCATAACAACGGAAGACGGGGCTGTCACAGTTACCTTTGGTCTGATAATCGTTCTGACTGCCTGTGCACCACTTCTGACAATTCTACCTCTGCTATCCTTAACATCTACATACACCCTTCGTTTTCCAGAGCCTGTGGCTGTCCATGTATAGGAACTGCTTGCACTATATTTCTTCAGTTCTGCCCACTTTCCGGTTGTCGGATTCTGTAATAAGTACCGATACTGATATCCTCCATTACCGCCACTTGCTTTGGCTGTAATTCTTACCTTTTCTCCCGGCTGTACGACCGTTTTACTGAGTTTAAAACTAGATTTCAATACTTTTTGCAAATTCACGCCATATGCACTGCTTCTTACAACAACCCCTCTGCCATCTTTGACATCTACATATATATGCCTTGCACCTTCTCCGGATACTTTCCAGACATAAGCTGCACTGCTGCTATAATCTCTTAAAACAATAACATTGTTTGTTTTCGGATTCTTTAACAAAAAACGATATTGATACTTACCGGTTCCGCCACTTGCCTTCGCGGTAATTCGAATGTTATCTCCTTTTTGTGCAATCGATTTGCTTAACGTAACCTGTGCTTTTAATGGAGGAATAACAATTTTCTTTGTAACTGTAATCCCAAATGGGGAACTGCGTGTTACCACTCCTCCACTGTCTTTCACGTCCACATACACATGTCTGGTGCCTTCGCCTCCTGCTGTCCAGACATAGGTATTTGTGCCGCTATAATCTTTTAAAACAGTATACTTATTCGTCTTTGGATTCTTTAATAAGAATCGATATTGATACGTTCCGCTTCCTCCACTTAATTTTGCCGTAAAACGAATCTTATTGCCTGTATCTGCCTTCGATGCACTTCCGCTTACCGTAACCTTTGGTCTGACCACGGAAACCGTAACCGCAATTGGATTACTGCGCTTCACATTTCCCGCCTGATCTTTTACATCCACATAAATTCGTTTCTTACCACCGCTATTTGCTTTCCATGTAAATCTGCTTGCCGAACTATAATCCTGCAAAACATTCCAATTTCCCGTTGTCGGATTCTGTAACAAGAAACGATATTGATACCCTCCGTTTCCGCCACTTGCACCTGCAATAAATGTAACATTGTGCCCCTGTGCAAGACTTGATACACTTGAGCGGACAGAAGCCTTTAACTCCGGAAGTCTTTTATCTACGTTATTGGTATATGCTTTGATAACCAGATTTTCTCCAAACTGCTGTCCATAATCTTTCCATTCACCACTCAAATATGCATAACTCTGGTGTGCATCTGCATATACCGTTGAGCGATAACCACTCAATTCATAATAATAATCATACGACATCTCATGGGTAATACTGGCACTTTTTTGTTCATCTAATGCAATCACTACTGCATAATTGGTCCCATCCTCTACATATACCGGATTATTTAACGGAACTGTATAAGTTCCTTCATATGAGGTCTTCCCTTTTTGTACATATACAGGCTTTCCAAAAGAAAGCGTATCTCCATTATTCACATCCGTGTAAATTCGAATGGCATAATCCACATTCGTATCACCGTTAATCATAAACGAAACCGCTCTGATTTCTTCTGCCTGTCCATAATTTGCTTTCGCAGTGAAGACATTTGCTACCTTCTGACAACTCGAATAACTTGCTGTAAACATTCCACCATCATACTGATAGTTGTTATGGTACTTTCCTGCCACATCTGCTTCCATCGCAAACGCATATCCGGCTGATTTATCATCATATGATAAATAGAAATATCCGCCTTCACCATAGCCTTCTCCCCAGCTGTTTCTGACAATCCATGCGCCGTCTCGTTCCGGTGTATAATTAAAATTATATCTCGAATATGTATCATCCCAACCAATTAATGTTACCATATGTGTGGTATTATTTTTCTGATCACAATAATAGGAGTGATTTGATTCGTTATAATAAATACTTCTTCCACCATCTACGTAATAGGATATTCCTGCTGAACCATAATCCAGAATTGCCTGTTTTATTTCCTCCGCAGATTCCAAATTATAATATCCTTCCAAATGTGCAATATTATTATTATATGCCATGGAATCATCAATATATTCTATATTAAATGGAATGGTTTCTTCACTTGCAAGACCTTCCCATCCAATCAAAGCTCTGCTTGCATATCTAGAATTACCGTCTCTATTCTTTCTATCCCTGGAAGATTCATTGACATCTCCACTCTTGCCGCCTAAATTATCTGGTGTATTGTGATATGCAAAATAAGCCAACTGTGCTTCCGATAAATCAATCGATGTATCTGCAAGTCCCTTCTTAATCAAATTAATCTCGATGGTTGCTACACAGGTAAATGCCCAGCACCATTGCGATTCATACTGATTTCTGATAATCGGCACATCATAGTTTCGGTAAAAAGACGGGAAATCAATTCCATCTGCAGCTAACTCATCCTCTGTGCGAACACGCCGTATTGTGCCATCTACATCGTCCGGTGCAACAAATCCCATACCTCGTTCAGGTGTGATTTGTGATAAATCAAACTCTTGTGAATGACTACTCTGTGTATGGTTTGTTATATCTGTCACAACTGCTGACTGTGTTTCATTTGTTGTCTGCATATCGACCGCAGATGATGTTTCACCTACTGTAGAAGTTTCCTGTTTCGGCTGTATCGCAACCGCCGTCTGTGCATCATACTCAGCCGGTATCGTTGCCGACTGACTTCCTATATCCTGTGCATATAGTTTCTGTGCTGATACCAGTAACATTCCTGCTACTGCCATTGTACAGGTGAATTGTTTCCACCTTCTGCAGAATTGTTTTTTCATAATGCTCACCCTAACTTTCACAACCATGTACTATCCTTTGACCAAAAGGATTTTTATCTCTAATATAATTCATTATATTATATCTGACTTTCTGCTGTAAATAAAATTTTACATTCCAAAAATTTCTTAGATCTCATCATAAAAATCGAAAAAGGAATGAAGTTTCCTACAATATAAAAAGACATATACCAAACCATCTTGCAACAGCCTTTCGTATATGCCTTTATTTGTTAATTATTTATCATTGTACCATGCGTTTCATCTGACTTCTAATTCTTTGAATCATTCTTCTTCGGATGATATGTTGGAGCAACTTCCTGAATCAACGCTCTAATATCATCTGTCTCATTATATGCAGATTCTTTCAAACGCTCTAAGTTCTCAAAGAAATGTTCTTTGTTCTTAATATCAATCGGTTTTCCGATATGAATCAGCTTATTTTTCGTATCCTGCAAGCCCTCTTCCTTCATCAGAAGTTCTTCATAGAGCTTCTCTCCGGGACGAAGTCCTGTATATTTAATTTCCATATTGACACCAAGCGTATAACCGGACAGACGAATCAGATTCTTTGCCAAATCATCAATCTTAACCGGATCACCCATATCCAAAATAAAGATTTCGCCGCCCTTTGCATATGCACCTGCCTGCAATACCAAAGAAACTGCTTCCGGAATCGTCATAAAATAACGGATAATATCCGGATGCGTTACGGTCACCGGACCACCCGCTTCAATCTGACGCTTAAATAACGGAATGACAGAGCCATTGCTTCCTAATACATTACCGAATCGTACTGCCACGAAATCCGTCTTAGAAATGCCGTTATACGTCTGAATAATCATTTCACAGATACGCTTTGTCGCTCCCATCACATTGGTTGGATTAACCGCTTTATCTGTGGAAATCATCACAAACTTTCCAACGCCATATTTATCTGCCATCTTTGCAACATTCCAAGTTCCTACGACATTATTTTTAACCGCTTCGTTCGGACTCACTTCCATCAGCGGTACGTGCTTGTGCGCTGCCGCATGATAGACAATATCCGGCTTATACGTTGCAAACACTTCTTCTAGTCTCGACACATTTCGTATTGAACCAATCAGTGTTACCACATTTGCATCCGGATAATTGATTTTTAATTCCTGCTGAATGTCATATGCATTATTTTCATAAATATCAAAAATAATCAGGCATTTCGGCTGATGACTTACCAACTGACGGCATAATTCAGAACCAATCGAACCACCGCCGCCGGTTACCATAACGGTCTTATCCTTCACATATCCCATAATGGATTCAATATCGACATCAATCGGATCTCTGCCAAGCAAATCTAATACATCTACACTACGAATCGAATTGACATTAATCTCGCCATCGACCATCTGATATACGCCCGGCAGAATCTTCAATTCACAATCCGTTTCTTTACAGATATTCAAAATATCTCTCTTAACATCCACTGATGCAGACGGAATCGCAAAAATAATCTCATCAATTCCATACAATCTGGCACATTCTTTAATCTTCTCACGCGTACCAACGACCTTGACACCACGGATAAATCTGCCGACCTTTTTATGATCATCATCAATAATACAAGATACTCTGGAATGGTCTAAATATCTGGAATTCTGAATTTCACGGAGCAATACATTCGTTGCATCTCCGGCACCAATAATCATAATATTCGTGTATTCCCCAAGCTGCCTTCTATCCTGCAAAAAGGTTCGAATCATTCGATACATAAAACGGCTGGCACAGATTGCAATTACAAGAAATGTAAATGCCGTAAAATAACATGCTCTCGGCAGCATATCGCCCCGATATGCAGTATAACAAACATGTACAACTTCTGTGGCAAAACACGCCTCTACAATCTTATAAACTTCTGCAATACTTGCATACTGCCATAAACTGTGGTAGAGCTTAAATATCCAGAAAATAACCAGTGTAATCAATGTAAATGGAATGACATTTTCCACATATTTTTCCATATATTCCTGCGGAATGGATTCCACGCTCACATCAAATCGCATAATCAATGCCAGAAACACGGATGCATTGAGCAGAATAATATCTGTTATAATGAGCGCAATCCGTCGCACAAGCAATTGCATTTTATCTTTTCTTGTCTCTTCCATTATTCAATCCTTTCACCCAAAATGGCATTTTTATCAATCCTTTTACCGTTCCAATTCCATAACTGATATGTAATAACAGAAACAGAACCGGAAGACAGATGCCTGTAATATTTCTTCTGCGACCTACCGTAACCTCTGCAAGCACTGCCATCCCTATTGCAATAACTCCATACAAGCTCCACATTATAATTGTTAGTATTTTAACAATCCCATAAAAATAAGTCCATATCCCTGCTGTTCCTGTCACGGTATGCGCTCCTATAACGGTATGAAACCAGCCGTCTGCAGGCACTGCATCTACACCAGTTATCCAACCTGCTATGCATACAACCAACGATATAAGAATTGCACTGACAAATGCAAATGGCACAAAATGATATAAAGATAAGCATTTTGGACATACGCCACAGGTAAGTCCAATCCAATAACCATTTGCATATTTCTGACGAAGCATCTTTTTTAAACTGCTTCTGATATGCTGATATGACACAATTCCCGGTTCAAAACACAAGCGAAATCCCGCCTCTCGCATCCGGTAATGAATTTCATTATCTTCTGTTCTGGCAAGATCTTCATTAAATCCGCCAATACGCTCAAACACTTCTCTGCGATATGCCGCATGAAACATCGAATTCACATAGGTTTTTCCGGGGTTATTGCGATACGGCGCAATACTAGAACCAAACATCGATGTCTCTGCAAGCAACAGTGTTTCTCTCCATTTGGTTGGCTCATCAATAATATTAGGACGCTGTCCGCCGCAAATATCTTCTCCACTTTCTAATACGGCAACATTCTTGCGCACAAAATCAACCGGAATGGCAGCATGCGCATCTACCTTTAAAATCGCTTCTCCGGTATAAGCTGATAATGCTACATTCCATCCACACGGAAGTGTTTTCTTGGGATTGTCTAACACGACAATTCGTGCAAACCGGTAAGAAGGACGGTTATTTGCCTCCTGAAATGCCTCCATCAGTGCCCTTGTCTGGTCTGTGGACGCACTATTTACCAACACGACTTCTATTTTATTATGCGGATAATCCTGTCTGACAATATCTTCTAAAATAGAAGGCAATGCCTGTTCTTCATTATACGCAATCACACATACTGTAATAAACATAACGGTCTAACCTTTTTTTAGCACAGATACAAATGTGTCCCATAATACGCTCGCATCCGATAACAGACTGAACTTCTTCAGACTATCCAGATTATACTGCATCTTTACAGGCAATACTTCTTCAATGTATACACGGTCTGCATCTGCTGCATCTGATAATAATTTTTCTTCATCTTTATATGCAATGCTTGTCCGAGACGTTAAGCCTGCCGGAAGCAGAAGTGTTGCATACATTTCCGGTGAATATTCTTTGACATATTTTGATACCTCCGGTCTGGTTCCGACCAGCGTCATATCCCCTGCAAGAATATTAAACAACTGTGGAAATTCATCAATTCGCAATTTACGCAAAACTTTTCCCACACGTGTTATTCGACGGTCACCATCTACGGTTACCTGTGTTCCTAGCTGACTGGCATTATCTACCATTGTTCGGAACTTATAGATACGGAAAATTCTTCCGTACTGTGTTACACGTTCCTGCCGAAAAAATACCGGTCCTTTGGAATCTAATTTAATCAGTGCTGCAACCACTACCATCGGAATGGCTAATACAACTAACATAATCGTTCCAATGATAACATCTAATACACGCTTCGCCTGAAACCATGCATTTCTTTTTACCAGAATATTGTAATATTTGCGAACTTCTTTCGTTCTCATACGGTCTGGAAGTTCACTCCATTTTTTCAGTTTCATTGCTTCCTCTCATCCTGTCTGCCTGTATGAAATATGTGCTGTAAATACTTCATACACTGCCATCTTTAGGATGTTACTTTCTTAATGTATTAAACTGCTCAATGACATACGTTACCTGCTCATCTGTCAGACATGTATGTAACGGAAGTGTAATCTCATTGTGATACATTTCATAGGCATTTGGATAATCCTTAATATCAAACCCTAATTTCTTATATGCTGTATGCAATGGCAATGGCTTATAGTGTACATTTGTCGCTACTCCCTGCTCTGCCATCTTTGTAATCAGTGCATTTCTGTCTGCTTCATCTTTTCCTAACAGACGAACCATCATCAAATGTCCGCTCGATTCCGATGTATCATCAAAATGTGTCAGCACGTCAATATCATCTGCTGCGATGCCAGCCGTATACATCTGAATCAATTCTTTTCTTCTTGCTAACAATCCCGGATAACGCTTCATCTGAACCAAACCGATTGCTGCCATAATATCTGTCATATTGCTCTTAAAATATGGACCTACAATATCATATTCCCATGCTCCGAGCTGTGTCTTTGCAAGTGCATCTTTTGACTGTCCGTGAAGCGTTAAAAGCATCAGCTGATGATAGATTTCTTCATTGTCCACCCCTTCAATATCTCGCCATACAAGACCGCCGCCTTCTCCGGTTGTGAAATTCTTAACAGCATGGAATGAAAATGATGTGAAATCCGCACATTCACCACTGATTTTTCCATTTCTCTTTGCTCCGTAACCATGTGCAGAATCTGCAAGAATCAAAATGTGTCCAAGTGCCTCCTGCATCTTACTTGCCGGATGAAACATACTCTGCTTACGCATCACAATTTCACGAATCCGGTCATAGTCTACCATAACGCCGCCGATGTCAACCGGAATGACTGCCTTCGTCTTCTCTGTAATGGCTGCTTCTAATGCATCGTAATCCAAATGATATGTTCCCTTTTCCACATCAATCAATCGCAATGTGGCACCAACATGAATTGCAACACTTGCTGACGCTGTATACGTATATGCAGGAACAATAACTTCATCGCCTTCTCCGATTTCAAACAAACGCAATGCCATCTCAAGACATGCCGTTGCCGAATTCATACACACACCTCTGTTGACATGACAGAATTCTGCCATCTGATGCTCTAATTCTTTCGTCTTTGGACCGGTTGTAAGCCAGCCTGAACGCATAACCTCTGTAACTGCCTGTATCTCTTCTTCCGTAATATCTGGTGGTGAAAAAGGGATGTTTAATTTCTTTGTCATAATTATTCTCCTATCTTAGACGATTCTTCTCTTGCTATTTATCATCGTCTGCAATAAATAGTAATCTGTTCTTTATCAATGATTACGCATGGACTCTATGGGCTGTTCTTATTATTTCCAGTAATTCCCCATATAATCCATGCATTTGTCTGTTTTTTAATTTGATTGTGTTGTCGTTGTATTTGAACCTTTCTCAACCATATCCGGGAACGAGTACGTCAGATTGCCTGTCGCATTCGCAATAGAAATGGTATAACTTACAGTTGCATAGCCACTCTGCGATAACGTAATGGTCTTGCTTCCCGCCTTTTTTTCAAATGAACACGGAACAACACCAATATATACGCTGTCCACATAAAGCGATGCACCTTTCGGCTCTGTGATACTAACGGTATATCCATCCGTCAGATTCGACGACTCGGTCGTCTTATTCGTCGAGGACTTTGACGACTTCGTTGTGCCTGTATTATTGGCTGCTGTCGTTGTATCAGATGAAATCATATCAATTACCTTTGTCTGATACTCCGAATTGACAAGTAATGTCTCTGTATACTGTGTATAATGGTTCGCAGACAATACTAAATTGTGTCTGCCATATTCTAGCAATACCGGCTGTGAATAATCGACTTCCACGCCATCTATCGTCATAACCGCCTTTTCCGGTGTTACCATAAAATTAACCGCACCGGTCTT
This sequence comes from Lachnospira sp. UBA4346, assembly GCA_002394205.1. Taxonomy (GTDB): domain Bacteria; phylum Bacillota; class Clostridia; order Lachnospirales; family Lachnospiraceae; genus Lachnospira. The sequence continues at coordinate 86,202 of DGTC01000020.1, read as the reverse complement.
TGCTGCTTCTTTCGTATATTCTGAGAAATCCAACGTCACCTGCTGATCTCTTACAACTGTCACGCTCTTTTGACCAACCGTTCCTCCCTTTTGTAGTTCCACAGAATACGTTCCTTCCTGTGCAGTTACGAGCATATTCTTCGTAACCCCCAGCAGCTGCTTTCTGCCAATGGTTGCATATCCATTCTCAAATGTATCAATGCCTGCAAACTGAATATACCCATGCCCTTTATCGACTGTTACGGAATAAATTGTCTTATCTTTTCCACGCACTGTTATCTCATCCTGTGCAACAACCTGTGCTACCGCAATTCTGTTCTGCCCGGAAATCACAGCTGTATAATCGACATATTTATAATCTTCATCTCCGATAGTAACCTTCTTCTTACTTTCATCTGCCTGAAAGCCTGTAAATCCGGTCATCTCCCACGTATCAGAAGATTCATAAATCTTCTCTGCCTTACTGCTCTTATTACAGGTTACGTCAAAAATGTCTCCTGCCTTCATACTTGCTGCTGCAAGAATTTTATTATATTTGTCCTGAATATCTGTGCCGCCTGTATAAGCAACTTCATATTCTGTTCCGTTGTCTATATCTACAAACTGCATTTTTTTAAGTGTCGTATCAATCAGTGTCAAAACCCCTGTGAACTTCACTTCGTTTTTATTTGCCGGAACCGTAACTTCTTCTACCTTTTTCGACGGCATCGGCAATACGGAACTTCCCGAAACAATCTTCGACTGCTTGTTTCCACATGCTGCAAATGGCAATACCATCGTTACGATAAGACCCAATGCAACACACTTTCCGGCAAGTTTATAAAAGGAAGTCGGATGCTTTTTTATCGCACCTGTCCTATCCTGTATCTTATCCATCTTCATCTGTGCTCCAATCCTGTCAATTTTCCACACTGTTATCAGAGATTTTACCACATATCCGCAGTTTATGCAATAAAACTAACAGATGCACCGAAAACAAAAATTCCGGTTCATTCACATGTATACAATATACATTATTGTGAACAAACCGGATTGGAATTCATGTTATTTTTGATTCAGCTACCCAATGTTGCTAAAAATGCCTGCCGTCTACCATTCTGTGCAATCACTTTCTGAAGTTTTTCAAGGTTCTTTGGCGGAATCCATGCTTTGTTTGCATTGAGATAATAATTGATGATTTTCCAGAATTTTTCAGGAAATGCAAAAAATGCAGACAACAATTTACGGTCTGTATCTCCGATAGGATGTACCTGATCGTACACATCTATCATTTTATAAGCCGTCTCAATATCCCAATCACATTTCTCTAAAATCTTTCGCATGAACTGATACAGGTCCCGAATCTGACAGTCATTGCGATATTGGTCAAAATTGACAATCATCGTTCCCTTTGTATCCATTAAAATATTATGATAATGAAAACTTCCGTGACACAATTCATACATAGATACTACCCGCTCTAACCGTTCTGTCATTGACTTTGTATGCAGCAATGCACTTGCCTGCCCTGCCTCTTCATAAAATGCACCAATATGCTCATATGCAAGCTGTTCAAAATCGGATTTTTTCTTCTTATTTCGCAGGTAATTCATCGCCATTTTCAATTCTTTCGTGTGCCTTTCGTAGATATCTGGCATCGTGCGACTGTCTTTAAACCGATCTGTAATCTGTCCCGGCTTCCTTTCTATTTCCACATCCTGTTCAGCCTGTGCTGCCATAACCTCCACCGGTGTCTCAACCGCCGGTGTCTGCAATAATTCTAAAGACACAGCATGTAATGCCTGATGTACCTGTCCAAGTGATGTAATCGCCGATATAACATCATCCATACTTTTTACATTACATTCCCGTCCATCCGTCCAGTTTTTTACAATGTAACGTCTTCCATCTTCTGCTACCGTCACGCAATTTCCATCTTTATTACATACATATGTATCTACATATTGAAAACCGCCACGCACAACTGCCTGTGTCAGCAAATGTTCCCGTTCATAAAACGCATTTGATTTACTGCACTCTAAAAACAATTTCGGTCCCGCATCGGTTGACAGAATCATACCGCCTCTGCCTCTGCTAATACGTTGCACCGTCCAATCATATGCTGACAATACCTCTAAAGATTTCTCATTCATACTTCACCCTCCCACATATCTGTCCTATTTTATGTATGTGAGCTGGTAAAAATGACATTTTCAATCAGATTATATGCGAAAATTATAACAATCCTGCAAATACCGATGCCCCGACAACCGTCAAAAGGCCGGCAACTGCAATCGACAAACTGCTCATCGCACCTTCAATTTCTCCCATCTCCATGGCTTTGGCTGTTCCTATCGCATGTGCTGCCGTTCCAAGTGCAAGTCCCTTTGCAACCGGATTCTTGATGCGAAATACCTTACACACCAATTCCCCGATAATATTTCCAAATACACCGGTAATAATAATCACAGCAACGGTTATCGTCACATATCCATTCAGTTCTTCTGATACGCCCATACCAATTGCCGTTGTAATCGACTTGGGAAGCAGTGTAACATATTCTTCGTGGCTTAAATGAAACAGCATCGAAAGCACCAGCACTGTCACAAGAGATGTAATAACGCCTGATACAATGCCGCCAACAACTGCCTTCCACTCATTTTTAAGCAGTGCCACCTGTTCATACAGCGGAATCGCAAGGCATATCGTTGCAGGTGTCAGCAAATAACTAATATATTTTGCACCCTCATAATACGCATCATATTCTACATTTGCACCTAATAACACAAGCATCGTAATTACGATTGCAACAAGCAGCGGATTGAAAATTGCGAGCTTAAATTTCTTTTTGAGCCACACGCCAATCCCATAAGTCACAAGGCTAATCATCACGCCAAAAAATACTGATTCCGTGAGTAAGTTATTCATAATCCGTATCCACCTTTTTCTTATTTTCAATCCGCATAATGAGCTGTGCCATCCTGCCGGTTGCCGCCATAACCACAACCGTTGACACCAGCGTAATCACAATAACCGGCACAAATACCGGACGAAGTACGCCCCATGATTCTAACAGCCCGACTGCTGCCGGAATAAACATGACCGGCATAATTTCGATTAAAAATTTTCCCGCTTCCCGAACCTGTTCTATCTGAATCAAACCTGTAAGCAAACTCACAAATAAAATCAAAAGCCCGTAAATGCTTGCCGGTATCGGCAATGGAATCACATATTTTAACACTTCACCGATAAATGAAATAATCAATATGATTGCAAATTGTTTCAGTAACTTCATTTTTCCTTTTCCTCTTTTTTCTACAAAGTATCGCCTGCATTATATACCCATTTATAGCAGCCTTCAAGGATTCCTTTGACGGAAATTATTAAAAATATATAAACTCCCAACACACAACAAACCGCCGCACCGGATAATCTTCCAATGCGGCGGCTCATAAGTGCTCGTTTTATTTTTGTGTTTTATAATCACAATAGCGGCTGTTTATTATACCTTAAATCTGTATCCAACGCCCCAAATTGTCTCGATATACTGTGGCTTTGATGTATCAAACTCAATCTTTTCACGGATTTTCTTAATGTGAACCGTAACTGTTGCAATATCGCCAATGGAATCCATATCCCAGATTTCCTTAAATAATTCATCCTTTGTAAATACGTGATTTGGATTCTGTGCAAGGAATGTGAGCAAATCAAATTCCTTTGTTGTAAATATCTTTTCTTCTCCGTTGACAAATACACGTCTCGCAGTCTTATCAATCTTAATACCACGAATCTCAATGACATCATTTTCTTCTTTTGCACTGCTAACCAGTCTCTCATATCTTGCAAGATGTGCCTTTACACGCGCAACCAGTTCACTTGGACTAAACGGCTTTGTCATATAATCGTCTGCACCCACGCCAAGTCCACGAATCTTATCAATATCTTCTTTCTTTGCGGATACCATAATAATTGGAGTATTCTTTGTTTCTCGAACCTGCTTGCAGATTTCATAGCCATCTGCTCCCGGAAGCATAACATCCAGAATAATAATATCAAAATCTTCTGCAAGTGCCGCAGCAAGACCACTCTGTCCATCTTCCTTAATCGTCACTTCAAATCCGCTTAATTCAAGATAATCCTTTTCGATTTCAGCAATCGTTCCCTCATCTTCAACAATCAACACTTTACTCATACTTCATTCCTCCACATTTCATTTTATTTCAGTTACTCTTTATCTTCCAGCCGTAATATACCGTCATCTTCCTGTACCTTCAGATTCAAATGCATGGTCGTACCTTCGCCTTCCACACTCTCTGCCCAAATCTTTCCTTTGTGGTCATCAATAATTTTCTTAACAATCGCAAGACCGATTCCACTGCCGCCCCGCTGGCTGTTTCTGCAACGGTCTGCCCGATAGAAACGTTCAAAGATATGCGGCAATTCCTGCATCCCAATTCCTTTTCCGTTATCTTTTATGACAATATGTGCATATTCACCCTCATCATAAATGTCGATGCAAATTCTGCCCTGTCTTTCCGGTGTCATATACTTTGCAGAATTATTGATAATATTATAAATAACCCTTTTGAGCTGTTCCGAATCTGCTACTGTAATTATATCATGATTTGCATGATATGTATAATCCAAAGTGATTCCTTTTTCTTCTAATTCCATTCGAAGTTCATCACAACAGTCTGCAAAATATGCTCTGATATTCACCGGTGAAAATGAATATGGAACACGGTTCGTATCTAATTTCGAATAAATGGTAAGTTCATCAATCAACTTGTCCATTCCATTTACTTTACCAATAATCGTTTTTAAATATTTCTCCCGGCGTTCCGGCGTATCCACAATTCCATCTAAAAGTCCTTCGGCATACCCTTTAATCGTTGTAAGCGGGGTTCGCAAATCATGCGATATATTTCGAATCAACTCCTTTTCTTCTCTGTCAGAGTTGACCTTGTCATCCATTGACTGCTTGAGAATCACTCTCATTTCCTCAAAATCCCTGCATACGTCTCCGATCTCATCACCGGAAACCTTTGGCATTACAAAATCCAAATTTCCATTTTTAATATTATTGGTTGCAAGTTTCAATTTATCAACCGGCTGTAAAATAGACCGGTATACCCATATACACAATGTCGCACTTGTTAAAATCATAACAAGCACAATGGCACACGCCCCTTGTATCAAAAATGTCTTGAGCTGCGGCAGCATTTGATTTAAGGCTGTCACAATAAATATGCTGTATTTATCCCCGGAAGGACTCTCTGTACTAACCTGCTTGATTAGCATCTGATAATTGCCGCCTTTGTACACGCCTACATCAGATAAACTCTGTTCATCCTGCTCTTTATAAGAAGGAAGAATCTTCTCTAAATCTTCTTCCCGCCATTCACAGGACACATATGTAATTGTTCCATTTTTTCTGACAATAATTCCAGACAGCTTCTCCTTTAATGCCGCACTCAATTCATCTAAGTATCCCTGATCATTGAACTTCGACGGATTGCTTTTTGCTTCATCACAGACCTCTTCATATGCCTGTTCCGTAATCTGCCCCATAATAATTGCAGGCGAATATATATTTGTCAAAATCGACTTGTATTGTACATGATATAGGTCATTCATCTTCTTTGTCTGTATATGAAATAATCCACACACTACTGCAATACTCATCAGTACCGGCAGAACTACCATAATACAAAATGACACAATCAATTTATTTCTCAGTTTCATAATCGCGAACCTCTATCCTATAGATACACTTTCTTTGCAATTTATTCTACTTCCGTTTTGTATCCTCTTTTTGCTTTCGGATCATCTTTTTGTATACACACTAAGAATTATTGTTTTAATAATATCATACTTTCCCAATCAAAAGAAATAATCCGATATAAATTTTATAAAAATTTCCCAATTATAACTATTTTTAGATAGTCCATCTTGAAACATAAAATGCATCTTTTGACACCCGAATCCTAATAAAGCAAAAAGGATACCCTGCATGAGGATACCCTTTCATTTTAACCAATCATCTTTAATTTAAATTTCTGTGCTTCATACTCAGAATCCACACGCTCAATAACCGCACCGAGCTTTCTTAACTTCACTTCGAACTGCTCATATCCACGCTGAATATAAACAATATCATCAATCTGCGAAATGCCTTCTGCTGCAAGTGCTGCAACAACCAATGCTGCACCGGCACGCAAATCCGGAGCAGATAATTGTGTTCCGGTAAACTTATCAACACCTTCAATATATGCGGTATTGCCTTCTACCTTAATCTTACTGCCCATACGGTTCAATTCATCTACATACTTAAAACGGTTCTCAAAGATACTCTCTGTAACCATACTTGTTCCCTTTGCAAGCGCAAGTGCGACGGCAACCTGTGGCTGCATGTCTGTTGGAAAACCAGGATATGGAAGTGTCTTAACATTTGTGCACTTTAACTCATCACATCCTATAACACGTACACTGTCATCTCCTTCCACAACCGTACATCCCATTTCTAGCAGCTTCGCTGAAATAGACTCCAAATGCTTCGGAATGACATCACATACTGTAATATCTCCCTTTGTTGCTGCTGCTGCAAGCATAAATGTTCCTGCTTCTATCTGGTCAGGAATGATAGAATATGTTGCACCATGTAACTTCTCAACACCTTTGATACGAATAACATCCGTACCCGCACCTTTAATATTGGCTCCCATTGCATTCAGGAAATTCGCAACGTCTACAATATGTGGCTCCTTTGCCGCATTTTCAACAATCGTATCTCCCTGTGCCATACAGGCTGCCATCATAATATTAATCGTTGCACCTACTGATACCACATCAAAATATACATGATTTCCGATTAACTGCTGCGCTTCTGCATTAATCTGACCATGTGAAATATCTACTTCTGCTCCAAGTGCCTTAAATCCTTTAATATGCATATCAATTGGTCGGCTTCCAATATTGCATCCACCCGGAAGTGCTACATGTGCTTTCTTATACTTCCCAAGTAATGCGCCTAACAAATAATATGATGCACGAATTTTTTTGATGTATTCATAATCCACATTAATATCATGTATATCACTTCCATTAATCTGAACGCAGTTATCTGACACATAGTGAACCTTTGCACCAATCCCCTCGATTGCCTGCAATAAAACCTTCGTATCTCTTACATTCGGTACGTTCTCTATTGTGACTGTATCATCTGTCATAATTGCCGCTGCCAAAATGCCCAATGCTGCATTTTTTGCACCGCCTATCATTACTTCGCCGATAAGAGGATTTCCTCCTTTTATAATATACTGCTCCATCTATTTCGCACCTCTAACATAATAATCAATTCGTAACCATTCACGATGAAATCTGTTTCGTACCACAATATGAATCGTTACTATATTTATATGAATAAGTTCCGTGTAATTTTCCTGTAATTTCAACATATTCTGTTTGATTATATCACAATGTACCTATTTGTAAAGCAAAAATTTATTACAGCACCGGAATAATCGTAAAGAAACGAAGAGAAAAGCCGCTGGCTTTCGAAGTATTCTTCATTCTTCCTCACCAAACGGCTTCTTATCATCTCTGCAAAACTGCTCTATGCATTTTTGTCAGGTCTATTAATTTTTGTTTACATAATCAAGTGGGTTCACTGTCGCATCACCAACCCAAATTTCAAAATGAAGATGTGGTCCTGTGCTATTACCTGTGTTACCACTGGCTGCAAGATGCTGTCCCTGTGAAACGCTCTGACCTACAGATACATCTATAGAACTCAAATGACCATATCTGGTTAATGTTCCATTGTTATGCTGAACATCCACACAATAACCATATCCGCCATACCAGCTGGCTCTTACAACCACGCCGTCGGCTGCTGCATTTACACTATTTCCCTGTGGAATTGACCAGTCAACCCCCTTATGGAATCCATCTTCGCGGTTTCCATAGCCTGATGACAGACTTCCGCCTGCTATCGGTCTGATATATTCCGGCTGTGTCAGTGTACCAACTGCAATTACCTGTGGCTGTGCTTCTTCAAGAATCACTTCATTGGTATATTCAATTGCTGACTGTACACCATCTATATAAGTAACTTCTGCAGTTACCTTACGTCTGCCGGCTGTTCCTTCATTAATAACCGTATTCGTTCCTTTGTAATTCGTATCATCATCTACATACTGCGGTTCTGCCTGATATTCTTCCTCATATGTTGTCGTCTTCGTTGTAACTACGTTAATTACAGACTTCTGAACAGGCACTGTGATAAAATCACCCGGAATAATCAGACTGCCTTCTTCCAATCCCGGATTCAGCTCTAAAATCGTTGCAACATCTGTACCAAAGTTTTGTGCAATCTTAGAAAATGAATCTCCTGCAACGACCATATAACTCTCTGTCTGATCCGTCTTCGCCGTAATTGTCGCATACGCATCATCCACACTGATAACCTTCGCTGTCGTCTTACGAACTTCATTTACAGAAATGTCCTCTAAGAATGAAATTCCGGTAATACCATCTGTATGTACACTACCGTCTTTGGATGTCGTAATGGCTGTACCATTCATCGCTGCTGCAACAATATCACGATTCACATCCTGAATCTCTGACTTCACAACCGTAACGCCATAAGAATCTCCCGAAGAATCCTTCTCAGAAAGACTTACCTGAAACGCATTGTTTAAATCCTGCTGTGCCGTGACACGGTCTAACAATGTAATCACATCATCCTTACTTGCGAGTGTCACTGTAAAATCATTAATTCTGACTGTATAAGCCAACTGTTGGTTCATATCAACCATACTTGTAAACAGATTTGAATAAATTGCCGCCGCCATCTCTTCTTCTGAGATTCTAGGAGCAAATGCTTTTGTTTCTTTTACGACTTCATACGTCGGATCTAAATATACAATATCTGAATAATCCTGACTAAACTTCAATCTGGCTGCTGTAATCGCCTGCTGTGCTTCTTCTTCCGTATTTACCGCACCGAGCTCTACACCATTCACACTGACGCGAACATAGCCAACATCATTTTTTAAAATGTCTTTTTCCACAAATGGAATTGCTACCATACATGCCATACAAGCTGCTGACAACGCACTGACTAATGTTGTTTTAATACGTTTGCCATATCTTGTTAAATGTGCCATATTTCCTCCATTAATAATCATATCATCATACGACTGTTAAATATTAATCGTTCTGTAACAATTTTGTAACAACTAGATAATAGCACTTCAAATAGTCTTTGTAAAGCGATAAACATGAATAAAGTACCATATTTTTGTCTTTTTCGGTAAATTTTTATGCACTTTTAACATTTTTTAGGATTAATACCTTATTTTTTTGATTTCTTTTTCAAATTCTTTGTACTTCTCTTATGATTCTGTTTTCTCTTTGCCTGCGCTTTGGCTTTGCTGTGGCGGCTGCTTTCTTTTTTTGCCGTTGTTTCATCTGTCGGGTGATGATTTTCCATACTTTTTTCTGTATGATGCATCCGTTTATCCACAGAGTACCCAAATTTTCCCAGCTTTTTCCCCAATGCAAAGTACTCCCCATGTGAATATGTTACCAACTTTGCCTGATTCAGTTCAAATCTGCCTGATTCATTCAAGTACGCCTCGTCGACTGTTACCGCAACCACCTCAGCAAGAAACATATCATGTGTTCCTAAATGTTCCACCTTCGTCACTTTACACTCAATATTAACCGGACTTTCTGCAATTCCAGGTGCCGCTATCTTTTTTGAAACACTCGGTGTCAGATGCATTTCTTTATATTTATCAATATCCCTGCCGGAACGCACACCGCAAAAATCGGTAGCCCTGCACAACGCTTCTGTTGTTAAATTAATAACAAATTCTTTTGTTTCCATTAAAATTGCGTGAGAATACCGATTCGGTCTAACGGATATAGATACCATTGCAGGATCTGAACAGACTGTGCCTGCCCATGCAACTGTTATAATATTCGGCTTTTCTCCCGGTCGCATACAACTAACCATCACTGCCGGTACCGGATATAACATATTTCCCGGCTTAAATTCTACTCTTGCCATCTTTTTCTTCCTAACTCTCTCTTTTACTCTGTCTGCAAATCAACCAGCATGTTATACAATCTTTACACACGCACTCCATTGAGCTTATCTTTCACAAAATGATATCCTTCTAAGATAATTGCTCCATGGTCTGCCGCCACAAGATCAGATGCTGTCACACGATACGTCTTTTCCTGCAAAATCGCATCCTTACGATATGTAACCTCTATTACACTATGCAACTGGAGCGTACTCGGTGCATCCTGAATCAATGAAACATTATGAATCTCTGTGACAATCCCATCTTGTACAGATACATTTCCATCAAAATCATCTTCCACCCGAAACCAGCCGGAATCTTCTGCATCATCTCCTGCCTGTGCACGCACGCTGCCTTCTTCAACAAGCGCAGCGTAAGCTGTCGTAATAATTCTTGTTCGCGGATCTCTGTCATATGCGCCATAACTTTTTAACTGCATGACTTCGATATCCGTAACCCCCGTCTCTTCCTGCAATTCCCGAAGAGCCGCTTTGTCTAAATCTTCCCGATACTCTACAAATCCACCCGGAAGTGCCCATTTTCCAATACTTGGATGATTTCCTCTGCGAATCAGCAATAACTTTTTAACCGTTTTCTTCTCTTTATCATACGTAAACACCAACGTATCTACCGTATTACACGGATTGTCATATTTCTTTGGATCATATGCTTCCAGAAAACTTTCCAAATCCTGTCCCTGTGCATTAATCTTACGTGTTCCTTCAAATACTCCGATCTGATTCTTTTCTAAATACATACAAGCCTCCTTACCTGCAATCCTGCCTACTGATTTATTTCCATATTTATTGGTCAGTCACACATTTGTAGCCAAATGACCGCTTTCATTTCATCAATAATTTGTCTTTTCATCGCCACAACCATCTATAACCGTGCTGCGTTTTTACGTACACGATTTTTCTTCGGATAAAAAGTCTTGCGCTTGCTCTGTTTAAAGAATCTGTCCATGACTTCACACACACTACAGAACTTATCCGTCATAACAATCACATAAGACTCCTTATACTTCGGTGGCGTAATCGTCAGCGGAAACATATGCTTTGCAATGATATCACCTTCTTTGCGTGTAATATCAAAATGATTCTGTGCGTTTTTCAGTGCTTTCGTCGGATGCTCAAATCCATGCATACGTTCGCCTGCTTTCTGCTCATAATGATGCCAGTCATACAAGAACAGATCATGAAGCAGACCGCCTCTTGCTGCCGCCTGTGTATCCCACCCGAATTTCTTACAAATCAGGTAATTATAATAGGAAACATGAACCGAATGTTCAAAACAATTTGTATGACTATGATGATTGTACTGCTTCATTTGCTGTACAACCGGTGACTGAATTGTATCTTTCACACTTAAAATATATTCTTTTCCCGACAAATCACGTTTCTTGTGTCCACGACGAATTCCCTCAACAGATTTCCCTAAATATGGAATTTTATCCAATCTGGATAATTCTGCCTTCTTATAATATTGTTTATAGTTTCTTCTCCGGCTGCTTGTTCCGGCATCACATCGATTTGCCATGTAATTTAACCTCTTTTCAATTCCCACAGGATGCGTCCCTTTATGTATACAATATACATAAATTCAATCCTTGCGTTTCCATAATATCTGAACGTATTGTACTATATTTTCTCCAAAATACCAACAACCAGTTCCTGTAAAATGTACTTTATCCACTCTAATTTTCTACATAATAACTAAATTTTCAAGAATTCATTTGCATAAATCCGAAAATATGTTTGACTGTTTATACTTTTTTTAAAAATAGTTGTACCATTTTTATAAATATGATAGAATTATTTTATAATACCCGTTATAAATAACGGAGGATTGGAGGAATATATGGTTGGAAATGTAATCGTTGGTCAGTCAGGTGGTCCAACATCAGTAATTAACTCAAGTCTTGTAGGTGTTTTTAAAACAGCAAAAGACCGTGGTGCGCAGAAGGTTTATGGTATGCTTCATGGAATTAAGGGGCTCCTTGATGATCAGTATGTAGACCTTTCTGAAAAAATTAAGACTGACATCGATATCGATCTTTTAAAGAGAACACCATCTTCTTACTTGGGTTCTTGTCGTTACAAACTTCCTGAAATCGATGCCGACAGAGCTGTATATGAAAAGATTTTTGCTACATTAGATAAATTAAACATCAAGTACTTCTTCTATATTGGTGGCAATGACTCTATGGATACTATTAAGCAGTTATCAGATTATGCTGCCATTGTAAAGAGTGATATTAAATTTATCGGTGTACCTAAGACAATCGACAACGACCTTGCCGTAACAGATCACACTCCTGGTTTTGGTAGTGCTGCAAAATATATTGCTGCAACAATGAAAGAAATCATCCGCGACGGTCTTGTATATGATTATCCAACAATCACAATTGTTGAGATTATGGGTCGTAACGCCGGCTGGCTTACTGCTGCAGCTGCTCTTGCTAAGGGCGAAGATTGCGAAGGTGTTGATATGATTTATCTTCCGGAGAAGGTATTTGATATTAACGAATTTATGACTGCTGTAAAGAAAAAGAGTTCTCAGGGACGCTCTATGGTTATTGCAATCTCTGAAGGTATTAAGGTTGCTGACGGAAGATATGTATTTGAATTATCAGATCACGTAGAATTTGTCGATGCATTTGGTCATAAGCAGCTTGCAGGTTCTGCAAAGTTCCTTGCAAATAAGATTGGTGCGGAACTTGGTATCAAAACTCGTGCCGTTGAATTATCTACAATGCAGCGTTGTGCCGCACATATGACATCCCGTACAGATATTACAGAAGCATTTAACGTAGGTGGTGCTGCTGTAAAGGCTGCTTTCGAAGGGGAGACAGGCCGTGTTGTTGTATTAAAGAGAATCTCAGACGATCCATACATGTGCATTACAGAAACACATGATGTACACGAAATTGCTAACATTGAGAAGAAAGTACCTCTTGAATGGATCACAGATGATGATTATGTAACAGAAGATCTCATACGTTATATCCGTCCATTAATTCAGGCTGAACTTTCACCTATTATGGTTGACGGTCTTCCAAGACATTTGAACGTAAATATGTAATTTTTACTACATATGATATTCATGCGGCAATATCTGATTCAATCGCTCTATGAATATCAAGCATCGTCAATTGTGACTTTTCCTATTTGACGATTTACCTAATAGAATTTTAGGATGTCTCTGTCGCAATAATACAGGGACATCCTTTTTGTTTAAACATTCTTTCAATTTTCTATAAAATTTTTCAGACGAAGCATTGATACATCCCCTCAAAAGATAATCCCTTCTTTTTATTCATTCTGTATTATACGTTATTTTTACTGTTCCTCTCTTTTTCACACAGCAGATGTACACAATTATTATTTTCTGTTATAATGGGGACACTTTAAAATGATTGGAGCATATTATGAAATTTGTTATACAGCGTGTCAACCACGCATCTGTTACGGTAGATGGAAATTGTATTGGTAAGATTGGAAAAGGACTTTTAATTCTTATGGGCGTTGGCAAAGAAGATTGTGCAGATATGCTGCCGAAGTTCATAGATAAGATTATGAAACTGCGCATCTTTGCTGATGAAAATGATAAGACTAACCTTAGTATTAAAGATGTAAATGGTTCGATTCTCCTTGTCAGCCAGTTCACATTATATGCAGACTGTCGTAAGGGCAATCGTCCGAGTTTTTTCAATGCCGGTAATCCAGATAATGCAAATGCACTGTATGAGCAGGCGATTACACTTTTTAAGGAACAGTGTGACTGTGTAGAAACAGGTGAATTTGGCGCAGATATGAAGGTGGATTTAGAAAATGACGGTCCATTTACGATTGTTTTAGACAGCAGAGACTTTGAATAGGAGGATTTTTAGATGTTTCGTTTATGGTGTAAAATCTTTGATGAAAACAATCACATGGTAAAAGATACGGTAATTGAAAATGATGATTTATCTTTAAACCGTACGAGAAAGATATTTGATGGCATCCGGGAAGCCTGTTATGAATTTGATTTAAGCGAACCTATCTGGCTTGATTCGAATGTGGAACAGTTTCAACGGCACTCGAAGGTGCGGTTTTTGCAGGATAATTTTATTGAGGAGATTGAATTTTCGTATATGGAAGTTCAGGTGATTGAAGAAGATTAGATTTGCGAAGATTGTTGACGAACGGACGAAGTGCTGAAAAGATGAATTTTGGGAAAAACGCAAAACTCGCCTTCGGCTCAAACATGTTGTGTTTTTCCAATAAATTATCTTTTCGCCCTTCTAGGTTTTTCTAAATGTACAACAACCTCCGCCAACTTATGAACACGGAGTTTATGGCTTACGGACGCTCCACCAAAAATCAATTTTTTTGCAAGTTCAAAACTCGCCTTCGGCTCAGACATGTTGAACTTGCAAAATAAATTATTTTCCGCTCTGCTGTTGTGTCGTTTTATTAAGATATTCCCCGATACATTTCTACTTTCGGCAGTGCCACAAACCTTGTATGAGGGTGTGCTGACGAGCGGTTCTCTTTTTGTTCTTCTAGGCTTTTCTGAATGTACAACAACCTCCGCCAACTTATGAACACGGAGTTTGTAGCTTACGGACGCTCCGCCAAAAATCAATTTTTTTGCAAGTTCAAAACTCGCCTTCGGCTCAGACATGTTGAACTTGCAAAATAAATTATTTTTCGCTCTGCTGTTGTGTCGTTTTATTAAGATATTCCCCGATACATTTCTACTTTCGGCAGTGCCACAAACCTTGTATGAGGGTGTGCTGACGAGCGGTTCTCTGTTCGCCCGTCTAGGTTTCTCTGAATGTATACCAAACTTCGCAACTTATGAACACGGAATTGGTGGCTTACGGACGCTCTGCGAAATGAATTGGATTATGCGATGACGTTCCGTTCCTTTCCCTGCATAAATGCTTCGATATTCAGATACAACTCATCGACAAGGCGTGTTCTTGCTTCTACGGTTGCCCATGCTGTATGCGGTGTGATGAGCAGTTTTTCACTATCCTGAATCTCTAACAGTGGATTGTCTTTTTCCATTGGTTCGGCTGTTAATACATCGATGGCTGCACCGGCAATTAAATCTTCTTTTAATGCCTTTGTTAAATCTGCATCATTGACAATCGGTCCACGACCAACATTTACCAGATATGCAGATGATTTCATCTTCTTGAATGTATCATAGTTCATCAGATTCTTTGTGTATTCATTAAGTGGTGCATGAATGGAAATAATATCTGACTGTGTTAATAATGTATCAAAGTCTACCTGTTCGTATTCTGTATCATAGCTGTGACCACTGGCTGAATAGTATACCACCCTACAGCCAAATGCCTTTGCTACATCTGCAACGCCACGGCCAATTGCACCAAGTCCTATGATTCCCCAAGTCTTGCCTGCAAGTTCATGGAACAAATGGTCAAAATGCGTAAAGATTGGACATTTTGCATATTCTCCGTCTTTTACATATTTATCATAATATGCCAATTTTTCATACAAGTAGAACAAAATTGCAAATGTATGCTGTACAACAGACTGTGTGGAATATCCTGCAACATTTGCCACACGGATTCCATGTTCTTTTGCATACGCAATATCTATATTATTATATCCTGTCGCTGATTCTGCAATCATCTTTAAATTCGACGCTGCTGCCATTTCCTTTGCGCCCATAACAATCTTGTTAATTAAAATGACATCCGGATTCTGCTCCTGCAATGTTGCAATCACTTCTTCCTGTGGGCAGCGTTCATATACAACGACCTCTCCTAACTTCTCAAACTGCTTCAAATCCATATCTGCGCCTAATGTCTGCGCATCCATAATCACTATCTTCATTGTACATTCTCCTTTTTACATTAAATTTCTAAAATTATTATCTTACATCACACCATTTGTAAAGGTTCTTATCTTGTTATAACAACTTTTCCTTCGGAATCCAATAATGGAGTCACTCCTTCTTTATCATTAATATTCTTGATAGATTTACAAAATATTTCATTCGTATTGCTTTTCTGGTACAAATTCCCATTAGTTCATACCACATCTATTTAAAATAAAACACAAAAGGCTCAGATGCCCTCACATTTATAGTATGAAAGCACCTGAGTCCCCCGTTTATATTTTATAATCTCTTTCTTAATTCTTCGCCTTCTGCTTCGAATCCCGGCTTGCCGAGTAATGCAAACATATTGTGCTTGTAGCTTTCAACACCCGGCTGATTGAATGGATTCACTCCCAACATATAGCCTGACAGACCACATGCGAACTCGAAGAAATAGAATAATTCTCCAAGATAGAATGCATTCTGTTCCGGAATATTGACAAGAAGGTTTGGTGTATTGCCATCTGTATGTGCAAGAATTGTTCCGTTCATCGCACACTTATTAACAAAATCAACACTCTTACCTGCAAGGTAATTCAAACCATCTAAATCTTCATCTTCTGCTTCAATGGTAAGTTCTACGCGAGGCTTCTCAACATTTAATACTGTCTCAAACATAATACGGGAACCATCCTGAATGAACTGTCCCATAGAATGTAAATCTGTTGTCAAATCCACACTAGCCGGGAACAATCCTTTGTTGTCCTTGCCTTCTGACTCACCCATTAACTGCTTCCACCACTCTAATGTATAGTGAAGACTTGGCTCATAATCACATAAGATTTCAACAGACTTGCCCTTACGCAACATAATATTACGAAGTGCTGCATACTGCATTGCATCATTTTCTTCAAATGCATTGTTAATGCAGCGTGTTCTTGCACTTGCTGCACCTTCCATCAATGCATCAATATCTGCACCGCTGACAGCAATTGGAAGAAGACCTACTGCCGTAAGTACGGAGAAACGACCGCCTACATCATCCGGTACGACGAATTCTTCATAATGCTCTGCATCTGCTAACTTCTTTAATGCCCCCTTCTGTCTGTCTGTTGTTGCATAGATTCTCTTTGCAGCCTCTTCCTTACCGTATTTCTTCTCTAAGAGATTCTTAAATACACGGAATGCAATTGCAGGTTCTGTTGTTGTACCTGACTTAGAAATGATATTTACGGAGAAATCCCTGTCCCCAATCACATCAATCAAACCTGCTAAATATGTAGAACTGATACTGTTTCCTACAAAATATACTTCTGGTGCCTTACGCACTTCCTTAGAAACAGAATTAAAGAAATTATGTCCTAAAAATTCAATCGCTGCACGTGCACCGAGGTATGAACCTCCGATACCAATCACAACGAATACTTCTGAATCTGACTGAATCTTTTCTGCTGCTTTCTTGATTCTTGCAAATTCATCCTTATCATACTCTACCGGCAAATCAATCCATCCAAGATAGTCATTGCCTGCTCCTGTCTTTGATAACAATAATTCTTTCGCACTCTGTGCGACTGCTTTCATTGATTCTACTTCATGTTCATGAACGTAACCTGCTGTCTTTGCATAGTTGAATCGAACCTGTCCCATAAAAACCCTCCATATTTTATTAATTTACACAAAATCCCCCGTCAATTTCACAATTCCACCCAGTTTATTTTGTATGTTTCTATTTTAGTATATTAGTCTGCTTTTTTCAAGATAGGCACTCCCATTTTCAAAATATTTTACACAAATCTCATTCATTGTAATACGATGCTAAAATGTATGCAGACATACTTGACGATTCTTCTCATTCCTGCATTACTGCAAACAGATTTTATATTGTATGCATATGTACACTCTCCTGTATTTTTTTATAATTTTTTCGCAGCTTTGCAAATTCATTTGCAGATTCCCCATGCAGTTTACTAATCACACATGCCTGTTCCCGTATTTCTGTGCTATTTTCCAAATAATCCGCCAGTTCTACAATTAATGTGCGCAGTATCATTTTTTTTGACCATAAATGTGCCAATTCATGTAAAATGAGAATCGCCCCCAATATCAGAATTGCAATAAAACCTGCTTGTTTTGACTGCTGATATTCTGTAAGCAGACTTGCAATTCCTGCCAGTAGTGCCACGTATTCGAGACTGTTTGCAATAAGTCCCCACTGTCTAATCGTGAATCCACATTTCTTATCATTTTCAATAATCTTTTCCACAAACACATCTACGTTATGCACCATTAAATCCAGTTTTTTACAATTATCGTATCTTACAATGACTTGTTTTATCAAAGGTTCACTCCATACACCGTTGCGCACGTCGGCAAGCAAACGGGTACTATATCGAAACAGTATGCACCAAATGAGTATTGCAACGAGCCATACTCCCACAAATGCAAGTGTCACGAACTCCCCTCCTACCTTCTTTACTCTGACAATCACAGTATAACAGATTGGTCTTTTTTGTGGAGAAGAATCGTTCTACAAAAAAAGAGGCAAACTGCCACTATGTGACAATTTGCCATTCGATTTTTCTGATATTTTATAAAAATGTGAAAGTCTTTGTAGAAATTTTTTTGTTTTATTCAGTCAACTATTTTTAGCGATTGTGCATTTTGCGTTTCTAATATACGTAACGGATATTTTCGACCTAACATCTCATATTTCCCTACTCCATAAGTATGATATGGCAGCTTCTGCCAACGAATATATGGATACTTACTCAAAAAATTTTCAATTGCTGCAAGTTCTTCTGCTTTATCATTAAACCCAGGAATTACCGGCGTACGAACTGTTATTTTCTCCTGTGGATATACTTGTGCCAACCGATTTAGATTTTCTCGAATATGTATTCCACTTTTTCCTGTATATTCCTGATGTTTTTGGTCATCAACTGATTTTATATCAAGAAATATCTGATCTAAATATCGTGCAGCTTCAAGCAAACGCTCTGTAGGCACTTCTCCACACGTCTCAATTGCTGTTTGCATATATCTTTCTTCTTTCGCTCTTTTAAGAAGTGTAACTGCATTTGACTGCATCAACGGCTCGCCGCCACTTAAAGTAATTCCTCCATCCTCTCCATAAAATGCACAATCTTTCTCCGCAATATCCAAAAGCTTATCAATCTCCCAATCTTTTCCTACATGGTGAATTGCTCCTGTTGGACACACCGCACTATATGTAAAACATTTGCTGCGATATTTCATATTCAGATTACATTTTCCCTCCGAATCTACTTCAAATAGATTCTCTCCTTGCTTTTTACACAGTTCCATACATTTACCGCAGGCATTTACCCCTATACACAATTGCTTACGAAACATTGTCTCATGGAACTCATTTTGTGATTCCGGATTACAACACCAACGGCATCTAAGCGGACATCCTTTAAGAAAAAAAACGGTTCGTATGCCTTCTCCATCATGCAAACTGTATCTTTGTATATTAAATAAAGTTAATGTATCTTTCATATTTTAAATCACCTGCTGCTCTGTCCGCGCAATAATATCATCTTGCAAATTCTTAGACAACTCTGTAAAGTAAGCACTGTATCCTGCAATTCTTACAAGTAAATTCTTATAATTTTCCGGGTGTTTCTGCGCATCTTTCAATGTTTGTGTATTAATAACATTAAACTGAACATGCCACAACTTCAAATTTCTAAATCCCTCAATAAAACGCACCAACTTTTTTGTTCCTTCCTCACCTTCCACACAGGATGGACTCAGCTTAATATTGAGAAGTCTCGCCGCCCGATAATTATTATTCCATGTTTTTGTATGATAATTTGATGCAAGTATCGCTGTAGGACCATTTGTATCTGCTCCCTGCGACGCACTGCTTCCATCTGACAATGGTGTATATGCCTTTCTTCCATTTGGAGTCGCTGAAACCACCTTTCCAAATGGTACGTGACTGGTAAATGGAACATATCTTAGATCAATATGAACACCAAGTTCCTTTGCATATTTTTTTGCATAATTTCCTGCTTCTCTATCTAACAATAAACCAAGATCATCCGGTCTGTCCTCATCATTCCCATAGGAAGGTGCATGAAGCAACAATTGTCTAAGTGCTTCATTCCCTTCAAAATTATTTTTTAGTGCAGGAATTAATTCAGCAAATGTAACCTTCTTCTCCTCATATACTAAAGTACGGATTGCTGAAAGTGAATCAATCACTGTACCATACCCTATGAATTCAAAATAGCCTAAATCAATGCCACCTTTAATATGTTCTGTATGAATATCCTGAAGCTGATCCCGACATAATTTATGAAGTGCAGACCCTAGCGGTGATGCAAAATGATGTTCTCTTAATTTATTAATAACATACTGCTGTCGGAATGCATGTCGGATCAAATTCTTCTGTTGTGTAAGATATGCCTGCAAGAATTCATCAAATGTTTTGAAACTTTCCACACTTCCTGTCTCTAACCCTAACTGTTCCTCCCCATAGTGAAGCATTTTCCCATTATATAATGTCATCTCAAGCGCAGCTGCAAAATTAATATATGCACCAGGACTTGTATAGGTATCACGATTTGGCATACGACACTCTGCGCATCCAGAAACAGCGTAATCATAAGCTTCTTCCAAATCTGCTCCCTTTGATAAAAGTAATGGAATAACTTCCTCATCATTGATAATCTTTGGAAATCCCGAACCATCTTTTATCGTCTTGGCAATCTCCACGAAATAACGCTTTGGACTTCCCACATGAATTCGTGCAGCAAGATCCGGATAGTTCATTGGAAAATCACGCTTTGACTTTAGGATAAGATATGTAAGCTCATTGGTTGCATCTAATCCCTCAGAGGTTTGTCCACCAACTGTTACTGCCTCCCAATGCGCATATCCTTCATTAAAAGCACCTCCTGTTTCCGAAAGGTACAAATCTACAAATGCTGCCATCTCAACCCATACACATTCCAACAACTCCTGTGCTTCATTTTCCGTAATGATACCTTCTTTAATATCCTTCTTATAGTAAGGATAAAGATACTGATCCATACGACCATTCGAAATAATTGTTCCCGTCTTTTGTTCAATACGAGAAAACATTTGCACAAACCACTGTGACTGAACCGCCTCTCTAAAATTCTCTGCCGGATACTCTGGAACCTTTCTTGCAATTTTTGAAATTTGCTCTAACTCACGCTTTCTTATCACATCCTTTTCAGACGTTGCCAATCGTTTTGCTTCATCGGCATAACGATTCGCCCAAAGAACAATCGCATCTGCAGTAAGAATTGTTGCCTCAAGAAATGGTTTCTTCTCCATCTGATCTAGCGGACTATCCTCATCTAATCCATCTAGTTTGTCCTGCAACTCCTTACGAATCCCTTGAAATCCCTTTTTCAAAACGATCTCATAATCATGAACCCATTGTATCGACGAACGAAATGATGATGTTTCGTTAACAATAAATCTTGATGTTGCCTGAGAATCATCTAAATATGTAAGTTTTTTTGTATCCTCAGGTATCTGCTTTGAAAGTTCTTCATGATACGTCTTTCCTTTCCAATAAGATTCTATCAACTCTGCTACCGTATGTGCATCTTCCTTGGAAATATCAAATGGAGAACTTTCCCGTTCTGGAAGTTTTGCAATATTATATCCTAACGTATCTCCATCCAATTCCGGATAAAGAATTCCGTATCTAGCTGCCCGTCCGGCCCTTCCAACGATTAACTGATCCGGCTCAATACAAATTGAAGAATTTTCCGCATAGTGGTACAGTGCTTTTGCCCAACGTAATACCAACGGCTGTCCTTCTGTCTGTTTAAAACTTTCTGTAAAATATAGTCCACGTTCAATATCGATTTGTGGTCTTACCCCTCGTACACGTTCAATTAATTTAACTGCACGAGGATTCGTGTTATTCTTTTCATGAAACAGAATCCTTTTTTCCTGTTCTGAATATATATTATTTCCCATATGTATTTTCTCCTCGTAATTTTATTCTAAGCAGTTTGTTCATGAATTCTGCGCAGCAAACGCTCTCTATATTTATAAAATTCTTCTGTGAATTTAATATCCTTTGCATTTTCCTCAATAATTCTTCTTGAAAAATTCACTGGAATATCTTCTATTACACGACCAGGATGTTTACTTAGAACAATCACTCTGCTGCCAAGCAGCAACGCTTCTTCAACATCATGCGTAATGAATAGTATTGTTTTATTTGTATCCCACCAAATCTTACGGGTCATATCTTGAACATTCTCTCTTGTAAGTGCATCAAGTGCACCAAATGGTTCATCCATAAGAAGTACTTCCGGGTCATTTATTAAAGTTCTTGCAATAGATACTCTCTGCTTCATTCCACCTGATAATTCATAAATTCTTTTATCAGCAAACTCTGTAAGTCCTACCTTTTCTAAATACTGATCTGTAAGTTCCTCATATTCTGCTTTTGGTATACCACGCATTTTCGGACCAAACGATATATTCTTACGTACAGTAAGCCACTCATATAACGGAGGATTTTGAAACACAACCCCACGATGCCAATCCACTCCCTCAATTTTTTTTCCGTCAAGTTCAACTTTTCCAGTAGATGGTTTAATAAACCCAGCTAAAATTTTAAGCAATGTACTCTTCCCGCAACCAGAAGGTCCGATTACGCATATAAATTCTCCACGATATATATTGAAATTAATATTTTCAAGTGCTGTTATCTTCTTTCCCGCCTGACCTGTATAATGTAAGTTGACATCCTGTATTGAAATAAGCTCTTCATCATACCCAATGTTATGAACAGATAACAATTCTCCCATTGGTTCATATAATTGTTCTTTCCAGTTTTGGTTCATGCTCTATCCTTTCTCCAAATCTTATTCGGTTTTTACTGCGTCATCAAGATACTTCGTATTTATTTTCTTTTTAAATTCTTCAAGATTTAAGGCAGTTTTTATACTGTTCTGCTCTACAAGAAAATCTGCTGTTTTCTTTAATGTATCTGAAAGTTCATTATTTAAGAAATCCTGTTCTTCCTTTGCTGTCAAATATTTAAATTGTGTCAACTGTTCCGCCGCATCCTTCTGACTAATCTCTAATTTCTCTCCAATCTCCTTTGCTGCCTGATCTGGTTGATTTAAAATCACATCATTTGCCTTAATCTGTGTCTTAATATATTTTGTAACAATTTCAGGATTTGCTTCTGCAAATGCTGTGCGTACAACAGTCAAATCTGCTGTAATAATTCCTTTATTGGCAAGTTCTCCTGAATGAGTAATTACCTTACCGCCGTCTGCAATCAGCTTATCTAAAACCGGATACCATATATATGCTCCATCTATATCTCCTCTCTGCCATGCTGCATATATATTCGCAGTCTGTAAATCTATCAATGTGACATCTTTTTCCGAAAGTCCGGCAGCTCGAATCGCATTCAATAAACTGTAATGTGCTGTCGACGCAAAAGGCGTTGCTATTTTTTTACCTTTTAAATCCTTTACACTCTGAATTCCTGAATTTTCTTTTACAACGAGTGATTCTGCCTTTCCAATAATATCGCCAGTCCAAATAACCTGAAAATCCGTTCCACTTGATAATCCTAGCGCAGTTGGTGCCGTACCAAGTTCAGAAATATCAATACTACCTGCTGCAAGCGCAGTATTTACATCTTTTCCCGAATCAAACTTAACAATATTTACTTTCACTCCCAATTCCTGCTCATAATACTTCTCATACTGAGCAATTAAATCTCCATTAACCAAATCCATTGTTCCTATATTTACTACTGTTGCATTTTTTTCATTTTCCTTTGCAGATGTGCCTGTTTTGCATGCGGTAAAAGCCAAAACTGCTGATAATGCAAATGCAATTGTTCCAATTTTTCTTCCTATTAACTGAATTTTTTTCATACTGCCTCCTATCCATCACCTTATATCATCTGTGATACGATCTTTTTGTTTTATTATTTGTATTCATTTATTTGTTATTTCATATGTACTGTCTATTTGATTTATATTTAGTTTTTGCCCTTCCAATGAACCACATGGTTCTCAATCACACGAATCAGTTTATCTAACAATACACCTGTAATTCCCATAAGAATGACTCCCATAAAAACAATGTCACTTCTAAGATAATTACTTGCATCTAATACCAGCCATCCGATTCCAGCTGTAGCCGCAACCATCTCTGCTGCAACTAATGTTGTATATTCAACTCCCAACGCGGTTCTTAATCCTGTAAATATATCTGTCAGAGCTGCTGGAAATATAACATGAAAAAATATCTGTCTTTTATTAGCTCCAAGTGTATATGCTCCATTTATATAATCCGACTTAATACGTATAACTCCCGATACACAAGATATGTATACTGGAGCAAATCCTGCCAGATATAATAAGCAAAGTTTTGAACTCTCACCTATTCCCATCCATAAAACCAATATCGTGTAATATGCAAGAGGTGGAAGCGGACGATAAAATTCAATAACCGGTTCTAAAATCGCACATACTTTTGAATTATAACCACTGAGAAGTCCTAGTGGCACCGCTGTTATCACCACGAGTCCATATGCAATCAATAATCGTTTCATACTTGTAGCAAGGTGCATCCAAAGACTACTTCCTTTATATCCATCTGATACAATTTTAACAAATGCCTGTCCGACACTTTTCATGGATGGTATGATTGTCTCTGAAAAAATACCTCCTATGGTCAATACATACCATAATGCCAAAATTAATACTACCGTACCTACTGTTAGGCAACGCTCTATTGTTCTATTTGATGTTCGCATCAAATCACCCCCTAAATAAATTCATTATCAACAATGGTAAGTACCTCATCCAAAATGTCAAACGCCGCCCTTAGCTCTTCTCTTGTGATAATAAGAGGCGGTGTGATATTCAAATTATTTTCACGTCCAAAACAGGCAAATCCTCGTTCTTTTAAGAGACTTTTAATCTTTGCCATTTTAGCATCCTCATCATATCCATATGGTACAAGCGGTATCTTTTTATCCCGATCCTGCATCAGTTCCACAGCACCAAATAATCCTATATACCGTACATCTCCAACCGATTTATGATTCTTTTTTATATTTTCAAGCAATTCTCCAAAATATTTTCCCACTTCGTTTACATGTTCCAGAATCTTATGTTCACTATAATAATGAACACATGCTACCCCTGCGGCACATGCAAGTGAATGTCCACTATAAGTAAGACCATATAAAAATGTATGTGTTTCAAAATATTTTGCAATTTCCTTGCTGATTAAGATTCCGCCAAGCTGAACATATCCACAAGTAACACCCTTCGCAAATGATATGATATCCGGCTTTATTCCCCAGTTTTCAAATCCAAACATTTTTCCGGTTCTTCCAAATCCAGCCATAACTTCATCGCAGATAAGCAAAATCCCATACTTATCACAGAGCTTTCTCAACCCCTGCATATATCCATCCGGTGGAATAATAACGCCATTCGCACCTGTGATGGATTCTATTTCAATCGCCGCTATTTGATCTGCCCCTTCATACTGAATCTGATCTTCTAGCAGTCCCAGATAATAGTCTGAAGCCTCTTCATCATTTTTAAATTCAATCTTAGAACGATACACATATGGATCAAAAAATTTCAAAAATCCACTTGGTGCCGGTTTCTCAATTGCAAATCTTCTAGTATCCCCTGATAAATTGCCTGAGCCAAGTGTAGAGCCATGATAACTGCGGTATCTCGAAAGTATTTTATTTTTCCCGGTAAATGTTCTTGCCGCATAAATTGCAGCCTCATTCGCATCCGAACCACCACAAGTAAAAAACACTTTTCCGATATTATCCGGTGCCAGGTCAACCAACATTTTAGCCAACTCTGAACGTGGTCCTGAAGCATATGCCGGTGCTATATATGGGAGAATTTCTACCTGTTTTTGCACAGCTTCTATAATATCTTTATTCCCGTATCCTAAATTCACATTTGCCAGCTGACTGGACATATCAAAATATTTTTTTCCATTATAATCCCAAAAATAAATTCCCTCTGCCCTCTCAACCGGAGTTGCCTCAATATTCCCAGTCAACCATGGATGCTGATTGTATTCATGATCATATTCCATTACCTGTTCTCTTGTAAGTTCTGACATTCTTAAAATCTCCTTTTTCAATATTTTTCTATCTCTGCTATTTATCTAATATTCACATAATCTGTGATACATTTTACATAGCATCTCATCTGTAATTGGAACCGGATTATTATCTAAATTCGGATGATGACTGCGCCTTACTAATTTCTCTATATCCGCATCATCTAATGCAAATTCTTTTAATCCCCTTGTTAATCCAATTGCCTGCTTTAGTTTCCAAATCTCACCAATCAGTTCTTCTGCATCTCTATATCCTAACGCTTTTATTAATTCTTTTACCGACGGATGCTCTTGATTTATATGCAAAAATAAATCTATCGTCATACCACATGCTTCACCATGTGGTATTCCATATGCATTGGTAAGTGGAAATGAGCATGCATGTGATGAAGTCGTCTTTGGAAGATTAAAAGCAAGACCTGCAATCACAGATGCTTCTGCGGTCTTTTCCCGTGCCGCAAGGTTATCTGGCTCTCTATATGCAATCGGTAAATATGTAAGAATCGTACGTATTGCATATACTGCAAGTGCATTTGTCACAGGCTGCCTATTTCTACTCCAATATCCCTCTATTGCATGACACAATACATCAATTCCCGATGAAGCAGTTACTTCTTTCGGTAATGTAACTAAAAGATTGGGATCTAGAACTGCCTTTTGTGGATAAAACTGCTCTGAAGCTATTGGCAGCTTTTTTCCATACTTACGATCTGTTAATACACTAACCGAAGTTACCTCACTTCCCGTTCCTGCAGTTGTTGGTATGGCAATTACCGGTATGTGCGTTTGGGGAATCTGTTTTGTTGTACCGTAATACTCTCGTATATCCAAAGTTTTTAATGAAGCCGCCTTGCTAAGATCTAATACGCTTCCGCCACCTAATGCAACAATGACATCATTATTATGTGCTCTGATATAAGATGAACATCGATTCACTTCCTCAACGTCTGGATTTGCGGAAACATCAAAAAAGATATCTTCTCCGTTCCACTGTTGAAGTAACCGATTTGCAATTCCATTTTTAACCATACTATTTGTTGTTATCAAAATCGGTCTATGATAATCCAATATCATGGCACCAATCTTTTCTATACTTCCTATGCCAAAAATAATTTCTACCGGCTGTCTGTAATTCCATTCCATATATGCCCAAATCCTTTCCTCTAGCTGTTCGTTGCTGAATGAAGCTATCATATCCTACGGATTTTATTAACTCAATCGTAATTTATGAAATCGTTATCACTAAACGTAATTTCGTTGCAATCTGTGTCTGTAATTCCCATCATTTCATTTATATTTTTCATTATTTTATATAAAAAATAGTACTTTTTATTCTTTTTAAGAAATCGTTATCACTTAGATTTTATGCGGTTTTTCTATATTTATTATATTAAATATACCTTTTATTTTTTTAATAACTACAACAATTTTGATTTTATCAATTCATTAACAACTTAAAATACATCCTCTAAAGGCAAACATGTTTTCTTCTATCATTCAAAAAATGCCAGTGGAATTGATAAAACTCAATTCCACTGGCATGTTGATTATAATATTCATTTTTATTGTCACACATTTTAATCTTTGTAGAAAATTTTTTAGATATTTGCAACCAATTCTTTAATCAGCAACACAGAATTGTGAATTGCCTGCTTTTCAAATGTTGGGTAGTCCATCGTTGCACTGTCATCTGCTTTATCCGAAATTGCTCTTAAAATAACAAATGGAATGTGATTTAAGTAAGCAGCCTGTGCAATTGCAGCACCTTCCATCTCTGTACAATAGCCGTCAAAATTTTCTGAAATACGATTCTTTACTTCCTTATCAGAAACGAACTGATCTCCACTGACAACTCTTCCTACATGAACACCAATCTCCGGAACTGCCTTCTTACAGCTCTTCTCTGCCAATTCAATCAATCGCTTATCTGCCGGGAATGACAACGTATCCATTCTTGGAATCTGACCTAACGCATAACCAAATCCTGTTGCATCCATATCATGATGTAATACATCACTGGAAATAACAACATCTGCAATATCAATTTCTGCTTTTAACGAACCTGCGATACCTGTATTGATAACCGCATCTGCACCAAAATCATCCACAAGAATCTGTGTGCATACAGCCGCATTGACTTTGCCGATTCCGCTGCGGACAACAACAACATCCTTACCGCCAAGTGTTCCCTGATGAAATGTCATCTGCGCCTTTTCTTCTGTCTTTGTAACCTGCATTGCCTCAACAATCTGAGCAACCTCTTCATCCATTGCACCAATAATACCAATCATGTTTCATTCTCCATTTCTATATAATCGTAAACTATCTTTACGTTATCAGACAAGAACTCATTCCGTCAAGTCCCCGATAAAAATTTGATCATAAAAATCCCTGTCCTCTCCAAAACAATCCCATATAAACATTTCAATTTTCCCTGCGGTGTGCTATAATCAGTTGCAGTCTGCATGATAAAGAAATAAAAAAACGAAGCGTTGCAGATAAAACATGACAAATCGCTTCAGAATGGAGAAAAGAATGAGATATAAAACTTCTGGTGTCTGTTCAAGCGCCATTGATTTTGATGTCGTTGACAATAAATTAACAAATGTAAAATTTACCGGTGGCTGTAATGGCAATACACAAGGTGTTTCCCTGCTTGCTGAAGGTATGGATATTGATGAAGTAATCAGCCGTTTAGAAGGTGTTAAATGCGGCTTTCGTCCGACATCCTGCCCTGACCAGTTAGCACGTGCCTTAAAGCAGTACAAAGAATCTGAGATGTAAAATGGGTAGTGTTGCACGCTTTAAGCGCATATATATAGAAATAACAAGTTCCTGCAATCTGCACTGTTCTTTCTGTCAGGAGACATTGCGCCCTCCGCATTTTATGTCGGTAGATGAATTTGCACATGTCATCGCACAGATACGCCCATTTACCAATTACATTTACCTGCATGTTAAGGGCGAACCGCTCCTGCATCCGCATTTTGAAGAGCTTCTGCAAATCTGTGAAAAGGCAAATATGACGGTGAATTTAACAACCAATGCAACTCTGCTCTACAAAAATCTACCTGTATTGCTGACGCATCCAGTTCATCAGATCAATGTATCTTTACACAGTGCAGACGATAACGACTGCATTGATATGGACACTTATATTCATGAACTGTTTGACAGCTGCAATATTTTAACTGCGCAGACAGAAACTGAGATTTCGCTGCGACTGTGGAACACGAAAAAAGATCCAACCATCTTTGGCGAACGCAACTGTACCATCAAACGGCACCTCTATGTCAATGTTCAGTCACCTTTCGAATGGCCGTCTCTTGACAGCACATACTATAATGACCGTGGATTCTGTCAGGGTGTCAGAAATCATGTTGCCATTTTATGTGACGGAACTGTCGTTCCCTGTTGTCTGGATGGAAATGGTGTGATGCCGCTTGGTAATATTTTCACAACAGATTTTGCAGATATTATTGCAAATGAACGCAGCCAACGTATTGTAAAAGGCTGGCATGCCAGACGTGCCGTTGAAGATTTATGTGCGCATTGCAGCTTTAAGGAACGTTTTTCAAACAAATAAATTATTTCAAAGTTCCATTTCCGTATTTATTGTGTTGAAGCATCACAATAAATATGGAAATCCAAAATACACGCTCTATAATCATATATTGCTTTCTTATTTTCTAAATTATATCTATGCTTCAGAACGGAGATTATTATGAAACGAATTATCTTAACCGGTGGCGGAACTGCCGGACACGTTACGCCAAATATTGCGTTACTTCCTTCCCTAAAGGAAGCTGGTTACGAAGTATTCTATATTGGTTCTTATGAAGGAATTGAAAAGAAACTCATTACTGAGCAGGAGGTTCCTTATTACGGAATTTCTTCCGGAAAATTACGCCGTTACAAGAGTTTAAAGAATTTAACAGATCCATTCCGTGTCTTAAACGGATATCGGCAGGCACGTGCATTGATGCGTAAAATTAAACCGGATATTATCTTCTCAAAAGGGGGTTTTGTATCCGTTCCTGTTGTTCTTGCAGCCAGTCATAAGCATATCCCTGTTATCATTCACGAATCAGATATGACACCGGGACTTGCAAACCGTATCGCCATGCGTGGTGCTACGAAGATTTGCTGTAATTTCCCGGAAACCGTAAAATATCTTCCTGCCGACAAAGCTGTATTATCAGGCTCTCCGATTCGTCAGGAATTATTAAGCGGTAACCGTCTTGCGGCCCTTGATTACTGTCATTTCACAGCAAATAAACCTGTTCTTATGGTCGTTGGCGGAAGTACCGGTGCCGTTCGTGTCAATGAAGCTGTTCGTTCGGTTCTACCACGTCTGTTAGAACATTTTCAGGTCGTTCATCTGTGTGGCAAAGGCAAAATGGATGAATCTTTTCATAATATCGAAGGCTATGTACAGTTTGAATACATCAACCAGCAGATGCGTGACTTCTTTGCAATGGCTGATATTGTCGTATCAAGAGCCGGTGCCAATGCCATTTGCGAATTGCTTGCACTGCACAAGCCAAACCTTCTGATTCCACTTTCTGCCAGTGCCAGCCGCGGCGACCAGATTCTCAACGCCAAGTCATTTAAAGAGCATGGTTATTCTTCTGTTCTGGAAGAAGAAGACATCACACCGGATTCTTTATTTGATGCAGTCATGGAATTATATAACAACCGCACAACATATATCGAAGCCATGAAACAGAGCAGCCAAAGCAATGCCATTGAGACAATTATGGAGTTGATTGAAGAAACGAGAAAATAAATAGTTCCATTTTATTTTTAATCTTTAACGATTTAAATTGCATATAGGAAACCAAATGCATTTTCTCACATAAAATATGGAAATCTTTTAAATTCTAATAGAAAATAATGCACATAAAATAAGGACATCTGCCTATCACTAGGTAAATGCCCTTATTTTTTATACATTTACGAGTTTCTCAGACATCTTGTAAGATTCTTTAACTGTCGTCAAGTGAAGCTCTCGCCACTTTTCTAAGTTATTCTTTTCTTTCAGATTGATGAAGCTCTCGCCATCGTTCCTACTGCTAAATGGAATTTCTATGTGATATCTTCCTTTTCATCAAATGAAGCTCTTGCCGTTCTCTCAAAAGGTTCTATCTTATTCAGTCTGGTGAAGCTCTCGCCGCCATTCCTCCTCATAGATTCTTATCTTACGTTCTTATCTATCGCATCGTCGTTCAATGAAGCTCTCGCCATATCGCTCAATATCGAATAGATTCTAATGAAAACATATTGCAATCCGGTGAAGCTCTCGCCGCCATCTCTTAATTGTTTTCTTTCGATGTCTCTTTGTACTTATTATAATACACACCTTTGTTTAATTTGTCAAATACTTTTTTTATTTTTTCTTAATTGTTATTTAATTATCAATATATGATAAATTTATAACAATTTTCACATTTTCACTCTCTTTTGTCTGACAGTTTGTTTTCAGCCACTTTATGCTGTGTATTGTAATATTCCTGATTCCAAAATATGCTTTGATATGCAATTTTACCATGCTTAATATGCACTCGCATAATACGTACCATAATAAGACTTCCAGTATTCACCGTATATATGCTGCTTTTCTTGTACTCCGTATATAGATAAAATAAAAATCACTTGGCAGTGAGCAAGCTCCCTCCCAAGTGATTTTATTTTATCTATGCATAGCTTGTAGCTTAACCGAAGTATCTCTTTAACAATCCCTCAAATGCCTTGCCGTGTCTAGCCTCGTCTCTTGCCATTTCATGTACTGTGTCATGGATTGCATCGAGGTTGGCAGCTTTTGCTCTCTTTGCAAGGTCTGTCTTGCCGGCTGTTGCACCGTTTTCTGCTTCTACACGCATCTCAAGGTTCTTCTTTGTGCTGTCTGTTACGACTTCACCAAGTAATTCAGCAAACTTTGCTGCATGTTCTGCTTCTTCGTAAGCTGCCTTTTCATAGTAAAGGCCGATTTCAGGATATCCTTCTCTGTGTGCAACTCTTGCCATTGCAAGGTACATACCTACTTCTGAACATTCTCCTTCAAAATTTGCTCTCAAATCAGCTAAGATATCTTCGCTGACACCCTTTGCTACACCGACAACATGCTCTGAAGCCCATACCTTCTCTTCGCCCTGTGCGATGAACTTTTCTGGTCCTACATGACATACCGGACATTCTGCTGGAGCTGCATCGCCTTCATAAACATAACCACATACTGAACATACAAATTTCATAACCGTATTCTCCTTTTCTTTTCATATATATAATTTTCGTTACGACAGTCAATTTCTGATAATATCCGTGCATGAATCATATTGTATACACATCAGATTATCGCACTCACTGTTTTCTATGCTCTTACTATATCATAGTTGAGATTATTTGTCAATAATAATAGTAATCATTCCTATTTTGTTATTGATATTATATTATTATGATTCAGAAACCGTTACGGTCTTTTCTGATGAACAGGTGGATTTATCTCACTGTTTCATCATACAATCCGGACATGTTCCGTAGAAAAATGTTACGTTTCCATCTATCATTCCTTTAAAATTCGCCGCCGCTGCCCGGTTAAGGCTCTGTGCTTCCTCTATTCCATCCATGTCCAAATCTAATACGGCACCACATGTCTTGCATTGAAAATGATAATGCGGATGTACATTTCCATCAAAATGTACCGAACCGTCCTCACAAGGTACCTTGATTGCCTGCCCGTTCTCTACCAGAAAAGACAGATTGCGATATACCGTTCCAAGACTGATGCTCGGAAATTCTTTGATTACATTTGCATAAACAACCTCCGCTGTCGGATGATCCGTTCTTGACATTAGAAACTGTCTGATTGCATCTCTTTGTTTACTATGTTTGATTACCGCCATATTCATTCTTCCTTTTCTATTTCTATCAAATAATTCCGTATTCCTGCACATCCTTATCTATCTGCATGCAAAAATCTATGCAAACGCAGATAGTTCTGTTCCTTTGGGCAAGATTTCAATACCAAAAGATATAAAACAGGCATCTGAATTATATAATAATAGTAATTCCTATTATTATTTTAATATAAAAATAAGGAATGTCAATGACATTCCTCAAAACATTTTCTATAATATTTGTAATATTTTTCACTGGATCAATCCTTTATCTTACGTCAACCTACCAGCGAAATGCACAGTCACATGCATGGTCATTAATAACTCCAACTGCCTGCAAATAGGAATAAATCGTCGTCGAACCTACATACTTCATCCCTCTTTTTTTCATATCTTTAGAAACTGCGTCGGATAATGGAGATGTTGTACGCAGCATGTCATCCGTATTGACAATGACATTCCCGTCCGTAAATGACCATAAATATTTTGCAAATGTCCCATATTCCTGTTGGATTACAAGAAATATTCTTGTATTGATAACCGCTCCTTCTATCTTCTTGCGATGCCTGATAATTCCTGCATCATTTACAAGTTCTTCGATTTTCTCTTCGTTATAAGAAGCAACCTTTTCCGGATTAAATCCGTCAAATGCCACACGAAATGCTTCTCGTTTATTCAGAATAATCTCCCATGACAATCCTGCCTGAAAACATTCTAATATGAGCATTTCATATAAGTATGCATCGTCATAACTTGCCTTTCCCCATTCCGTATCGTGATATGCTACATAACGCGGATTCTTCATTGGAACCCATGCGCATCGTTTCTTATTATCCATTGGTGCTCCCTTTCCGTTCGAAATATTTTACGAAATTTATTATTTATTAAATAGCTCTATGAAATATCTTTATAAAGATTTGGGTATCAAAAGGTATGGCTTAAATTTGTATAACCTGACAACGCAATCCTATGAAGCAGTAAATAGGCTCCGGCAGTTATTTTCATTTCTACCAGAGCCTATATTTTCACTAAATATTACAACTATAATTATATTTCATTATTCTGCTCCCAAAAAAGTTATCCGCTTGAATAACTATTCTTCCGGAATCTCAGAACTTCCTACAGATGCTGTTTCTTCTAAGTGCAACAAACGTTCAAATGTATCATCAACAATATGTGAAAAATCTTTCAAACGTGTTACAAGTTTATCAATATCACCTTTACTTGACTGCGTACTTGATGATATTTCTTCTGAAATCTGTGAAAGTGTTGTCACGCCATCTACAATTGTATGATTTGCATTCATTACAGCTTCTATTTCTGTACTTGCCACATCCATACCTTCAACAAGTGTCTGAATATCCTGTTCCATACTTCTGTATCCGTCATTTACTTATTTGACTTTTTCACGCTGAATACGAATACTTTCAACAGACTTTTCAATACCCTGCTTTGTATGTTCTGTAACATTAACAAGTTCTCCAATAATCTGTGTAATCATCTCTGTTGATTTACGTGTTTCTTCTGCAAGTTCTCGAATCTGATCTGCAACAACGGCAAATCCCTTTCCTGCTTCTCCTGCTCTGGCAGCTTCAATCGAAGCATTCAAAGCTAACAGATTCGTCTGTGAGGAAATGGCAAGAATTGAAGATGTAATATCTGATACACGTCCTACTTCGTCTACAAGTTTACCAACTGTCTGCGAAATTTCTTCTGTATTCTGATCTACTAAATGTGACTGTTCTTCTAATTCATCTGAACTTGTCTTACCTGTCTGAATAATATTATGTAATTCTTTTACTGTTGCAACTGCTTCCTGTGTCGTTGCACTTGTATTTTCAAGGCGATCCTGAATCTCACTTGTCATCTGTGCCTGTGTCTGCGCCTGTTGTGCTGTTGTCTCTGAACCGTCTGCAATCGCACTGATTGCCTCTGAAGTATTATCTACATATCTATTGATTTCTGTAAAATGTGACATTACAGACTTAAATGCACCGTCTAACTCTTCTACCGTATTGCTTACTTCTCTTGCCACAAGTTCCTGCTGCGCAATCTTTTCTTCAATAACATGCATATCTTCTTTGCTATATGCTACCAGCAGTCTTGTTGTCTGAATACCACCATATGCACAGATAATACAACCCATTAATACAAGCATTGCGAGATTTAATTCACTATATGAGCTTCCTATTACAACAATCTGTATCATTTTCGCAACACAAATCGCCAAACTAACCTGTGATGCAAGCAAAATGACCTTCGTATTTAAATATACAATAAATGCCATGATAACAGGAAATACAAGAACCATAACTGATGCCGGCTGTGTAAAGACTAATACTGAATAACAGAATGTAAAATCTGAACACAAATATACCATTGCCTTCTTTTCCGTTGCATGCTTCTGTACATAATATATTGTATACACAATTGATATGCCATACAATACGATAAATGCCCAATTTGGCAAATCCAATATTGCACTAGGCTCTAATACTGCTACAATTGCATAAATAATATAAACTATAATCATAGTCGCACCCATAACACGGTTCGACCTTCTCCACTGTTCCGGTGTAAGTGCTTTTTTCGTCGTTAACATAATTCTATCCTCTCTTCCCTTATACGCATATTCTGTCGTAACCTGTTGATGCCCCGGGCTGCGTACTTATCTTTGTGTGTAATAAGTTCCGATTTTATTACATTTACTGATGACTTACACTTTTCTATTTATAACAATGCTTTCCACCCTATACTGTCTACTATCGCATCTACGCTTCCCCTAATCATATAAACAAAACTCATCATTCCAATCCTATGCAAATAGTATCCATTACCTTTTTATTATTTTATCATCTCCATTCTTCTGATACCTTGTTAAATCACACAATTTATTTGCGCCGTACCTCTATTCTTATCACATTTATATCATAATTATAACATCTTTTATCAAAAACGAATAGTATGTTTTTCCTATTTTTCTTTCATTTTTCTTAATAATTAAACGAATTTTCTCATTAAACTTATTTTTCTTATGTTTAACTATTTACTTTTTATTCTATGTAAGGGTCCGTACTGTATTTTTATACGGAACCCGGAGGTACATTATGCAAATGGCATTTTACCAATGTTATTTACACCACTACTGTACCTGTTTCAATCTATATCAGGCACTGGTCTATCTGGCAACTTACTCATATTAATCATTACTGCTTGTGTATAAATTATACCAGTGCATATTTTCTTATCCTTCGCAATCGCTTGATTTTTCTTTCGCTCTTTTCACTTTACAGCCTCGAAAAGGCGCAGCTTTGCTGCTTTTTATTCTGCTTCGGTGTCGCTTGATTTTTCTTTCGCTCTTTTCACTTTACAGCCTCGAAAACTCGCACTTCGTGCTTTCTCAGCTACTTCGTAGCTTTGTTTTCTCGCTAATGGCTTGAAAAAAATAAATGCCACCTTCGGTGTCGCTTCTTTTTTTCTGCGCTCATTATATCTTATGCAGCTCTTTTTAATTGGTGCTATTCGCCAAAATACATTGCAGGGTCTATCGGTTGTCCATCCTTTGCTAATGCAAAGTACAGATTTGCTCCTTCCTTCGTATAATATGCTGTCGGTGCTGCAACCTTTCCTAACAATTGTCCCACAACGACCGTATCGCCCTGTTTGACTGTCACATCTTTCATCAGTCCATACGTTGTTGTATATCCATTTCCAATGGCAACATCGATTGTAAGACCTGTCTCCTCACTATTGCGGACACCCGTTACAATTCCATTTGCCGCAACACCTACGTTACTTCCCTCTTCTGCGCCAATGTGAATTGCCGGATTGCATTTGTATGCCGCAAGTGTCGGAAAATATATTGTGCTGTCCATACTGTATTTTAAAATAATATCTCCTGCAACCGGTCTAAGCAAATGATCCTGTTCTCCAAATGTATATGCTGCGTCAATCGCCGCCTGCTTCGCTGTCACAGAATCTGAAGCCACATCTTTTGCCTTTTCCTGTATCTGCATTTCCTGCATCGTACTTTGCGGCTGCTGTGCCGTTACTCCGTCAGACTGTTCTTTCTGCTTCTTTTGCATACTCGCTCCCGCATTTGCAGCCTCTGCATCCATATCCGGATTTGAATTTCCTGCAATATCTCCCGGCAATGAATCCGTCACATCTTCCGTCTTTAAAGCCACATTGTTTTCTCCTGCGTCACTCAACTTCACAATATTATCTGTTGTATCACCATTCATCCGATGGACCACTGAATAAATTCCATATCCCAATGCAAAAATGACAGCAAATGAAATTATCAGGGAATAAATTTGTTCTTTTCTTAAACGTTTCATATTATCTCTATGCATACGAACCTCCTTATCCAGATTGCCAGTCTGCTCATATACAGGTTTTCATTCTATCTGAATCAGATATATGCTTACCTGCGGATGTTAGTATGTTTCCCATATTTCGTAAATTTATACGTGATTACAATATATAATCGCTTCTGTTTATAAGGCATCCACCGACATAATAATAACGTCCTTATAAAATTTATTTAAAATACTGTCATATGTATTTCCAAGTTCTGCCATAATATTTGCCGTATACAAACTCACTCCTATATTTTCTCCGACTCCCTTCGTCGTAATTTTTATATGATTTCCTTCTTCCGCCAGCGCAAAATTTGCAGAAGGAATCTTTAATATCTGTGCAAATTCTATTCCACTTAAAATCACATTTCCCACCTGTAATTTTAAGACCGTTCCATCCTGTGCCTTTGAAATAATCTGTATATTTTTCAACAGCGTTTCTTTTGGCAAACGCAGTGCTTCATACTTATCTGTTAATTTTTGAACAATCTCATTACGTGTCATTGTATTACTCTGCAAATACAAATCGCTTGCTAAGTCATCCTGACATGGTACTCGAATCAGATAGGGGTATTCTGTTCCTAATAACTCTTCACCGGATAGTGTTTCACCACTGCTGACCGGTGTATATCGTGCATCAATGAGCTGTCCCTGATACGTTAGCACCTGTCCTGCTGTTGCTGCTGCTGCCTGCTCTATCAATGCATATTTTCTATCATACTCCTTTCCCCACTTTTGTCTCATTTTCTGCTTTGTCAGATAAGACACTCCTAACTGTTCTCCATCCACCCAGGTTTCCGTTCCCAGCGCACGATACAGATTGGTTCGCAGTATAATACTCTCTGCTTTTAACAACTCTGGCTGTTCTGATTGCAGAAATTTATCAGCCAATACCATTTTGATAAATTCTTCAATATCATAATTCTTTGTTGTATGTGCATACTGTATCCGAACAAATTTCCCGGAAATCACATCTTCCTGCTCCGGCACCACCCCTGTTACTGTAAATGTAATTACCACCGGAACAATAATGCACAACCCAAACAGACATAATCCACGCATACACTTTCTTAATATATTTCTTCTAATCGTTCCATCCATTCACACACACTTCTCTCTATGACATCTTTACAATCACTTTTTGCAGACAACGTTTCTACTATACGTTCCAAACTAGAAACTTTATAATGTATATGCATTTTTCTCAAAGAATATACCAGAATCACAAACGCACCTTTCGTCATCCGAAGCATATAAAAACATCCCATCTGCATATATTCTTTGCTCTTTTGCAATGAATATACACAAATGGGATGTGCAATTACAATTTATTCAAAACACTCAGATGGCATTAGTCCATTGTTACATGAACCTTTTCTGACTTCCAAATATCCTGTACATATTCTTCAATTGTTCTGTCTGATGAGAACTTACCGGCCTTTGCTGTATTTAATAAGACTGATTTTGCCCATGCACTCTCATCTTTGTAACGCTCATTAATCTGCTTCTGTGCTTCTGCATAAGAACGGAAATCCTTCAAAATGAAGTACGTATCTGCACGTCTTCCATCCTGATTGTTCAGAAGGGAATTATAAATATCTCTAAACATTTCCGGATCATTTGGTGCGTACTTGCCATTGATGAGTTCCATCAATACTTCACGCACATCCTGATCATTGTTAAAGATTTCCATTGGATCATAGCCGCCTTCGTTCTCATAACGGATAACTTCATCCGAACTCAGACCAAAGATTACAGCATTATCAATTCCAACTTCCTGTACGATTTCTACGTTCGCGCCATCCATTGTACCAAGTGTCACGGCACCATTTAACATAAACTTCATATTACCCGTACCAGATGCTTCCTTAGATGCTGTTGAAATCTGTTCGCTGACATCTGCTGCTGCGAAGATAATTTCACCATTTGATACACGATAATTTTCAATGAATACAACCTTAATCTTGCCGTTGATTGATGTATCATTATTAATTACATCAGCCACATTGTTAATCAGCTTAATTGTCTGCTTTGCAATGCGGTAGCCGGCAGCTGCCTTTGCACCAAAAATAAATGTTCTAGGAACCATATCATAGTCCGGATTCTTCTTAATCTGGTTATACAGATACATTACATGAAGAATGTTTAATAACTGTCTCTTATATTCGTGCAAACGCTTTACCTGTACATCAAAGATAGAATCTGGATTCACATCGATGCCGTTGTGTTCTTTGATATATTTTGCAAGACGAAGTTTATTCTTACGCTTAATCTGCATAAATTCCTGCTGATATTTTGCTTCATCTGCATAAACTTCTAACTTCTGTAACTGTGACAAATCTGTAATCCAGCCATCACCAATCTTATCCGTAATCCAATCTGCAAGCAGCGGATTGCCATGTAATAAGAATCTTCTCTGTGTAATACCATTTGTCTTATTATTGAACTTCTCAGGCATCATTTCATAGAAATCCTTTAATTCCTGCTTCTTTAAGATTTCTGTATGAAGTTTTGCAACACCGTTTACTGAGAAACCTGCACAGATTGCAAGATGCGCCATCTTAACCTGACCATCATAAATGATTGCCATCTTACGAATCTTTTCCTGATTGCCAGGATATCTTGCCTTAATCTCTTCTACAAAACGACGGTTAATTTCTTCTACAATCTGATAAATTCTAGGAAGCAGTCTTGAGAATAGCTCGATTGGCCACTTCTCTAAGGCTTCTGCCATAATTGTATGGTTCGTATATGCAACAGACTTTGTTGTTACTTCCCATGCTTCATCCCATTCAAGGCCTTCTTCATCCATCAAAATACGCATCAATTCTGCTACTGCAACTGTCGGATGGGTATCATTTAACTGGAATACTGCCTTTTCATAGAGTTTACGAATGTCATCATGCTCTTTCTTATATTTGTCAACTGCACGCTGAACACTTGCAGATACGAAGAAA
Organism: Lachnospira sp. UBA4346; assembly: GCA_002394205.1. Lineage (GTDB taxonomy): Bacteria > Bacillota > Clostridia > Lachnospirales > Lachnospiraceae > Lachnospira. Next base: position 45,919 of record DGTC01000020.1, on the reverse strand, counting down.
TACTGCTGCTTTAAACGCAGTTCCTTACCTGCATAGTGGTTATCATTCGGATAAAGAACTTCTACAATATTCTTTGCTAAGTTCTCTTCTTCAATCGCCTTCTGATAATCACCTTTATCAAATGAACTTAAATTAAATGTATCAACCGGCTCTGCATCCCAGATGCGGAGTGTATTCACATTATTATTGCCATAACCTACAACCGGAAGGTCATATGGAACTGCATATACGGAACGGTAATTTTCCTGAACAAATACATCTCTGCCTGTTGTTTCATCTCTGTAAGAACGTACATAACCGCCAAATTTAATTTCGTACTGATATTCCGGACGCTTAATTTCAAATGGATTGCCGTCCTTTAACCAGTTATCCGGTACTTCAATCTGATAGCCGTCCTTAATCTCCTGCTTAAACATACCATATTTATAGCGGATTCCACATCCACAAGCCGGATATTCTAATGTTGCAAGGGAATCCATAAAGCAGGCTGCCAAACGGCCAAGACCACCATTACCAAGTGCGGCATCCGGTTCCTGATCTTCGATAACATTGATATCCATGCCAAGTTCATCTAATACTTCCTGAATTTCCTTGTAAGCCATGAGGTTAATCATATTATTGCCGAGTGCTCTACCCATCAAAAATTCCATAGACATATAATACACAATCTTTGCGTCCTGCTTCTTATATGCTTTCTGTGCTGCAATCCATTTATCAATAATAATATCCTTTACTGAATATGCGACTGCCTGAAACTTCTGCTGATCTGTTGCCTCATCAAGATTCTTACGGTACAACATCTTACAGTTGTTTACAATATTTTTCTTAAATTCTTCCTTATCAAATGTTTTGCTATCTGCCATGCAAACTCCTTTCCTCTTCCACGCCTCTTCTATATTTAGTATATAGACTTTTTTCGTTTTGGGGTATATTTTGTTTTACTGTCAATCTACTCAAGTTGTATAGATTTTATTATACACTTTTTCAAATTATTCTGCAAATATTCTGTCACTTTTTTTGTAATTCTAACCAACTTTTTTGATTTTAAATGTTTTTTCTTACAAAACATATAAATATTTCTCTAATTTTGTACAAAATAAATACAATAAACTTTTGTGTTGACTTTTATAATCGCAAGATGTAGTATTAATATAAATTACATGTAGTTTTAAATACTACATCATAAAGAGTTGATATAGAAATAAAAAAGGAAAGGGGAATTATTATGAAATCATCCATATATACAACCAATCATCGTTCTTATCGAAGCAATACACACAGCTTTACATTCCGAGATCCCGGCAGTGCCATTACCCATTTAATTGCAATGATTGCAGCAATTATCGCCGCCCCTGCATTAATTCAGCGTGCAGTTCAATCAAGTCATATTCTCAATGTAATCTGTATGAGTGTATTCATTTCGAGTATGATTCTATTGTATGGTGCAAGCACTGCATATCATTCCTTTGATTTGACACCGGAAAAGAATCTGCTCTTAAAAAAACTTGACCACTGTATGATTTTTGTATTGATTGTCGGTTCTTATACACCAGTATGCTTAATCGTTTTGCATGGTACAATCGGATTTGTCTTATTCGGAATCGTCGCAGGAATCGGACTTCTCGGCATTATATTTAAGTTATGCTGGGTTACTTGTCCTCGTTGGATTTCATCTGTATTGTATATTGCAATGGGCTGGGTATGTCTCTTAGCATTTGCACCGATTATTCGCATCCTGCCGGCTGCGGCATTTGGATGGTTGCTTGCAGGCGGCATTATCTACACCATCGGCGGTGTCATTTATGCACTGAAACTGCCTGTATTTAATTCGCTTCACAAGAACTTCGGTTCTCATGAAATCTTCCACCTGTTCGTCATGGCTGGAAGTTTCTGCCACTATATTATGATGTATGTGTATGTGGCGACGATGACAATGTAACAACTTATCAAACTGATTTTTCAGTATATAATTCAACCGAAAAAACACGGCTTCATGTAATTTCTTCTCATTACATAAAGTCGTGTTTTTGTTTGCTCATTTTTAATTATTTCTATATTTCCTCAAATTCTGCACTGCCACATCCATTGACATACACGCCATACGTTGCGCCCGTGAAACGTTTGCCCTTTACAAGACCTTCTGAACAGATACTTGTGACATCATCCCACGCTGCAATGAGTTCTTCATTATAGTAGAATTCTCTGTGTAAACCATCTGTCACAACCTTAAATTGACAGTCCTTCGTGACAGTACCTTCTTTTTTTACTTCACGCACATAACGATTATCCACATATTCCTTTACAAATACAGATGTTCCATCTGTACCGAACTTAATGTAGGTATTCTCATCATAATACAATGTTACGCCTGCATCTGACTGACCTTCTAAGCTATTTTCATCAGATATATGCATGGTATATGCAAATGTAAATGCAAAATCCGGCTGATTCTTTACAAGTACGCTTCGACATTCCTGTGTACACAGATCCTGTCCGCAGCCATTGATGGTAATATGCTTTCCATCCCATTCCGGAATATACTTATAATCTCTTGTTCTTGGTGTATAATAAACAATCTGCGAATGGTATACAGTTCTTAATGAATCCTCCTCTTCCTTATTATCCGGAAATGGCAGCTTTGCCATGTAAGAAGGGCCTTTGCCTCGATTGACAATCGGCCAGCCGTCCGGTGTCCATTCCATTCTGTCAAGACAGGTTTCTCTGCCTAACATACCCCATTTGTCCTCTAAATAACGAGAACATAAATATACAATATACCAGCGTCCGTCTGAAAGTCGAACCGGCTTCCCGTGTCCGCAGCACTGAATCGGTGCAATCGCATCTAACTGTGTCATAATCGGATTATATGGACAGTCTTCATATGGTCCCCACAGATTCTTTGAGCGTCCTACTGCAATCCGGTGTCCGATGCCCGTTCCGCCTTCTGCAAGAAAACAATAATAATATCCGTCCTTTTTGAGCAAATGCGGTCCTTCTGGTGCTCTTCCGGAATGTCCATACCAAATCATCTCCGGTTCTGAAAGAATTTCTTTCCCATCTTCAGATATTTCCATCATTCTTGCACCACGGTTAATTAACATATATCTTCTTCCGTCATCATCCGTAAAAATAGACGGATCAATGCCTAATACATTATGAATGACAGGTGTGTCATAAGGTCCCTCTGGCGTTTGTGAACTCGTAACCATCTGTGTCTGAATATATTCTGCATCATCATTATTGCGTAACGTCGCACAAATATAGAATCTGCCATTGTGATAACTGATATCCGGTGCCCAAAAACCTCTGCCGCCTTGTAAATGTCCCAAATGTTCCTTTGCCCATGCCTCATCCGTAACAGCATGTCCGATGACTTCCCAATGCACAAGGTCTTTTGAATGTGAGATTGGAATACATGGAAAATAAACAAAGCTGGAATTTACCATATAATAATCGTCTCCCACACAAATAATGCTCGGATCTGCATGCATTCCTCTTCCCACCGGATTTCTGTAACATTCTTCGTATGTAAAACCGCACCACTTTGCAAAATATGCTTCTATTTCTGCACATTTTTGTGGATGATTGTGTGCCAAATCGTAGGGTGTTTCCATCTGATGATTCGCCCACGTCGGATCCATATTACATTTTTCCACAAGATACTGTACCATCTCAAGACTTCCGCCCTGCACTGCAAAATGAAGCAGACTGTTTCCATCTTCATCACAATCCCCGATACAGAATCCATGATCTGTTAATTTTTTAACAGCTAAATAATCCCCTGCCTGTGCCGCAGCATATGCTTTTTTCGCTGCCTGTTCTGTCTTTTTGGTAAATAAATTCATACGACCCCCCTATTCTCATTCACTGCAATATGCCTGTTATGATACATCACATATCAAATATTACTTCGATAAAACAACGACCCAATAGCACGAACCGTTCTTTTCTTCTGAGATTCCATTTCCCTGATTTACATAAGAAGCATCTGCAATGGCTGCTGCATTTCCTTCGTTATTGTACAAATCCTGAACCGCTTTCTTTGCTGTGGCATTTACCGGTTCCACTGCAACCATCCATGCAAGTGTATCTATTCCGTACTGACTCTGCAGCTCCTGTGCTTTTGCAGTACAGAATGTGTTGAGATCTGTCTCGGTTGTCTCATAAATGTCCTTTGCGAACTGAATGGCAAGCTGTTCTGTCGTCTCATCTGCGATTACTTCTCCTATGCCTGCTGCAGCACGCTTATGATTGATTTCCTGATAACACGTTGTCTGTAATTCTGAGATACTTTTTTGTGTCTGCTTCTGCGCCGTGTTATTATCTGTTCCACCTGCTGCCTGTGTTGTGATAACTTCATCTGATACAACATCTTCGCTTCCTGAACCCTGCTGTTTCATTGCGCTTGACACCAGATACGCTACCGTCGCTACCACACATAATGCAATCAGGATTCCTGATATAACCTTACTTCTTTTGTGATAACGGATAACCTTTTTCTTACTGCGAACTTTTTGTGCAATTTCTTTGCTGTGCAACATTGCCTGCAGCTTTTCTTCCGTTGCCTGAGTATCTTTCGCATATACATACAGATAATAAAACAGGTCACGACAGTTCTGAATTCTATCCTGCGCAGACACCTTTAATCCCTGCATAATTACCATCGCTTCAACCGGTGTCAATCCATTTGCAAGGGCTGATAACGGCTGTAATGTATCATTCTTGCTTCTGTCTGTACTCTTTGGCGGCACCTTACCTGTCAGTACATAATATATCGTTGCACACAATGCATACACATCGGTACTTGTCCCTGCATCTCTTCCCTGATATTGCTCAATCGGAGAATATCCATTTTTAATATAAATGTCATCTGAGTTGTTAAAATCGGACTTTACCGTTCCAAAGTCAATAAGTTTCACAGAATGATCGTCCGTCAGTACAATATTATCCGGACTGATATCACGGTGCAGCATCCCCTCGTCATGCAGATTCGCAAGTGCTTTAATTACCGGCATGAATAATTCGAGTGCTTGTGTTCCAGGCATCAGTCCGTTCTTTTTCACCATTTGACTAAGAGACTGCCCCTCTAAATATTCCATAACAATATAGGCAGTGTCATTTTCCATAAAATACTCTTTAACGGTGACGATTCCGCTATTCTTTTCAAAGACTGCCATTGCACGTGCTTCGCTTAAGAAATCCGTTTTCATTGCCTCAAATTCACGCACATACGTCGGATTCGTAATCTGAATCGTACCATCTTCATTTCTGGTTGCATTCCGCTTCGGATACAACTCTTTGATTGCCACACGTGTACGAAGTACAAGGTCCAGACCGATATATGTAATACCAAATCCGCCCTGTCCTAACACTTTACCAATGACATATTTACCATTTAACATCGTTCCTAACGGCAATGCTGTTTCATTTGTATATTGTCCTTCTTCAAATCCACACAGCTTACAGACACCGTTTTCCCCGCGTCCCTCTCGCATACAGCCGGGACATAATTTCAATACTTCCTCCATCTTTGCTCCTATCTGTGATTACACTTCCCAACGAAATGTTTCATTGCACAATGGCATAAATAACAGACGTGTCTGTCCGACTTCAATCACATCCCGTTCCTGCAGCTGTACACTCTGCAGCAATGGATTGCCATTGACATAAATGATTCCATCGCCACCGCCATCAATCAGAAAATACTTCATATTTCTTGGATCAAACATCACGGTTGCATGATTCTCACGGCTGACTGCCTTGTCATTTGCAAGACAGATGTGATTGCTGCTTGTCCGTCCAATCGAATTTTTTCCAGCTACCAATCTGTAATCTTTTCCTTTTTCCTGTCCATCTAATACAATGAGCCACCCTACAACCGGTTCTAATGCCTGATTGGACAACCCCTGATATGCACTGACACGCATCGTTTCATTTTCTTCTGATACTGTTTCTGCCGGCTGTGACGTACGTGGCTGTACCACATTTCTATGAACCGGTGCATATTGTCTTACCGATTTCTCTGTTTCACCCTCACCGGTCATGTATGAACTTGCCTTTTCTGTTTCTCCTTCATCTGCTGCATACGAACTTGCCTTTTCCGTCTCGCCCTCGTCTGCTGCATACGAACTTGCCTTTTCCGTTTCGCCCTCGTCTGCTGCATACGAACTTGCCTTTTCTGTCTCGCCCTCGTCGGCTGCGTACGAACTTGCTTTTTCTGTTTCATCTGCATCAAAGTAATGTTTATCGCTTATATTTTCTTCTACATTCCGTTTAAAAATATTTTTGCGAAAAGGTCCTTTTTTCGCACAATTTGGACATTCTGCGAACTTATTTTTGTCATAATAACGCTTACATTTATCACAATATACTGGTATGATTTCCATTGATTTTCTCCTCCGTTTTTTCTTAATAGATATTATCCACTCTCAATCCTTACAAAAAATCTACAACAAGACATGTCACATTGTCAACGCCTCCTAAAGACAATGCATAATCCACTAAAGATTTTGCATAACTGTTTTCCGCATGACTATCCCGCAAAATTCGCTCAATATCCGTATCATTGCATAAATCCGTCAATCCATCACTGCAAATCAACAGCCTGTCTCCCGTATGAATTCTATGTTGTCCACGGGATATCATGCGGTAATTTTCTCCAAAGAAACGTGTAATCACATGCCACTCTCTCTTTGTCTTTGCCTCTTCTTCCGTCATAATCTTCTGATTAATCCATCCCTGTGCAATCGAATGGTCTTCTGTCAGACGAAGCAGTGTTTCATTATGATATAAATAGATTCTGCTGTCTCCAACATAATATGGATAAACCATCCCCTCTTTGTAGACAATGACCGAAGCAGTTGTTCCTCCCGAAACTGCATCCCGTTCCTGTAACATTACCTGAATATCCGCATTGACACGATCTGAATAAGAATCCATTACTTCATGCATATCCAGTGCATCATCTAACAGCTCATCGCTATACTGCTGTAAATCCATCGCAGCAATATAAGAAGCATCTTCTCCACAGGCTTCTCCACCCATTCCGTCAAACACACCGCACACAAATGCATTCTCATCCATCATCGGAAGTTCTGCCTGCATATGTTCTTCACAGTCCTCATTTGCAATCCCCATTGCATAAAAATTATCCTGATTAACTTTTCTTTTCAGACCAATATCCGACGCAACCTGCATATGAATCTTTTGCGGCTTATTCCACGGTTCCTTTTCTGAAGCTGTCTGTCTGGCAACTTTGTATGTTGTCTCCTCGCTCATAACTGTACATTCCCCATTCTTATTTTTCTAAATTTAGTGTCATCTCAATAAACTGCTCTGAATCTTTAAACGTTCCAACATCAATGTCCTGAAACAGTGAATTCAGAGAATAAATGCTGCTGACATTATAAATTCGCCTCTGTAACAATATTTTGGTTTCTTTTGATTTCTCCATAAAATATGCCTGCAATCTATTCTTATTGTACGTTGCTTTTGACATTCTGTAAATCTTTTATTTTATGTCTGTTTCGTTTCTTTCTCACCTATAATTTGTAACATCTTCTTTTCTAGAAACTTTTAGAAAATATTTCTCAGGCTTTTATGACATTTTCTGCACGAATTGTTATTTTTAATTTCAGCAACGATTATAACATTCCATTTGAAAAGAGCCGTTACAAAACAGCTGTAATATTCTACAACGATTTTGTAACGGCTCTTTCTATAAAAAAGGGGAGAAACACGCACAGCAATTCTAATAGTGGTCAGTTATTAACTTACCATGCGCTTTATGAAAAAAACGAAGTCGATTGCTTTCGTGTCGCAATCACTTTACATATATTATCATACGTTAAATTTGTGTCTAAACTTCGTTAAACTTTTGAAGAAACTGTGATGAAATCATTAACAAATTATAACCGGTTTCTTTCTAATCCTCTCCCTCTTACAAATGATTACTTCTTATATGCTTCTATCCGTGCCATGACCGCATCTACATCAAATTGATCCACCGCTTCCCGCAAGTTGTACAGCCAATCCGTATCCGTGCCAAAATCATACTGTTCTAACTGCTTCATTGCCGCGTCAAGCCGGTCAATGTCCAAATCCTGCGCAGCATTGTACAACGCCTGTAAAATCGTATCTACTGCTTCCTGACAGTCCACAGCCTTTTCTTTCTTACAAGCATCTGCCTGCACATCAAACACCCGTGCCAATTCTTCACGGCAGCCCAGCCATTCTGATAAAAACAATGGTGCAATTTGACGTAATTTCTCTTTGTTTCCATCCCTTGCTGCATCTTCTAAGACCTTTGCCATTCCACCTAACGTAAAGATTCCAACCGTCATTGCAGAATTTTTCATGCTGTGTACTTTTACCTGAAATGCGCTGCACATTCCCTCTTGATCAATCTGTTGTAAATATCCGTACAATTCATCATAATCATGTCTGATATTCCGGTCAAAAAACCGTACCATTTCTAACATAGATGCATCATCTTCAAAATGCATTCTGGCAATATTCCAATCTAATCCATTGACAGGCTGAAGTTCTGTGATCCGTTCTTCCTGCATTTCTTCTGACTGAGTCGGCTGTGTGTGAACTTCTATTAGTTCCGAAGCCAATGTATTTTGCAGGAATCTATATAATTCTTCCGGGAATATCGGCTTCGTTAAAAATGCATCAAACCCTGCTTCTAAATACATTTCCTTTGCTCCGACAATTGCATTGGCTGTCAGTGCAATCACCGGCGTATGAATATTTGGTGAATCCTTCATCTGTTTTAATCGCTGCAGCGTCTCAATTCCATCCATTTCCGGCATCATATGATCCATAAAAATCACATCATAATAATTCTCTGCCGCAAGCTGCAGACTTTGTTTTCCGCTCGTTGCCGTTGTAACGTGAATCTGTGTCTTTTTTAACAGATTTGAAATGACCTTCAGATTCATTTCATTATCATCCACTACCAGCACCTTTGCATTTGGTGCCGTAAAAAGTTCCTGCTGCTGAAATGACATTCCCTCTTTTAATTTTTCCTTAAAATCTCCAATCGGAACATCTTCCACAATCGTCTGCTTCAGATGAAAATAAAAGGAACTGCCTTCTCCATAGACGCTCTTAATCTGCAGCCGGCTGTCCATCATCTGCAGCAACTGGGCAGTAATCCCCATTCCAAGACCGGTTCCCTCAATTCCCCTGTTGCGTTTCTCTTCCAATCGTTCGAACGGCTTACAGATTTTTTCCATATCTTCTTCTCTAATTCCAATGCCGGTATCATCAACTTTGATAATCAATTCTACTTCCGAATCTTTTTTTGATTCCATTAATACATATAAGTCAACGCCACCTTTTTCTGTATATTTAACGGCATTATTTAAGATATTGACAATAATCTGTCGAAGACGAATATCATCTCCATACAATTTATCCGGAATATTCGTCGCAATATGATACTGAAAATTTAGGTTTTTGGCATCCACCTTAAATTTCATGAGATTAATCACATCTTTTAACATTTGCGATAAGCTGTATTCTACCGGAACAATCGACAATTTTCCTTCTTCAATCTTTGAAATATCCAAAATATCATTGATAATGGATAACAGGGACTTTGCTGCTGCATTGGCATCCTGCGCATATTCTTTCGTCGCTGCTTCTTTCGTTTCCTGAAGAATTAATTCCGCATTTCCGATAACAGCATTGATTGGTGTTCTGATTTCATGTGACATTCTCGCCAAAAACATTGATTTTGCCGTATTGGCAGAATCTAACTGAACCGTCTTTTCCTGCAACTTTGCTTCTCTGGCTGATACAATATAGAATATCGCACCGATAATGATAATCCCAATAACAAATGTAAAAATACTCGGCAATACAACCTGGGCAACATCTATTTTATTCGGTTCATTATCCTGTACAACCAAATACCAATCCAAATCGTCCAAAAATGTGGTTACTCTGCTGACACCATCTAATTTTTCATAGTAATATTCGCCGCCTGTAACCTTGTCTAGATAACTATTATCCAAATACGAATTCTCTATTTTGGAACCATCGGTATCAATCTGTACAAATCCTGTATGATCAATAAGATTAATCTTAATATTGTAATCCTTTTCATACTGTTCAAGCAGCTTTTGCAGCTCGACCATCTCTACGCCGACACCGACAACCCCTAAAAAATTGCCTTCATCATCAATAATTTCCGTATTTACAAATACAGATAAATCCCAGTTATTTGCCTCATCGGTATCAACATCCAAATCATAATGTTTTCCTTCTTCTAAATATAACTGATACCAAATATCATGGTCGTTGTTTTCCGGATCAATAAACTTGCTGATTCCATCATATGTATAATATGCCTTTGACTTATCACATACGGCAAATACCATCTGATACCCAAATCCATCACAAATTGACCGCAAATATGCTGCCACTTCTTCTTCCGGTTCATACGGTGACACTTCTCCGCTTGTAATGAGATACTGCTCAAGGCTATAATCCTGACACATTGTTTCTGATACTGTAATTGGCTTAAGAAAACTATTCTGTATTGCATTGCTGACCATTGATGAAATAACATGACTGTCATTCTCTGAATTTTGTGCCGAAATTCGATTAATGGAAATGACACACGTCATAATCGAAATCGCCATAATAATGGTCATAATAATCGCCAATAATTTTACTAAGAAATTCCGTTTATCTTTCATATATGCTTCCCCATTGGTTCTGAATCATTGCGTTCATCCTATTTATTTTGATTCTTGTTCTAAGGCATGCTGTATCGTCTCCATCAATCTGTCCTTTGCCGGTGTCTTTAATAAATACCCTGCCGGTTTCAGACGTAAAATCTCACTGACAACATCTCTGTCTGATTCACTTGTCAGAAAAACAACCGGAATCTGTTTCGTTTCTTCATCCTGCTGCAACATCTCAAGCACCATCTTTCCATCCATAATTGGCATCTGATAATCCAACAGAATTAAATCCGGTTTCTTCTTTCCAATTTGTGTAAAACACTGTGAACCGGAAGTCGCAACCGCTACCGAATATTTTTCCTGAATCATCTGTTTGATATTGCGAAGAACCATTGCATTATCGTCTACAATCAAAATGTGTTCTCTCTCCTCTAATCCCTCTAACACCTGTTCTTTTAATTTGTTCATATCCATTTTTTCCATAATTGTTCCTTCTCCTTTTTGTATCAATCGTAATACTTTTTATATCAATGCAGGCTTATTCTGCGTTATTTTCATTGAGAATACTGTGCAGCATCTCTAACAAAGCCTGCTGCGTAAATGGTTTTACCAGATAGTCTACAACGCCAATCTGTGTCGCCCGTTTTATTGACGATAACTTCTTGTTCGCCGTTAAAAATACGACAGGAACCCTATATTCTTGTTGTATTTTTTCATACAATTCAAACCCATCCATTTCCGGCATTTCAATATCCAACAGAATCAAATCCGGCTGATATGTATGCACGGTATCTAACGCCTCCTGTCCTGATGTCGTCATTTGCAAATGATACGATTCTTCCCCTTGTAACATACGCTCTAGCAACTTGAGATTAATAATCTCATCGTCAACTGCAAAAATTTTCCAGGAACAGTGCTTCTTCTGTCGCATGTCGTATTGTTTATCTGCATCAATCATTTGCAACATAATATCTGCAATCTTAGGATCAAACTGTCTGCCTCTCCCTTTGACAATTTCTTCACGAACTCTGTGCTGCTCCATCGTCTCGCGATAACTTCGATTCGAAGTCATGGCATCATACGCATCCGCCACACCAATAATTCTGGCAATCTCCGGAATATCCGCTCCTTCAAGTCCATTGGGGTATCCGCTGCCGTCAAAACGTTCATGATGTGATTTGGCTGCAAGTGCAAATAAAGAATTTTCGCCAATGTCCCGCAATATATAATATCCTGCCATGGTATGCAGCTTCATATATTCATACTCTTCATCTGTCAATCTTCCCGGCTTATTAATAATCGTATCCGGAATTCGAATTTTACCGACATCATGCAGCATTGCAACATCATATATATTTTGCTGTTCTTGCGCACCTTTTCCCATTCTTTTGGCAATCTCTTTGGAATACTTTGCAACCCTTTGTGAATGACCTTTTGTATATTGATCTTTCGCTTCAATCGTTCGTGCCAGCGTCTGAATCAACGTTTCATACAGACGTTCAAACCGTTTTCGTTCTGCCTGAATCTTTTTAATATACCGCCGTATCAGCCATGCAATAACAAGACATACCACGATAACAACTCCAATAATAACTCCCCATACAATCACAATTTCTGCTCCTGTTTTATAAATTTTCAACACAGCGTATTATTTTCTGATAATGCTGTATCAATTCGTCATGATGTGCTGCTGCATATTCGATATTTCCTTCTTTGACCGCACCCTCAATTGCCTTTGCCTCTTCATGCAACTGTATAAATCCAAGCGTCAGCGAAGTACTCTTTAACGAATGTACGCGAATCTGATAATTTTTCCAATCCTTTGCATCATAAAGTTGTTGAATCTCCCTGATTCGCTCGTGTTTGGTAAATTCCCGAATCATTTCCTGCAACAGACTTTCATCTCCGGCACAATATAACAATGCTTTCTCTTTTTGAAATTCTTCTATTTTCGCAGATAAACATTCTAAGAAACCTTCTTTTTGAGCGGTATCTCCCTGTATTGGTGCTTCTATTTCTGTTGGTACGGGCTGTACTGCCGGCTCCTGCACTGCTTTTGTATTTTTAAGAGGAATTTCACGTACAATTTCCATATTCCTGCTATTTTCCTGTTCCTGTGCTACAACATCAAACATTCCCAACGGACTGTCATTTAAAATATGCTGCGGAATATCGATTACAATGAAAGACATCCCGTTCTCCTGAATCCGAATATTTCCATTCATTGCATATGCAATTTTCTGTGCAAGATTCCACTCCATATCATTTTCATCAAATGACTGTCGTATCTCATCCTTTGTTACTGTCTCTTCCTTTTGCAACTGCTCTGCTACATCTGCTGTTGCTGTTACATACAAACGCAATCTAAATTTGTGATTCTCACTCGTTCCTTCAATTCTGGTATATACCGTTCCTGTCTGCATACATTTTACTGCATGAATAATCATATTAATCCACATTTGACGAAGATGCTGCATATCTCCATACAATATACATGGCAAATGCTCATCACATTCAAAAACAAGCTGCAGCTTTTTATTGTGTGCATGTCTATATACCGAATGATAACAGTCTAAAATTAATGTTTTTGTCTCATATTCACGCTCTTTCGGTTCTAACTTTCCAGATTCCATCTGCGTAATATCTAAAATATTATTGATATCCAACTGTAATACCTGCGCCGCTTCCTGAATCTGTGCTGCAGACTGCAAAATTTCTTCATCTTTGGATATTTGCAGAATTTTCTCATTCATTTGCAGCATTAAATCCAGCGGTGTACGAAGTTCATTCGATACATTTGATAAAAAGATACTTTTTGCATTGCTTGCCTTCTCCGCACGCTGCTTTTCAAATCGAATCTGTTCATTCTTTCTGCGAATTTCCTCAAATGTACGAAGATAAAAACGATTCTCAAAACGAAAAATTAATCCTACACAGACTGACAGAATAATCATACTTTGCACAATATCCACATAAGCCGTCATACGGCTGTTCAACACTGCAACCGTTTCCGGATAAAAATATTCCACCAAAAAGCAAATCATAATTGCAAAAACCTGCATTGGAACAAGAATTCGAAATAGCAATCCATCAATCAGCAAAAATGAAAATAGGATTCCTAAAACCATCCAATATCCCATACCGCTCTCAGCACCGCCGCCGGTAAAAAACATCATCGGATATAAAATCAATGTTACTGATGCGCTGATAATAAATGCACCTACATTCATACGATTTTTCCAGTTTGCAATATAAAATCCAATGAGAAGTACGACAATTGCAAATGCAACTGCCACCTGCTGCATTGCCGGCATCCCGGAAAAAATACTCACAATAAAAGAAATCGTTCCACTGATAATTAATGTCGGAACAATAATATTAAATAAAATCAAACGCTGTGATGCACTCTTTCTATAAAACCGTTTACGAACCTTACTTACAAATTTCCCCATAAAATACAATTCACCCCATTTTGATTGATAATAACGTGTGTCCTTGTGTACTATACATATGCTGTATTTATATCACTTTCATCGGCCATTTTCTCTTTCAATGCACACGCAGCCACACAAACTATTTCACTTTCCTTAAGAAATTCAACAGCATTTTTATACAGCAAAATAATATATATGCACTCATATATTATAAATATACATTGATTATATCGAATTTATAATTCACTTGCAAGATAATATTATTTTATGAGAAAGAAAAACATTCTTATTAGAATATCACACAACATGTATCCGATTTAAATATCAAAAGATTCCTTTTGTTGTGTTATCAATGATACAGACTGAAATGCAAAAAGAGAGCTGCTACAAAACAATCGTAAGCTCTTTTCCTACAATTATTTTGTAACAGCCCTCTTTCTAAAGGGGAGAAACACGCCTAGCATAATAGTGGTCAGTTATTATTACTATGCGTCTTATGAAAAAACGAAGATGATTGCTTTTGTGTTGCAATCACTTTACATGTATTATAATATCTTTAATTTGTGACGAAAGTTCGTTTAAATTTTGAACAATTTGTGTCTTTGTAAAATTTATGTCAATCTGCAAGTGTCAATGTATAGTAATAAACGCAGCCCTGTAATGTCCAAAACGTCTGTTCTTCTCCCACATCATAATATTTTCCTGCCAGTTCTAACATATCTTCTTTGGAAACATCTGTATTATACGGCAGATAAATCAACACTGCCTGATCCTGTAAATGTTCCTGAAACAACCGTCTTACTTCAATCGCTTCCGGCATCTGTGTCGTATTTCCATTTTTGTAAAAGACACGCTTTTGATTTTTCTCATCCCACTGATACATAAATACCGCAGAATTCCCTGTGATACACGCCCCATTTGCATCAGATACAAGTACATCCATCGTCTCTGGAGAATAATCAACCTCTCTTAGAATCTTATCCAATGCACGGTTGACCATCAGATATTGTGTATTATAAACCATATAATCACCGTAATAGAGTGCATTGCTCGTATCTCCGACATAGAGAATATCTGTATTTCCAAGATTTAATCGCAAAAATGTCTGCAGCGATACCGGATCAATCGTCAGAAAACTTTCCGTCAGCAAGAGTGCAGCCACACCAACTGATACGACAATCGAACTTCTTCCTTCAAACGCACGGTGCAGTACGCCAAACAGAATGAGATACAATAAAATATCTCCGACTACATTATATCTGGCAAGCGATGCCGTAATATAAATACATGAAAATGCTACATAACTCCAAAATGCTGCAATAATTTCAACATATTTCAGATTCAAACGCATTTTTCTGTGATTATGGAGCCGAAAATACAAATATCCTGCAAAAATTAATAACACAACCAGCCAATTAAAATTGAGTACAAACTGTTGCTTTAATTTAACCAAAATATACTCTGGATTTAACCCTAAACAGTTCATCCCATGATTATCCCAGCGAAGCCCCGGTGTCTCATTCTGATTCTGCGTCCACTGCGATACTCCACCAATAAATTTGTTATATAGAAGCTGAATCACTGCTGCTGCCAGAATGAAATACAACCTTGCATCTTTTAACATCTCAAGCACTATTGATTTATCTGCAAACCGTTCCATACTGAATTTCTTAACATAGTGTATCAAAATTCCTAAAGAAAAACCTCCGATTAACACAATCCCGGTTTCTTTGGTCTGAAAGCAAATCATACTGAAGAATCCGGCCAGCAATGGTCGGTTGTATACACATGCACACAATACATAAATAACAAAAATCGCCATCGCATAATCCGGTGTAAAATATGAAAAGGAACTATATACCAACGGCGCAAATGATACGACAAATGTGTAGATAGCAGCTTCTTTATTGCTCGCTTTTTTTAGTACCTTTTTTAAAATCTTATAAATACACCAGAATGCAATAACTGTGAGTATCAACGAAATACTATGCACCATAATGACATGTCCCGGCCACATCATTTCTCCAATCAGATAAATTGCCGAAAACGCCAGTGTCGGATGTCCGCACAATGCAAAATTTTTCTGAAAACTTGCAAAACTAGAGAAATCACAGTTTTCTAATCCCTTTGTCAGCCGATAATAATATTCCGCAGAATCCCATCTTGGCAGCGTATTTAGAAACGGCAGTCTGCTTGCAATTACAATGAGCAACACCAATAGGATTTCTTTATTTTCATATACGAATTCCTCAAAACGCTCTCTTGAAAATCCCAGAAAATGCACCAACACTGCTATGATTTCTATTACAGCCGTTGCAAGCAGTACGCCCGTAAAGACTGTTAAATTATTATCATTTAATGTAATTTTATCCCACTGAAATAACAGCAGGCTTATCATAAAGAGTAATGGAATAATTCCAATAATAGCAAGTTCCCCAAACAGGTTTCGAATAAATGTTTTCACTTGATTGTCCTCTTTTTCTTGATTCCATTTTTTGCACGTTGCGATTATACCACCTTGTGCGATTTGGGGCAATGCTTTCTGGTTTGTGGAGCGTGTTTGACAAGAGGGTGTTGGCTTATCCCAAATTCGCAGCAACTAATACGCCATACATTCCAACTGCACATACTTCGATTACTGCCCCTGTAATATTAATCACTGCTGCCGTTTTTTTGTGAAAACAGATAACAAATAATCTATAGCACAAAAGTCCGATAACGGCACCAAGTGTATTTGCAAGTACATCTGTAATATCACTTGCTCCAATTGCAAACAGATACTGCAGTGTTTCAAACAAGACACTCAGCATAAAGCCTGGCGCAATCTTTTCTAAATAAGACCAATTCGGCTTTAACATATTGATGTATACACCCAATGGCACAAATACTAGAATATTATAAAATATCTCTTTCTGTTCCCAGCCAATTCTTCCATAAAAAATTCTTGAACCTCTTAGTGGTACGAGATTGAGACTTCTCATATGTGGAATATCATTGATATTTATACTCAATTTGAATAAAATGAGCCATATAAGCAATACCAGATACACCGCAAATACAATATAAGAACACCTTTTTTGTACGTTTGTCTTCTTCATTCTTCTTCTCCTTTTAATCCCCAATCAAACAATTCCATATAAAAACATATCAGGGTGCATCTGATGAAAAACACCATTGCACCCTGACATCTGAATTCATTAATAAGTTTCTTGAAAATAAGTTTCTTTAATAGGTAGTGTCTGCTGTCATATACTCTGGTAACAATGGAATATACACGATACCTGACGTATCTTTTCCTTCTCCCTTTTCGTTATACTCATAATTGTAATATCTGAGTGCGACAACACCTTCCTGCGTACGAACTTCCAAAGAATCAACTGCCGATACCTGCTGTATCATAGATGCCAAAATTTCATCTGCCTGCGTTCCACAATCTTTCATATATGTATCAAACGCATCATTTATCCATATTGTACCTGTTTTATCCATTATAAAAATGTGCAGTCTTTCATTACTTTCCAGATTTTTCTTTGTCGTTTCACTATTTTGCAGCTTCTCTAATACTGCCTGTTTCGTACCGCTCTGAATTGCTTTTTCATTACACATCTGTGCATACTTTGCACTTGTCTGTGGCAATATTACACTGATTGGAACATTTGCCTGATACAAATGTCCATCTCTTGTAAATCGAATCGTTATTTCATTTTCATTTCTGTTCTGTTTGGTTACAAGACTATACCACTGTGCAAATGGAATCCCTTGTATATCCTCTAATAACAATTTATATAAGTCTTTTATTTCTTCTTTTGTAAATTCAACTGCTCCTTCAACAGAAACATCTGCCTCTTGTAACGCTGGCAAATCTGTCATAGCCTCTTTATAACTATTGGCATACTGTAGTCTCTGTGCAACCTCATTCATTTGTTTTTCTGTCAAATATACTGTTCTGTTCTTTGCAAAATGTCCATCATAAAAGACGACTTCATATGCATACAGCTGATTCTTTCTGCGATACTCATAAAATGCTTCCTCTGAACGATTCGACTCATACGCAGTAATTGTTTCCTGTAATGCAGTACACAATATATCTTTTATCTGTTCATCATCAATCTTAATTTTGCGATTCATTTCCTGAAAATAATCCTCAGCCCCTGAATATGACCAATATTGATTATTACTGATATTAATCTGCACTGCATCTACCTGATTTGCTGCCGGCTGATACGAGAAAATATTTCGCACAACACCATACATTCCAAATACCGCCACTACGGATACGGCATACACAACAAAAATAGACGGAATACATTTTAAAATTCCATGAACACGCTTTGTTGCCATCGATTCATATACTAGCATCACCATTGCTGCAATCACCAATACAACAAGTTCTGAGACAATATCGCCGATTCGAATATCTGTCCCCGTAACCCACGATAGCATGATGCTAAATAATCCGATAAATGCAATCACAAAGCCAAGCACTCCACGAATACACGCCTGCACCCTGCGATTGACTGCTGCAAGTCCTGCTGCTTCACTCTTTCTTTTCTGATATAGTACAAATGCGATGATTCCATAAATAACTGCAAGTCCGAATGTATATGCCATTCCTTTGACATTCAACAATTTCTCAGACACACTGATTGACGCACCCACATCGAACATCTGAAGGCAAATGGATGTAATAATATTTAACTTTTTATCAAAAATCGGCAGCAAATTTCCATCTGTCATAATCACAATACTTGCATTGACCATTGCGTTCACGCCATACATCAGAAGTCTTGGAATAAACAGAATCATTCCCGACACACAGATATTTGCAAAAATCGTACCTGTCAACATACATGCAAGCGTAATTGCGCTCATGCACAACAGATTTGCCGCAAATAATACCACATACATCTGACACATCGTACCATAATCAATAATAAAATAATCGCTTAAAATTCCATATACAATCGCAGATACGACACCACACAATACCAATGTAATCACCTGATATGTTACAATCGCACTCACATGTGTCAAAAATGTACAGCTTCTTTTATAAGGAAGCGAATCATAGAAATCCGAAGCATTTCGTTTTGTTAAAAAATTCCAGCACATCAAAGTCAGTGTCGGTGTATAAAACATAAATGTTAATACTAAACCGCTATGTTCACTAATATAATTGACAATCATCGGAAACTGATTCATTGTCTTTGTTCCAACCCGGATACTCTCCTGTACACCCATATAACTTCGCAGCGGTATATACAAAATCATCGCTGCAAAAAAGAGTGTAAACAGAATCCCCGGTAATTTTAACTGATTCATCGTCTCTAAATATTGTTTCTTATCAAACCAACGCTTCTTCATGAATCCATCCCCCTTTCTGCCGTCCAGTCAATCTCATCAAATGCATATCCTAGTGCTTCCATTTCATACGTAAAAATCTCTTCCAATGACAATGGCAAAACATCTAATAATGCCGGATGCAGCTGCTCTAATTTTGCCACAGTTTCTTCCCTGTCTCCATTGACAATCATACTCGCAACAGAACCCTGTTTCTTAAATCTGGCAATCTGCATCCCTTCAAATAATTCTTCGTTAAATTCTTCACGAAATCCAATCTGCACTTTAAATCTGGCAGTCTTTAAATCAATGACATCACTGTCTAATACCATACCGCCCCTGTGCAATAACGCAAGGTGGTCACAAATATCTTCTAATTCCCGCAGCGAATGTGACGTAATAATCGCAGTCGTGTGGTACTCTAAAACATCACTGCAAATACATTTCTTTACAAGGTTACGCATCACCGGATCTAAACCGTCAAATGTCTCATCAAAGAACATATACTTCGCTTTTGTAGATAATGCAAGAATCGTTGCGACCTGACGTTTCATTCCTTTTGAAAATCCCTGAATACTTTTTTTGCTGTCTAACCCAAATACACTCACAAGATATTTGAATCTTTCATAATCAAATCGCTCATAAACTGAAGCATACAGCTTTGCCATGCGCTCCATATTTGCTCCTGCAAGAAAGAATAATTCATCTCCCACGTAAACAATATTCTCTTTCACAGATGAATTTTCATATACTTCTTTGCCATCATAATTGACAACACCTTCATCTGTTCGATAAATTCCGGCAAGCACCCGTAAAAATGTGGACTTTCCTGCACCATTAGAACCGACCATTCCGTAGATGCACCCTTCTTCAATCTGACAACTGACCTTGTCTAATGCGACAAAGTCTTCAAATTTCTTAGATACTGCATGAACTTGTATCATTGCCTCCTCCTTCTCTATCCAACTTCATTTCTAAATTTTCTATCCCTATTGTAATTCTAAAACAAATGAATCCATCTCTTACACTTCTCATTTAATCTGTTCATTTTCGAATTCACCATCAACTTACTCTGCATACACTTCATTGACTACAGAATCAATCTCTTCCTTTGATACCCCGGCAAGGTGTAACTCCTCTACTACTTCCTGCAACTGTGTGAGCTTCTCACGTGACTGCATGCGCAGTTGCTTCTCTGCACCATCAGAAATATAAGAACCTTTTCCGGGAACTGTTATAATAATCTGTCTCTGATCTAACTGTGCATACGCTTTCTGTATCGTATTCGGATTCACCGATAATTCAATCGATAAACTGCGAACCGAAGGCATCTTATCTCCCGGCTGTAGCAGCCCTGCAAGGATCTGATCTTCTACCTGCTTGATGAGCTGTTCATACACCGGCACTCTTGACATCACATCAATTGTAAACATCTTCAACCTCCTTTTGTACTAACTGTACTATCTGTATTAATACAGTTGATATAAATAATATAACTACTCTTACAACTTTTGTCAATAGGGATTATTTTATTGGGTATCCTTCCACCAGATATAACGATTGAAGAAGCCAAAAAGGAGCGATTCAAAGAGCTATGACAATCATACAAAACAAAAAACTCCACCGACAAATGCTTTCAAACATTTGTCGGTGGAGTTTTTGTTATTCTAATTCAAAACATTCTAAAATTATTATACGGATTACTGCTTTTCAACACCAAGTGTAACTGTCTCGCCATTGATATTCCATTCCTTTGTGAAGCCCTTTGCTTCTCCAACCGTAATATCATTTGCAAGTACAACTGACTTCACCTGTGCTGCATTCTTTACCATAAGGTCTGCAATCTTATCATTGCCTGCAACAGATACCACAATCTGATCCATAACTTCAAATCCGGCATCCTTACGCATTGTCTGAATTTTGCTGACAATTTCACGTACGAAACCTTCCTCGATAAGTTCCGGTGTAAGATTTGTATCCATAACAACTGTGATACCCTTATCTGAGCTTGCAACATATCCTTCCATCTGTGTCATTTCGATTAACAGATCTGCCTTTTCAAGCTGGATATCCTGACCGCCTGCCTGCAATGTAATGAAGCCTTCTGAATTAAGTGAATCCATAGCTGCATTGCCATCTAACGCTTCTAACTGCTTACGGATTTCTCCTAAGAACTTACCATACTTCGGTCCTAATGTCTTAAGCTGTGGCTTGAATGAATAAGATGTAAAGTCACGAACATCGTCCTTGTATTCTACCTTCTTTACATTCAACTCGTCTGCGATAATATCTGTGAAGAAATCATCTAACTTCCAAGGTGCCTGAATGAACATCTGACCGATTGGCTGTCTGTTCTTGATATTTGTTGCATTTCTGCATGCACGTCCGATAACAACGGCGTTTAATACATCTTCCATTTCTTCTTCTAACTGCTTGTCAATCCATTCTGTCTTTACTTCTGGGAAGTCACACAAATGAATACTGATTGGGGCAGTCTTATCAATCTTGCATACAAGATTCTGATAGATGCTTTCTGTCATAAATGGAATCATAGGAGCTGCTGTCTTACACAATGTAACAAGTGTTGTGTAAAGTGTCATATATGCATTAATCTTATCCTGTTCCATTCCCTTTGCCCAGAAACGTTCTCTACAACGTCTTACATACCAGTTTGATAATTCATCAACGAAGTCTTCTAAGATTCTCGCTGTCTCTGTAATCTTATACTGATCTAAGTTATTATCTACTGTCTGAACAACTGTATTTAACTTTGAAAGAATCCATTTATCCATAACTGGAAGTTTATCGTATTCCAATGTGTACTTTGTTGCATCGAATTCATCGATATTTGCATACAATACGAAGAATGCATATGTGTTCCAGATTGTACCCATGAACTTTCTCTGTCCTTCTGTAACAGCCTTATCATGGAATCTGTTTGGCAGCCAAGGTGCTGAGTTCTCATAGAAATACCAACGAATTGCATCTGCGCCATGCTGGTTCAATGCTTCCATCGGATCTACGGCATTTCCCTTAGACTTACTCATCTTCTGTCCATCCGCATCCTGAACGTGTCCAAGTACAATAACATTTTCATAAGGTGCTTTGTTAAATAACAATGTTGAAATAGCAAGTAATGAGTAGAACCAACCTCTTGTCTGATCGACAGCTTCTGAGATGAACTTTGCCGGGAACTGCTGCTCAAATACTTCCTTATTCTCAAATGGATAGTGGTGCTGTGCAAATGGCATAGAACCTGAGTCAAACCAGCAGTCAATAACTTCTGGAACTCTCTTCATCTTGCCGCCGCACTTGCCACACTTGCAAGTAACTGCATCAATATATGGACGGTGTAATTCGATTTCGTCTGGGCAATTTTCAGCCTTTTCCTTTAATTCTGCAATGCTTCCGATAGACATCATCTCACCACAGTCATCACACTGCCAGATATTTAATGGAGTACCCCAATATCTGTTACGGCTGATGCCCCAGTCCTGAACATTTTCAAGCCATGCACCGAAACGTCCTGTACCGATTGTCTCAGGAATCCAGTTGATTGTCTTATTATTGGCAATCAAATTCTTCTTTACTTCCGGATCTGTCATCTTAATGAACCATGATTCTCTTGCATAGTAAATCAATGGTGTATCACATCTCCAGCAGAATGGATAATCATGTTCAAACTTTGGTGCATCGAATAATTTGCCTTCTGCATCTAAGTCCTTTAATACTTCCGGATCTGCCTTCTTAACAAATAATCCGGCATATGGTGTCTCTTCTGTCAAATCTCCCTTGCCGTCTACGAACTGAATGAATGGAAGGTCATAATTTCTGCCGACCTTTGCATCATCTTCACCAAATGCAGGTGCGATATGAACGATACCCGTACCATCTGACATGGTTACATATGTGTCACATGTTACAAAATGTGCCTTCTTATGCTGCTTTGTGGCTGCATCTGCTGTACACTGATATAATGCTTCGTATTCTTTGTGCTCTAAGTCCTTACCTGCGAACGTTTCAAGTACCTTATAATCTACGCCTGCACCGCTAAGGCTCTCTGTCACCTTGCCATTCTCATCTGTTGCAAGTGTTCTTCCGTCTACTGTCTGGCCAGCCTTCACAGCCAATCCGCCAAGTACCTTATCAAGCAATGCTTCTGCCATATAATATGTGTAACCATCTGCTGCCTGTACACGAACATACGTCTCATCCGGATTTACACACAATGCAGTATTTGATGGAAGTGTCCAAGGCGTTGTTGTCCATGCAAGGAAATATGCATCTTCTCCGACAACCTTGAAACGTACAACTGCAGAACGTTCCTTAACATTCTTATACCCCTGTGCTACTTCGTGTGATGAAAGTGGTGTACCACAACGAGGACAGTAAGGAACAATCTTAAATCCTTTGTATAATAACTTCTTATCCCAAATCTGCTTGAGTGCCCACCATTCTGATTCGATGAAGTCATTTTCGTACGTTACATATGGGTTATCCATATCCGCCCAGAAACCAACCGTAGATGAGAAATCTTCCCACATTCCTTTGTATTTCCATACGCTTTCCTTACAATGCTTAATAAATGGCTCCAGACCATATTCTTCAATCTGTTCCTTGCCATCTAAACCTAATTTCTTTTCTACTTCAAGCTCTACCGGAAGACCGTGTGTATCCCAACCTGCCTTACGAGGAACCTGATACCCCTTCATTGTACGGTATCTAGGAATCATATCCTTGATAACTCGTGTTAATACATGACCAATATGTGGCTTACCATTGGCTGTTGGAGGACCATCATAGAATGTATACGTCTCTCCTTCCTTACGGCTGTCAATACTCTTCTGGAAAATGTCATTGTCCTTCCAGAACTTCTCTACTTCGCGTTCTCTTTCGACGAACTTCATGTCGGCTGATACTTTATCATATACCATAACCTTGCACTCCTTTTCTGAATCTGATTTGTAACTCTTGTAAATATGGTTTGAAATTCGCACTTTTTCATAACTATCGTACGAAAATGAAACCTTTTATAATCGGTTGTATCTGGAATATATGCCAATCATATACTCCGGATCATTTGCTGTGTATTTTCATAGATGAAGGTATTTTTCGGATGTGCTGTTTTAGCCCTAACATATCACAAGATCATACAAAAATCAAAACGCCAGCTATCTGTACGTAAACAAAAAAACCTCCGTCGCAACGATACGACGGAGGGAATATACAAATCCGAAATCCAAATACCAATTACGACATACCAGCATATGCGTCCCTCATAACGGTGGGATTCCCGTCCTCACTTAATAGGTGTTACCCGTTCTGTTTGGCTGCTTAGAAGTGATTTTCAGATAAATGCGACTCATACCGGCTTCCACCGTCCCGGCTCGCTGTGATTTTTACAGATATCTTACTCTCTTCGTCAGAGCATGTATACACATTTTAATCGTTTTCTTTCGTTCTGTCAATATTCTTCTATTCAGTTTTCATTCATTTCTATGAAAATTTTACAATTATCTCTTATCCTTATCAACGAACTTCAATGCAACCACACTGACTGCACCATACAGAAGAATATATGCACCAAGCATTGTCCAGCAATGCAAGATATTATCTTTGCTGTCGTCAAACGCTTCATCTGTACGTTCTTCATCTTCTGTCTGTTCTTTCATATACTTGTCACGAATTTCCTGTTCGTTGACTTCCTGTCCCATTTCTTCTAACTGAGACTTTTCCTTTTCTTCCTGTAACAACGTAAATGCATCTGGCATATCATTGATATTACTTGTTGCAGATAACGCCTGCACGCCCCAACGGCTGACTGTAATTGTAGATACCTTCTCTACAGAGCCTGATAACTCGAAAATAATTCCTGCAAGTACAAGCTGAATAATCAATACAAATGGCATTGCCGCCATCGCTGCATTCTCTGTCTTAACAAAAGATGATACCGCAATCCCAAGTACATCTGATGCATACATAACCAAAAGACAGGTAATAAAAATCTCAATCACTGCCGGCATAAGTACGCCGTCTGATGGAAAATCTTTGCGGAAAATCAACAATGCAATTACCATAATTACGGACTGTAAGATACATACAACCAACTCATAAATCATATGTGCTGCAATATAAGATGAAATATGTAAGCCTGTTCTGTGTTCCCGCTTAATAATCTTACGTTCTCTGCAAATAGACTGAATGGAATTAAATAATCCAATCCAAATACAGGCACAGACAATCGCAAAGGAACCATTCTTTGTATTGACCTTGTCTACAAACATCTTATCTCCCGGAACCCAGGCAATAATTGCGGAAATAATTGCACCAAATAATACAACCTTCCAGCCTTTTTCATACCAGAAAATACGAAAACATTTTCCGATATACACTTTAATTTGCTCAAGACGTGAGCTTCTGTTTTCTCCCATAGTGTTTCTCCCTTATCTTTTATTTCACATTCTAATCGGATAAAATATGTATTTTACATCCATTTTATATCCTGATAAATTCTGCTCATTTCATTATTTTTTCTGATTTTCCCATTTTTCAATAAAAAATTCACCCTGACCATTCTTGCCGTTAATCTTCGATACAACGCCCTCTAAGCTGTCTGTTTCAAAGAAACTTCTCGCTTCTGGAACGGAACCAAAAAATGCCAGATGTCCACTGTTATCTTTCTTAGACTTTGCAAGTACGATAACCTTATCAAATAACTTCGCAGCTCTGTCCGGCGAATGAGAAATAATCATAACAATCTTACCTGCATTGGCAATCTGTCTTAAATTATCCATCAATTCCATTGCACTCTGTGCATCCAGACCGGAATCCGGCTCATCAAGGAAAAATAATCCTGGATCGGCTACCAATTCTACACCAGCACTAACACGCTTCTTCTCACCACCACTAACAGAACGCACAAGCGAGCTTGATACATGTGTCAGATTGACCATATCTAATACTTCTTCAACACGTTTCTTACGTTCTGCAACTGTTGTCTTACGTGGCATCTTCATCTCGGCTGCGTTGTAAAGTGTCTCATAAACCGTATCATTTTCACGAAGAAGAACGTCCTGTGGTACAAAACCGATATTATACTTCATCTTATTATACTGTGAATAAATATCGACATCACCATGCTTAATATACCCTGTTGCCTTCTCATATCCCATGACCGCATTCATAAATGTGGTCTTACCGGCTCCGGAACCGCCTAAGATTAGTACCATCTCGCCCGGATTAATCGTCAGCTGAATATCCTTTAACAATGTAAGTTTTTT
Source organism: Lachnospira sp. UBA4346 (assembly GCA_002394205.1). Taxonomy (GTDB): domain Bacteria; phylum Bacillota; class Clostridia; order Lachnospirales; family Lachnospiraceae; genus Lachnospira. The sequence continues at coordinate 19,165 of DGTC01000020.1, read as the reverse complement.
AAAACCATGTCTCACCGTTCTCTTAACGATATTGATACTCAGACTGTTCCCAATCTGCTTTTCCCCTTCCGGTGCTGCCGTACTCTTAATGATCTGCGATACCGGTTCATTCGGTGTCTGGGCAGCTATCTGTGGCTCATAATGGTTATTCTGTAATACCGGCTCACTTTCATTGATACTGTAAATCAAACAATGATCCATATAAATAAACATATTATCTACAATCCGCACACTGTCTAATTCTTTCAGATAAACCGCTTCATCAATCTTTACATTGTTTAAAAATACGCCATTGGTACTGTTGTGATCGACGATTGCCCAGCCATCTTCCGCACAGAAAAATGTTGCATGATGTCTGGAAATTCTGCTGTCTGCAAATGCCGTAGGTGCTGCCACGCTGCTTCTTCCAATATCAATCTGCAACTGATCATCCGATAAATCAATCTGCTCCCATCTAGGAGATGTTGCCATCGTCGTGCGATACAAAATCAAAACTGCCTCCGGATGACATTTGTCTTTCATATCCCCATCAATCTTTAATACATCACCATCTTCTAAGACCTTTTCCTGCAAATCACTTCCCACGCCATAAAGACGGTCATTAATATATGTACCGTTACTGCTATTCAAATCACGATAACTTACACCATGACCTGTATATGTAAATTCACCATGAACTCTTGAAACAATTTTCGACGGAATAACGATTTCCGCCTGTCCGACCGTTCTTCCAATTTTCAATGTTCTATCCAACAAATATTCCTGTATCTGTCCTGACCGGTCTAAAATATAGATACACGGTCTAAATATCTGTTCTGCCTTTACCTTTTGTGTTATTTCTTCCATCTGCCACTCCCCATTTATTTTTGATTTTCCTGCTGCGGCTTCCGATTGAGGTTTGCCTTCTGTCTTTGACGTTCCATGATAAATTTATCCAACTGACGATTCAAGACGGTCATTTTTACACCATATAATATTTTTCCTGTTGCAAGTGACTGCTTACGCACAAGAACCCCTGTCACATTAATTTTGAAATCCTCATACTGACACACCAGACGAATCGTATCTGTTCCGGACACTTCAAAATCCTGTTCTGTAATAAACGAAAATCCGCTCGTACTGACATCATGCATTAATACATCAATAACACCAGCATTAACGCCTTTCTGTATGGTTGCACCTTTATCAATATTCAGTCTGTATGCCGCTCGTCTATTGTATACTTTTCCACCTTCTGACTGAATCACACGATGATAGAAATTTTTGCCCCGACGAACATGACGAATCTCCACATTCTTCCAAATAATTGGAAGATTCTTGCTATTAATACTGCTCATTTCCAGATATACATTTTCCGTCATAAATCCAATCGCCTCTCCATTGGCATTTTGAATTTCTTCAATTAAAATCGTATTCCCATATGGCTCGACAACTTGTGACTGAAACTCTAATGTATCTTCTTTTCCAACCGCCTTGATTGTAACAATTGCCCCAGGCTGCAATGCTATAATATCCATCGTACCCTTCCCTTATCTTTCCACAAATATTAGTACCTTTAGTATAGCAAAATAATAAATGCGATACAATAAATGCAATACAACAATTTTAATAAGTTTCCTATGTAATTATAATTATATAATATAAAAGTTCGCCATCTATACATCAGATTATTTGTCTTCTGCGTATAAATGGCGAATTACTATTTTCTATTTAATTCCATACAAATACTTATCTCTGCACATCAAATGATGCATTGTTCATCAGACGCTTAATCTGGCTGACACTTGTAATATTTGTATCGCCTCGGATTGCATGCTTCATTACAGATGATGCAACGGCAAAGTTGACAACATCTTCCGGATCCATATTCTCCATTAAGGCATAAATCAAACCAGATGAGAATGCATCTCCACCACCAACACGGTCAACAATCTCGAAATTAATTGTCTTACTTTCGTAAGTCTCACCATTGGTATAGAAAAATGCTTTCAATGAATTATTACTTCCTGAATGTACATAACGTACTGTTCTGGCAATTGCCTTCATATGGTACTGCTTGTCAATCTCACGGAATACACGATCCATATCCTTGAATGAAGGATCCATGGTAAGACCGTCCTTTACATCTGTTCCATCTTCTCTGTATAAATGAATCGGTTCAATACCAATCAAAACATCTACATATGGAAGATATTTACTGAGTACGTCTCTTGCCGTCTCAAATGACCAGAGCGTACTTCTAAAGTTCGGATCAAAACTAACTGTAAGTCCTAACTTCTTTGCAGCCTTTACTGCCATATCAATCATCTTACGACAGTTATAAGAAAGAGCTGGTGTAATACCGCTCAAATGTAACCAGTCATAATCCTTTAAAATATTCTCAAAGTCTACATCCTTATAATCATATTCTGCAAATGCAGAGTTCTCTCTGTCATAGATTACCTGTGATGCTCTTACAGAAATTCCTTCTTCAAGATAGTACAGCCCCATTCTACCATCTGCTTTGATAATGTGCTTCGTATGTACATCATTCGCCTTGAGATAATTGATTGTAGACTTCCCCAAATCTGAGTCCGGAAGTACTGTAAAAAACGTACTGTCTACACCAAGATTGGCAAGTGATACTGCTACGTTTGCTTCTGCACCACCGTAGTTGACAACAAAATTATGTGTTGTAACCATCTTTTCATAATTCGGTGGAGACAATCTTAACATTAATTCTCCAATTGCTATAAATCTCATGTCTTCTCCTTTTTGTACCCAACCCGTACCTTTTATTTACTATTTCCAAATGCAATTCTCACAGCATATAACATATATCACAGCTATTTGCGAATTGCATTAAAACTCCTTTTTAATGGTACTACATATTCTTACAAATTGCAATCGAGAGTTTTGATTTTGTATCAGTCCGTGTTGCAATCCCCCTACATTTCCATTATAATATGAATATAGTTTGCAAGTATGAGGAATGGAGTTAATTATGAGCAATACTTATGAAACACTCAATTCTGTTTTAGTAACACTGTTTAATGATGTTCTCGGAATTGAAGAGAAGGCATTAATTACGGAGGAATTTAAGGATATATCTGTTACTGATATGCATATCATCGAAGCAGTCGGCATACAGGAGCCTAAGAAAATGTCTGAAATTGCTAAACTTCTCGGCATTACAATGGGCACTTTAACCACCGGGATCAACGGTCTTGTCAAAAAAGGATATGTTGTCCGTAACCGGAGCGAAAAAGACCGGCGTATCGTCTATGCTTCCCTGACTCCGAAAGGTCTGTCTGCCTATGCGCATCATATGCAGTTTCACAAAAATATGATTGACAGCATTATGCAGGATCTTACCGATGAAGAAGCCGTTGTTTTAACAAAGACCTTTACCCGTTTAGAAGACTTCTTTTCACAGTTAAAAGCTCCGCAAGACGCTGAGACACTGTAATTTATTTCATCAAAACATATGATTAGAAATGGAGATTATTATGGATAACAATTTATTAGACTCATCTGATTTATTTGACGTATTGAACCAATTAGATGATATTGAAGAAACGGAAGTTGAACAGACAGAAGAGGAACGTGCCTCACAGCGACGTTACGAAGAAATCATCAAAAAAAGAACACAGGAATAAGCTGTGTGAATAATTCTAAAAAAGTACGGTGTAATGCTTCCAACCATTACACCGTACTTTTATTTTACTCCAAATATATCTACATTTTCCCAATCATTTCAGCACTATTTTTTCTGTTTTTCATTTAAAATTACATAGAAAATATCTCCATCTTTCTTTGAACGCACCAAATGTCCATAGTCTTCTACTTCTTTTTGTACACCTTTTGCCGTGATAATGTTATATTCGACATAATCTGATAATTCTTCTGTATTCTTTTCTATCTGATCCCAGATTTCCTGCTCCACACGCTCATAGTCCTGTGGGCTAACGACCTTTTTAAAACTTGCATTTGTATATTCTAAAAATTCATCCAAATTCTTGCAGTCAAATAATTTCACCATACCGTCATTTGCAAAGAGAATCTCTTCTTTTGCATCTGCCCGATAAATCATCATTGCTCCCGGCATTCCCGACAAAAAGTCCGTCAGACTGAAACTCAACTGGAACCGCTTCTTTCCCGTCATAAAGTCTCCATACTGTGCGCAGCCCTTCTTTCCATTCATCTTAACATTATACAATGCCGTATCTGCCAATCTTGACATTTCCCGATATGTATAAGCCTGTTCCGGATATTCCATATATCCGCAAGATATTCCAAATGATATTTTTTTATTTTGGAAATAAAACCTGTGTTTTTCCTCTGCCAACCAACGGATGCGGTCTTTGCATTGTGTGACTCTCTGCTCTATTAAGAATATCATAAATTCATCGCCACCATTACGAATGTATACTGCATTATCTCCAAAAGTTTTTTTCATATCAACTGCTAACTGCTTTAATGCCTCATCTCCGGCTTCATGCCCATATACATCATTTAGATGCTTAAAATTATCTATGTCAAGTGCTATCAAAACACCTGATGTTATATTTTCTTTTTCTAAGAGATTCTGCATACACTCATCACCACCACGACGATTATAGATGCCTGTAAGCACATCGCTGGTTGACTCTTCATAAAGTTTATAATTATCTTTTTGTAATTTTTCCGTAAGTTCTCTGTACATCCGAATATATCCCTGTGTCAGAGCTGCCAAAAATGTAATTGCCAGACATAACAAAAATACGGAAAGATATGAAAGATAATGTGTCCAGCCACTTAATGGGATTAATTCCAACTTCCACGCTTTTTGATTAATCTGCAAATCGACCTGTATGGCATCTTTTGATACATTTCCATAGGAATCTACTTCAATGGTCTTATTTTCCGCATCTGTAACTGTAAGTTTATATGCATAGCCTAAATCATCTAATACATCTACACCCGCTTCTTTTAAAATCGTATCTACATTTAATACAACAATACTAAAACCCCAGAAGGTTTTTTCGCCCGATTCATCTATAATATACACCGGTTTTCTTGCAACAATCCCTATTCCGCCCTGACGCAATTCAAACGGTCCTGCAATAATTGTTTCTCCGGTATCTCTTGCACGGATGGCTTCATCTCTTCTGTCCGGTTCTTCAAATAAATTAATCTTACCTGCTTCATTTCCTTTTTCCGGATAAATATATTCTACAACTCCCTGTGGTGCGAGCTGAATACTATTTATCGCTGTCTTATTTTGAAAAATACTTTCTGCAAGTGTATCAAAATCGTTAATACTGCCTCTTGTTTCCTGAAGTACCAGTCCTAATGACTCCGTCAGATACGTATAATCATCAATCGTCACTTCGACGGCGGATAACTTAGACTCTGCTAAATACTCCACTTTCTTACGTGTCGTTTCTCTATCATTCATACCACTTACACCGGTAATTACGGTAGATAAAATAAGACCGACAATTAAAACGGGGATATTGATTAATCTCGATACATTCTTCATACGTTTCTCCTTATTTTTTATCTGTTTTCTCTTTGCGCCAAATCTTAGCGCAGTATCAAACGTCCCTCACAAAATGCGAACTTCTGTAGCATATTCTATATCGTAACAACTGCAAGAGGTTTTTAATAAATGAACAATTCATAATTATATCGGATTTTTTTGTAAAAACAATGATGAAATTTTTCTTAAATAATTTGAAATAATTTCATTTCTTATATATTGCATTTTTTGTGAACGAACTGTATTCTTTTTCCAGAAAATAATTACCGATTATATTTCAATAAAGCATTTATATTTCTTTAAGAATACAAACCCTGCATTGATATTATATATTCCGTAATTATATATTATAACGTCAAAGGAGAACATATGAAAGAAAAAACATCAAAAACAAACACGAAAAAAATTCGTAACGTCAGTATTTTTGTAAAACTATTAATCCCTGTTCTGCTTCTTGGTATCGTATCTACGACCGGATTACTCGTTTTACAGTCTGCACTAAAAAAGAATCAGACTTCAAGTGAATCCATTTCATCCGATGGAATTAATACCATCGTCGCACTTGACGTCATCAACTTACAGTATGAACGTGCACAGAAAGTATGCTTAGCGTATATTCTTGATCCAACCAATAAAGAATTACAGGCATATGCACAAAAAGAACTTGCAGAAGCTCAGGAAAGTATTCAGCATCAGGAAGATGTTCTTTTAAACCTCAAGAATTCATTTGATTCTGAGGATCAGAAATTATTAGAAGATATCCGTACCAATTTGCAGGGTGCGCAGGCAGAATTAATGGGCATCATGCAGACTGCCGTAAAAGACAATGATCCAATTGCCACTGCCGCAAAAGCCAATGTTGCCATGGCAAAATGGTCTGATGGCGTTACCGGAAATATCGAACAACTCGTTTCACATAATGATGAACGTATCTTTGAACATGCTGAAAGCCAGGAACACACCTATAAAACCAGCCGTAACATTGCTTATTTTATGTTATTTCTCGTTGATATTATTTTTGCCTTAACCTGTTTCTGTGCATACTTTGAAATCGTAAAACCTTTAAAGACGCAGACACGCTTATTAGAGGCAATTATTTCTGATATCCAGAATGGAAAAGGCGATTTAACAAAACGTCTTCCAATTCGCAGTGGTGATGAAATCGGTGCTTCTTCTGTCGGTATCAACCATTTTATTGAAGCATTACAGTCTATCATGGCAAATATTATCCGCAATACTTCAACACTCGATTCCGTTGTTGGAAATGTTGCTTCCAATGTAAACGCATCCAGTGACAATGCAAATGATATTTCTGCCATTATGGAAGAATTGTCTGCAACAATGGAGGAAATCTCTGCAACAACAACTGATGTAAATAACAATACTGCTTCTGCACAGTCACAGGTAGAATATATGTCAGATGAATCCTCAAATATTTCAAAATATACACAGACAATGAAAGAGCATGCAACTGAATTAGAGCAGGTTGCAACTGAAAACATGCGAAACACTACTGAGATTGTTAATAATATAACAGTTGAAATGAATACGGCACTCGAAAACAGCAAGAGCGTACAGAAGGTAGCACAATTAACAACAGATATTTTAAGTATTTCCAACCAGACAAATCTGCTCGCCCTCAATGCGTCCATTGAAGCTGCCAGAGCCGGAGAAGCCGGAAAAGGCTTTGCCGTCGTTGCTGATGAAATTCGGGAACTCGCAGATTCAAGCCGTGATACAGCCAATAACATTCAGGTTATTAACGAACAGGTTATCTCTTCTGTCAATGAGCTTGTCAATGCTTCTACAAAAATCATTACATATATTAATGAAAATGTAATTCGTGACTATGAAGCCTTTGTAGAGGGCGGTAAACAATATAATGCTGATGCTACACATATTAATGATGTCATGATGAAATATGCAGAAGAAACAAAGGTTGTTCAGGAACGTATGATGCAGATTTCCGATGCCATATCCGGTATTAATCACGCAATCGAAGAAAGCGCAACCGGCGTATCAGATGCCGCTGTCAATGTTGACTCCTTAGTACAGTCCCTTTCCTCTGTAAATGATCAGATGACTGAAACAAAGACTGCCTCTGATGATTTACAGGCTGAATCTGCAAACTTTACAAATGTATAAGTTTATACGGTATTTTCAAATATCTATCATACAATGCATCTGATAAATACAAACATCCCGTCAGTGACCATACTGACGGGACTTTTGTTTAATGTTATTTATTTTGTATATGCTTTTGTTTTCTTTCATTTTTCACTCGATAAAGCATATTATCTGCATTGCCAAATGCCTTTAATGCATCTGTATCTTTACTTACAATTTCCTGATATCCGATACTAAAATGCACTGTAAATCCCAGTCCATTCTCATGCTGTGCCTGCGACAACATTTTGTTGATTTCTATCTGAAACTGATCTGCATTTGGAATATCTTTTTCTAATACCAACATCACAAACTCATCTCCACCATAACGATACACCTGTAAGGATGAATACTTGCGCTCTAATTGTTTGAGCTGCTTTGCTGTCATAACCAGTGCCTGATCCCCTGCTAAATGTCCATACGTATCATTGATTTTCTTAAATCCATCTATATCTGTAACAAAAATCAAAAACGGTGCAACATCTGCCTGATTCAACATCTTCTCATATGTCGCATTAAACTGTGCACGATTATTTAATCCGGTTAATGCATCTGTCTTAATCTGTTCTTCCTGCAAAATGTTAAACATAAACAAAATGCCTAACATAACCGTAGATTCCAAAAATGGAATGTTGTATGCAAACAGCTGTAATATTCCACCAACCAGCGGAAGTATAGAACTTATCATGAATTGATTCAGCTGATACCTCACCATTCTTTCTGCATTACTTCTATATACAAATATCAATAATGTTGTACTTATCCAATGACTGTAACAGCAACATATATTCATCCAGAACATATTTCCCCGCATATACGTTCCCGTAGAATCAACATAAAATATCCATTTGGTCCATACTGATGTCAACAGCAGTATTATATGGATGATTACAACCACTGTCTGAATATGAATTGTATAAAACGCCAAACGGCTATTTTTCTGGTATCGCACCTTTTCTGCAATAAACCGCTGCCACTGATACATACACATCGCAAATGCAATTGAATATGTCATATTAACCACCCAGTTTCCGCCAATTCCAATCTGAATCACTCTGGCATCACCAAGCACCCAAAATATCTGTGCGCAGGCTTCTATCAAAAATAACATCTGCATCGTTCTAAAATGCCTGATTTCACCCATTCGCCCTATATTTTTATTTGTTTTAAATGCAAGAAACGATACAACAACAATATACACCATTTCCATTGAAAGAAAGGCCATCTGATAATCATTTAACATAGAAAGTCCCCCTTTACTTATATTTCTCCCCCAGGTTTCTTTTACTTTCTCTCATTGTCAGATTCCTAATTTATATCATTTTGTTTCACTGATATGAATTTACGCATTTCCCTAAAAAGCAACCTGCATAAATAAGGCGACTGCACACAGAATCAATGTACAAGGCACAAATACAAAACAACCGATGTAATACCACAGATTGCCGTGCTTCTTTTCTGCACCTTCATTGATGCCTGCAAGTAAATCATCCTTTTTCATGACCCAGAACCAGCTAATTGCACCAAGTGCAGCACCAATTGGAATGATATAAATAGATACGATATCCATCCAAGGTCCCCAACTAGAGATTGCCTCCATGTTAAGACCTGTTCCAAGACAAATCACACACAAAATTCCTAATACAATCTTACGATTGAGCTTCGGAAAACGATGTAATAACGATTCCGCAACTGCTTCAAACATATTCTGCAAAGAACTTACCCCTGCGAAAATCATTGCTGCATATAAAATAATGGCAAATACACGACCAAATGGAATATCCTGCAAAATACGCGGTAATGTAACAAATAATAAGGAAGGACCTGCTCCAATATCCAGCTGATATGCAAAACAAGACGGAATGATAACCAATGCTGCAACCATCGCTGCAATTGTATCAAACAGTGCCGTCTGCTTTGCTGTTCCGACCACATCAACATCCTTTTTCAGATACGCTCCATAGACAACCATTCCACTGCCGGTTACCGACAATGAGAAAAATGCCTGTCCCATCGCCCAGATCCATACCATCGGGTCTGCTAATTCTGACCACTTCGGATGCAGCATAAACTGATATCCTCGAATCGCACCATCCAAAAATCCTACACGTACGGCAAGAATTGCAAAAATTACAAAAAATACCGGCATCATAATCTTGTTTGTTTTTTCAATACTTGATGCCCCCAGTAATAATGTAAGCAGCGTTCCCACGACAACAATGACATGATAAATTACAACCGAATAAGATGTTGTCGAAAATGAAGAAAACCACTCCAATGTATCTACATGCATAAGCGAACCACTTACAGAACTTGCAAATGCTTTTAACACATAAGAAATAATAACAGCATATCCAATTGCAATACACATAGAACCTGCAAGCGGCAGCCATCCAATCACTGCTCCGACTTTCTCAAACTTCTTTCCACGGCTCGCCCATGCATGGCGATATGCTCCTAACGTACCTGTCTGTGCCTTTCTTCCAATTGCATACTCCGCTGATAAACCAATCACACTAAATAACACAATAAATATTAAATAAGCGACCAAAAATGCGCCGCCTCCATTTGCGCCTAACTTTGCCGGGAATCCCCAGACATTTGCCATACCTACTGCAGAGCCTACTGCAGATAATACAAATCCCCAATGGCTCGCAAAATGCTTTGTATGTTCTTTTGTACCCATAACTTCCTCCGTCAATCTTTCATTGGCATCTCTCTTATTGTACCATTTTTCCTATACAAAGACAGCTATTTTTTGCGTATATACTTTATTTATTTAAAATGTTACGGCGTTAAATTGACACATCAGAATTGTACGCCGGCCAAATAGTCCGTTACATACAAAAAAGAGGTTTCCTCAATCCACAAACACGATTGCTGATTTGTGTGAATGAAGCTCAACCTCTTTATTTGTAACCTATATCATTTCATTTTTCTAAATATCTGATAATTTCTACTTTCCGAATTCCCGAACTCCTAGAATGTAATTACCTTTGGTTCTTCTGTGAAGGAGTGGATTGTAGCTGTTGCATCTTCTAAGTACAGCACTTCCATCAAATTGTCATCTACTGTATACATGCTGCTTAATGAAGCTGTATTTGCATCCATCATAGCAACTCTTGCTTCTCTTCTGTCATCGTGAATTGCCTTGCCTGCAACACGAATCCATTTACCCTTGCTCATTCCGCAAATCTCAACCTTTGCATTGTCTAACATCTGCTTATATACATTCTTCTGGTTGTTTGTAACAATATAGAGCTTGCCTTCAAATTCACATACTGCGCCAAACGGACGTACACGAGGCTGGTCGTTTTCAACCGTTGCAAGATAAAATGTTCCACAGCTCTTTAAAAATTCTAATACTTCGTTCATAAGTGAACTCCTTTCATTGACTTTTTCATTTTCTTTGTTATACTCTCATTATATAGAAAAGAATCATTTTTACAAGTACGATATTTTATGATACCGGTATCTTTTGTGATACCTATAAAGATAACATCGTCCTGACAAATACACCTGAGCATATGTATAATTACAAATGTCCCTCATATGATTGTCATTTTCGTAAAAATAAAATTTTAAATTAGAAAGGAAATACCTATGCCTAACACGAATTTATTCGGCAGATGCCCTTATGTAACTTCGCAGAAAGTCCTGACCGGTAAGTGGTCACTTTATATATTGTATCTGCTTTCCGAACATCCAAATGTCCGTTTTAATGAATTACAGCGTCTTATGCCCGAAGATATGACGCATACAACATTATCCCGTCAGTTAAAAACACTCGAAGCCGAAGGCTTGATTATCCGAACTGAATATTCCCAGATTCCGCCAAAAGTTGAGTACTGTCTAAGTCCCATCGGCGAAAAATTCCAGCCGGTAATTGACGCACTTGGCGTATGGGGTGCGGAATATATTTCTTATATCCGAAAGAAAGAAGCCTAAATTAATTTTTCTAAAAAATTTGCTGCATCTGCAACGCAGTCATTACACTCGCGCAGTACAACGCCTGTACCAATTCCTTTTAATTCTTTACAGGTTACCGCCCCATTCTGCGCCTGAAATGTACGAAGCAATTCCCCTGCCTTTTTCATATTTACAGGTCTTGTATCATCCTTTCCTGCAAGTCCTAAAATTACATTTGCACCAACAATTGCGCCGCAAGTTCCCTCCATTGTCGCACCAATCCCTACTCCAAAGGTCTGTGTCAATGCAAGCAAAGTTTCTTTATCAATATCAACCTTATCTGCAAATGCGCATGCGACTGCCTGTGCACAATTCATTCCATTCATCTTATTTTCTACTGCTATCTCTGCTCTTGTTGCCATACTTTTGTTCCTTTCTTTCGCCATTACTCTGTATTTGTCAAATTGCGTTTGCTACCCTTTTGTTTCCTTACAGAAATCCTATCAAACATTGACCTGAATCACTCCTAATTTTACCAATTTTACTGTTGTAATACAAGAACAAGGCGAATCCAAATGCTCTCACATCTGAATTCGCCTCTCATTTATTGATTACTCATAAGTTATTCGTAAATATGTTTCTTTTTAATTTTCTTTTCTTTATCCTTTTTCTTCTTCATTGGATGCTTTGGATTCTTATCTGACATAATGATTCGCCTCGATTCTTTTAACCTTCAATTGCTATATACTTATTTTCAGGAACTGCTTTCTTAACTTCCTTCTTTGGAACAAACAGCTTCAAGATACCATGTTTAAACTCGGCCTTAATCTCTTCCTGTGTGACTTCTTCTCCCACATAAAAACTTCTCTGGCATGCACCTGCATAACGCTCTCTTCTAATATATCTGCCGGTGTCCTTTTCCTGTTCGTCTTTATCTAGTCCTTTCGCTGCACTGATGGTCAAATATCCATTTTCAAGCGAAGCCTTTACTTCATCCTTTGCAAATCCCGGAAGGTCAATAATCAGTTCATAACCATTGTCCAATTCCTTAATATCTGTCTTCATCAGCTTTCCTGCCTTCTTGCCATACAGCTTCTTTTCGGCATTTCTCATATCTCTTTCATCAAAGAATGGGAAATCTCCAAAGAAATCATCAAATAAGTTTTCTCCAAAAATACTAGGCATTAACATACGTCATTCCTCCTTTTCACGCTCTTGCTAAATGTCAACCGTTACGTTACTTCGCGGAGGTAGGGGAACAATTTTTCTTTGAAAATTCTTTCAAATCTTCTTGTTCTCTCCTTCGTTGACTATGTTATAGCACTTATTGTTAGCACTGTCAAGTGTTGAGTGCTAATTTTTTATTAAATTTGTAAACTCTGATAAATTTCGGTTTGTGGAGGAACTCTGCCTGATAGATAACGGAAATTTTGTGACATACGTACGCACTGCTAGAAAAATGAATTTTTTTGAAAGTTCAAAACTCGCCTACGGCTCAGACAGTTGAACTTTCAAAATAAATTATTTTTCCGCTGTGCTGAGTTTCACTTAGGCAGGGTATTCTCCGGTGCATAGCTACTTTCGGCATCGCCACAAACCTTTGGGGGTGGTGGCTGTTGGACTGTATTGGTTATTCCTAGTGGATTGCTTTAACGGACGAAGAGATGGAAAGATGAATTTGGGTAGAAACGCAAAACTCGCCTACGGCTCAAACATGTTGCAGTCATCCAAATAATATTTTCCTGCTTGCTGTGTTTCATTCAATCAGGGTATTCTCCAATGCGTATCTACTTACGGCATCGCCACAAACCTGCCGACGTGGGTGTGGACGGCAGGTTGTTGGAATTCCGTAGTGGTATCTTTAACGAATGTAATTAATTGCGATTCAAACGGATATGAACTTTTCTTTTCAATTGTTCGTTTGCTGTGTGTTATTTCATTCGTGTGTTTTTTAGTATACGTCTGTGTTCGGAAAGTATTTGTTTTTAATCGAATGTACAATGGTGAAAGATTTAACGACCATTTACATTCTAAGATACACAGGGAAAGAGACATTCATTGTTGACAAACAGTTGCAAGGCTTCCGTAGGGAGCTTTCGAGTCGCATGGGCACAAAGCGAACTGTTTGAGGGGCTTGCCCCGAGTTTTCGCGACTGCCCATAATAAACGCGAGGAAGTGAGCAGGAATCGAAGCATGTTTGACAATAATGATATGGCTCTTTCCCGTCCGTTAGGTTAAAAGTTTCCTTGTGGCATCCCACTACATTACGCAGTGCGATTCGCAATTCTTCTTATAACCCCCTATTGTTGTACACCACTGCATACAATTTCAAATCACTATACGAACCATCTGCATTTTTCTGTGCATCCTTCATCGTTCCTTCGTAGTGCATCCCGATTTTTTCTAAGACACGGCCTGAAGCTAAATTATCAATATGATGCGATGCATAGACACGGTGCGCACCGATTTGTTCAAAAGCATATGTCACAATGGCACATCCAGCCTCGGTCGCATATCCTTGTCCCCACCATTTACTTCCAATGCTATACCCCAACTCGCATTGGTCACTATCTTCATCCACATCAAATAACCCAATCGAACCAATAACCATTCCATCAAGTGTGACCGCCCAGCCATAAAATGCAGGATTGATTTCATACTGCTGTGTATGCATCGCAATAAATTCTTTCGCTGATTCCAGATTCGCACATGGTGCAAAACTGATATACTGATTTACCAATGGATCACTCCCATAATTTTCATAAACACTCTGCACATCCTCCATGGTAAATGGACGAAGCACCAGCCGTTTTGTTGTAATTGTTTTCGTTCCTACCTGTTTCATACCTCTATCTCCTTCTTAATAATACTGATATTTTCTGCGATTACACACGATACACGCAATGCTAATCACCAATGATAATCCTTCTGCAAATACCACCGCCAGCCAGATTCCATTTAACCCCAAAAAGATTGGCACTATGTAGATTCCTGCTACCAAGAATACAAATGTTCTTAAAAATGAAATCAACGCCGACACCACGCCATTATTGAGTGCCGTAAAAAAGGAGGATGCATAAATATTGAATCCGCTGATAAAATAGGATAGGGAAAACAGGCGAATGGCATTTCTTGTCATTGCCAGCAATTCTACATCATAGCTTACAAAAATTCCTGCTAAAATTCCAGATAAGGCTTCTGCGCACAATGTCATGGTAACGGAAGCTACAAGAATCAGCTTGATGCTTCGTTTGAATAGGTTCTGAAGTTCTGCGGTATTTTTTGCACCATACTGATACCCCACAAGCGGCGCAGAACCGACAGAATATCCTATATACGTCCCTGCAAAGATAAATCCCACATACATGATAACACCATATGCAACCACACCATTTGCCCCTGCATACTTCATCAACTGCAAGTTATAGAGCATATTAACAACGCTCATTGACAGATTCGTAATCATCTCAGAAGATCCATTTGTACATGCTTTTGCAATCACACGCCATAATAATTTTGTCCGTACAAACTGCAATTGTGATGTATTCTTTCGCATAAAATAGACCAAAGGCACCAATGCACCAACTGCCTGACTCATCCCAGTCGCCAATGCCGCTCCAATAACACCCAATCGAAATACATAGACGAATACAAAATCCAACACCATATTCGTAAATCCTGCGGCAATCGAAACACCTAGTCCCATATGTGGTTTCTCTGCTACAACCATAAAACTCTGAAAACTATTTTGCAATATGAAAAATGGCAGTCCAATCATGGACACTCTTCCATACAACACACAGTATTCAACCATGTTCTCATCCGCACCTAACAAAAGCGTAACCGGACGCATCGTAACCGCACCGAACATTGCCAGAAGAAGTCCTGCAACCATTAATAAATACATCAGCATCGAAAAATATTCATTTGCACGCTTCTGCTGCTTCATCCCCAACTGCACCGATACCAATGCACTTCCACCCGTTCCAATCATGAATCCGACTGCGCCAAGAATCATAATATAAGGCATAATCAAGTTGACTGCTGCAAATGCAATACTTCCTGTAACATTTGATACAAATAATCCATCTACAACACCATAAATTGATGTAAATACCATCATTACAATAGTAGGTATCGTAAATCGAATCAATTTCTGATAATTAAAATGTTCTGACAATCCAATTTTCATTCTTTTCCCCTTCTGACAGACCATACATAAAGGCATTGGACTGTTAAATTTGTAATTCTCCACCAATGCATATTTTACGGCATCTTTGCCACCCGACTATAAAATAAAAAACGAGCCGGAAAAGGTAACAGGTATCTCAACCTGCATCTTCTCCGGCCCTTGATTTCTTATCGAATCGGTACCTCCGATGGTCCAACATTATTTATTAGCTTCATTATAAGCGAATTGTGTCTGACTGTAAAGAATACACGTTTATATTTTATAAACATATTAGAAAGAAGTTTCCATTTGCACACGTGCGCATCCTCACGGAGTGTTTTATTTCTTAATGAAATAAAATTCCAGCTTCTAGAATTTCCCAGAAGTAAAACCCTTACTGAAATTTAAGCTGGTAGTTCTTAGAGATTCGTTTACAGCGGAATTTATATTTAAAGTTCGTGCAATTAATTTGACACCTTGAAACATCTAATGCACCTTTTGACACCTAAATCCTATGAACAAAAAAGAAGATTACCCCACAAGCAATGCCTGTCGCAATCTTCTTTTCTGAAGGCGCATATCGCCTTATGTCCTATCTAAATTTACTAAGATTATGATTCGCATTAGAATAAGACCGTTATTGAATTTACAAAATATATTTTTATCCCGCTACTTAGATGTTAGATTGCAGTGGAATACCTATGGAATTATTGAACTTTAAGCAATGCTCTATCCGAAAATTATACACCTGAATAAGCTGAAAATCCTGCATCAATCGGAAGTACAACACCTGTGATTGCGCTTGCCGCCTTATCATCACATAAGAATAATACGCCACCAAGCAATTCATCACTATCTACGAAACGATTCATTGGTGTATTTCTTAAAATCTTTTCTGAACGCGCTGTTGGTGTTCCATCTTCGTTGAATAACAATGCACGGTTCTGATTTGATACCAAAAATCCCGGTGCGATTGCGTTGCAGCGGATTCCTGTTCCTGCAAAATATGTTGCAAGCCACTGTGTGAAGTTAGAAATTGCGGACTTTGCTCCGGAATATGCTGGAATCTTTGTCAATGGTGTATATGCATTCATAGATGAGATATTTAAGATTGTTCCTGACTTTCTGTCAACCATATCCTTTGCAAATACCTGCGTTGGGATTAATGTTCCCTGGAAGTTTAATTTGAATACGAAATCGACACCTGCTGCATCCAAATCAAAGAATGTCTTCTGTCCTTCTTTTGCTTCATGCTGGTATTCATTGTCTGTTGTTGCACGAGGGTTATTTCCACCTGCACCATTGACAAGAATATCACATGCACCGAGGTCTGCAAGTACCTGCTTATGTACTTCTTCTAACATTTCCGGTTCTAATACGTTTGCCTTATATCCCTTTGTTGTAAAACCGGCTGCATTGAGTTCATCTGATAATTTCGTTACTGCTTCTTCGTTTAAGTCAAGCAATGCAACCTTTGCGCCTGCCTGTGCAAATGCACGTGCCATATCTCCACACAACACGCCGCCTGCACCAGTAACAACAACTACTTTTCCTGAATAATCTACATTTAATGGTAACTGATTCATACTATACTCCATTTCTGAGGATACTGCCTGTTTGATATGTGCCATTTGCGTATCCTCCTACAATGGCACATGCTTGATTAAATTTAAATTCTTTAAAAATCGGACGGGCAAGTCACATCTCATTCCTGCCAGACATGCTGCGTTTTCTGCTCGCTTCCTCACGCTGTTTTGTTGCCAGTCGCGAAAACTCGCCTTCGGCTCAAACAGTTCGCTTGGTGGCAACGCTACTCGAAAGCTCCCGACGAAAGCCTCACAACTGTCTGACATAAATGAATGTGCCTTGTCCTGTGCTTCGCTATATTTAAACGATTGAGAAAATAACTTATTCTGAAATTTTCAACTTATCTAATAGGTAGGCGTATCAGCGCAGCGCCATACGCCTACCCTCCACACGCACTTCCCCTGACCGCTAAATCCGAACCACATTCTCGCTCGCTTAGTTTGCGTGGGCAGGATTCATTCGACAACTTACATGCCGTGAATCCCAGACGATTGGGAAAATAATTTATTTTGATAAGTTCAACTGTCTGAGCCGTAGGCGAGTTTTGAACTTTCAAAAAAATTCATTTTCACTATCGGCGTCCGTCCGCCTACCTCTCACTTCTTCCCCTGACCGCTAAATCCAGACTGCATTCTCGCTCGCTCAGTTGGTGTGGGCAGGATTCATTCGACAACTTACATACCGTGAATCCCAGACGATTGGGAAAATAATTTATTTTGATAAGTTCAACTGTCTGAGCCGTAGGCGAGTTTTGAACTTTCAAAAAATTCATTTTCACTATCGGCGTCCGTTCGCCTACCTCTCACTTCTTCCCCTGACCGCTAAATCCGAACCACATTCTCGCACGCTCAGTTGGTATGGGAAGATTTCTTCGACAACTGACATGTAGCGAATCCCAGACGATTGGGAAAATAATTTATTTTGATAAGTTCAACTGTCTGAGCCGTAGGCGAGTTTTGAACTTTCAAAAAAATTCATTTTTCCAATCGGCGTCCGTCCGCCACTGTTTTCCGATAAATATCTCCCACACCAACGTCCGTCAATCACCCGATTTAGCGCTCAATCACACCACCATTGGCTTCCACTAATCCATTGATATACGCACTTCCCAACGCTCTATCAAACAGTCCATATCCCGGCTTGCCTGTTTCGCCCCAGATCATTCTTCCGTGGTCTGGTCTGAAGTAGCCGTCAAATCCTGTCTCTACAAGTGCCTTTACGATGGCATTCATATCAAGGCTTCCTTCTCTTGTCAAATGTCCTGATTCTTCAAAGGATGTATCTTCTAAGATTCTGACATTTCTTAAATGCATAAATCCGATTCTCTTCATTTCGGAATATTTACGAACCATCGCTGGAATATCATTGTCTGGGGAACAACCTAATGAACCTGTACACAGACACATGGTATTCGATGGACTGTCTACGATTGACAAATATCTATCAATGTTCTTTTCACATGTAATAACTCTTGGAAGTCCGAAGATTGGATATGGAGGATCGTCCGGATGAAGTGCCATCACAACATCACATTCTTCTGCTACCGGAATGACTCTCTCTAAGAAATATTTGATATTATCCCAGAGTCCTTCTTCTCCTAATTCCTGATACTTCATAATTAACTGACGAACTTCGTCCTGTGTATAACTGGAATCCCAACCCGGAAGGTGAATATCATCCTTTAACGGATCAAGACCTTTCATCTGTTCCCAATACATAACAAGGCTTGTTGAACCGTCTGCTGCTTCTTTATCAAGCTGTGTTCTTGTCCAGTCAAAGACAGGCATAAAGTTATAAGTAACGCATTTTACACCATACTTTGCACAAC